>JAZKAZ010000081.1:0-6522 GCA_040388845.1 Chlamydiota bacterium | reverse complement strand
GATGGAGAACCCATGGGAGAAAAAAGAGCTTACTTTCAATAAATAGGGTTTGAAGAAAACAATTCGGCAGCCCATCGGGGATCATTGCAGCGAGATTGGTCGTTTTTGTTGAGTTGATTTCAGCAAATTGTTCCTTCGGATCTAAGACAAGCAAGTTAATTTCCCCTCCGAGAAATCCGAGGACATCATAGTTTTTCGCATCTTCCATGAGGACGATCTGATTTGTATGGCGATACGGGAAGCTAAGGGCAAATTTGTGCGGCTTTTCCTTAAATAATGAATAGGATTTTTCCAATAACTGATTGAGGATTGTATTTTCGGGAGGGGCCGGGGATGTCTTCCAAAAATCGATCAAAGAGCTTTGATTTCCAAAAACGTCGCTGTAGGATCTCGCTCCCTTCGCATATTTTGGAAATTCACCGGCAGTGATTGGAATCCATTCTTTTTTAGAATTTTGCATGTGACAGACCACGTCTTCTCTTTGCGGAAACACCGGGTTCAAAATCTGTCGCAGTCTCTGTACTTTCGGCAAACTCAAGTTGTTTATTTTTGCAGCCCTTTTGAGAAGTTTGCGAAGCTCCTTATTTCCGGTGAGGGTTGCGTAGTGAAGAGGGGTCCAGGAAATTCGATCGGAGGGAAATGGCCTTGCGCCTCTTTTCAAAAGGGCATCCGTTAGGATGGGTTGTTGGGTCATTACGGAGAGAGCTAGGGGAGTCAATCGGAAGGTAGGATCTGCATGATCGATCATTTTCGGATGGTTGTCTAACCATCTGATGATCCTCTCTACAGGCTGGCCAAGTGCAATGAGATAATGGGGAATGATCTCTAGAGGGAGGTCCTTCCCGTAATTTTTTTGCGGAAATAATTCCATAAGAGGAAATGAGACGCTTGAGGCCATAGGCAAAATTCTCTAACTAAATGGAATCTATGGAAATGCGTCCTCGGCGGGAATCGAACCCGCGACCTGCCGCTTAGGAGGCGACCGCTCTATCCACTGAGCTACGAGGACAGGGCGGTCTAGTTTACACTCAGGCGTCTATTTTTCCCAGGCCATTCAAGTAGCAATAGTCAAAAAATCACTTGCTTGTTAAAGTTTCTAAAAATTTATATTAAAATGAGGTTTAGAAAATGACACATTTAGGAACGATAGGCGCCTCTCTTTTTACGCCTCTTGCGCAATCTCCTGTAGACAGGAGAGAAATATCCTATTTAAAAAACGTATGCTCAAAAGTCATCGCATTTGTGCTCTCTCGCTGGGCAGTTCTCCAAATGATCGGCGCTTTTGTAGGCTCTTGTTTTGGCATTCCCTGCGGGATCAGCTTCGAATTTTTTGGAAGCTTAATTTCCTATGCAATTAGCGGGGCGGATTCGAAAGAATACGGGATTCCTCTTCGCGTGCAGCAGGCAGCGCTCCCAGTGGTTGAAAACCGAAGAGATGCGCCTGTGATCGATCTTCCTCAGCAGGAGATTCCTCCTGAAGTCCCGGCTTTGCCATTGGTATCTGCCTTAGTAAGGCAAAATGTCCCGGAACAAATTCAGCATCCTCCAGCTATAGAGCCTCTTTTAGCAGCTATTCCAGAACTGCATGTGGGTGCCGTTGGGAATCGTGTCCCACCGCGCGCAGAAAGTCCCTTGGAGCGAAAGGAAGAGATCCGGCAAGCGGATGAGGATGAATTTTCGGATAATGACGAGGATCGGATATTTGTGGATTTTCCAGTAATAAATGGAAATGGACAAATACAATTTCCGTGGACACGTAAGCCCGATCCCTCCGCCCCAAACGAAGAAAAAAATCAAACATCTGGAACGATAGGGAGTGCCCATTCGCCTGCACTCTCTGAGGATTTTGAGCATGTCGGATCTCCTCTAATTCCGAGGACACATAAGCCCGATCCCTCCTCCCCAAATGAAGAAAAAGATCGAACATCTGGAACAATAGGGAGTGCCCATTCGCCTGCGCGCTCTGAGGACTTTGAGCATGTCGGATCCTCTCCAATATCGCCTTTCCACAGAGTACAGAGCGCGGGTGACTCTACCTCTCCTCTAGTACTGTCTCCGGGCAGCAAATCACCGGTCATAGAGAGCGGTAAAATGTGGATGAAAATAGATGAAAAAATGGAGATGCCAAAAACTAAAAAAGTTCTAAGCGAAGATGAAAACATCAAAATTTTCGAGGAAACGTTGGCAGTAATTCAAAACGGGCACTATCTCTTCGAGAAGGCTGAAAAGTCTTTTAATCTAGAACTTCATGAAGACACACTGAGCCGAGTCAAAATTATAGAAAGAATGAATAAAATAGAAGCAAATGGAAAAGTTGAGTTTGGAACAATTTTTTTAATTGAAGAGATGTCGAGTTTAATGATGGTTCAAATATTAATGGACTATAAATGTAATCCTCTCGTGATGGTTCCTGTGGGCTCGAAGAGCCCCGGAGGCGGCGTTGAAAGGGGCTCTTATAGCCCTGAAGCAATGCATTGTAGACAGTCCAATCTATTTGCCGCACTCCAACAAGCAAAGATGGAAAATGGATATCCCATTCGAGAATACGGGGGCATTTTGATCAAAAAAGTGCAGTTTTTCCGCACAGATGCTCTCTATGAATACACTTATTTGAAAACGCCTACGATCGTCGATATATTTGCATCGCCTCCTTATGATTTGAGAGAGCCGCTCGATGTAAGTACATATTATCCTGGCATGAAGGAAAAAGTCCGAACATTCTTTCGAACAGCGCTCAGCAATGGAAATGATGCCGTTGTTCTAAATGACTATGGTTCTGAATTTTACCGCAGCGAATTGCGAACCATTGCAAACATTTATAAAGAAGTCCTGAAGGAGTCAGAATTTGCAGATGTATTTGGGATGGTCGCGGTTGCATTAGGTGAAAGACCTGGCGCGAAAAATATAAATAAAAAATCATTTATTGAGGCTATGGAGATTCCTGATGATTCATTGCCCGACAATATAATATTCAACCGGGAAATAAAAGAAGAGAAGAAGGGATAGACTCTAAAAATCTCTCCAATGGACACTTGATTTTTTGGCCCTCGCAGAGCTAAACTCTTAAATGTCTCAAGGAGAAATTTAAGATGCAGGCAGATATTGGGCTGATTGGACTTGCGGTGATGGGCCAAAATTTAGTTTTGAATATGGCAGATCACGGCTATTGCGTGGCAGTCTATAACCGGACTGTATCAAAAGTGGATGAATTTCTCCAGGGGCCCGCCTTAGGAAAAAAAATTCTTGGCGCGCATGACTTAAAGAGCTTTGTGGCTCAATTGAAGCGGCCTCGCCGCATCATGCTCATGGTGAAGGCGGGGGCGCCGGTTGACGAATTCATCCAGCAATTGCTCCCGCTTCTTGAAAAAGGGGATATCATTATAGACGGGGGAAATAGCCATTTCCCCGACAGTCAAAAGCGCTATGAATCTTTAAAAGCGCGGGGGATTCTCTTTGTCGGGGCGGGCATCTCAGGGGGAGAGGAAGGGGCAAGACACGGCCCCTCGATCATGCCGGGGGGCAACCCAGAGGCATGGCCCCATGTGAAGTCAATTTTTCAAGCGATTGCCGCTAAATCAGACGATGGAGTTCCCTGCTGCGACTGGGTAGGAATCGGAGGCGCCGGCCACTATGTGAAGATGGTTCACAATGGAATTGAGTACGGGGACATGCAGCTGATTTGCGAGGCCTTCGATCTTCTCAAAACGGGGGCGCATCTCGATTGCGCGAGTTTAGCCAAAATATTCACCCATTGGAACGAGGGACCCCTCAATAGCTATTTGATCGAGATCACCGCTCAAATCTTCAAAAAAATGGATACAGACGGAAAACCACTCTTAGAAAAAATTCTAGATGTAGCGGGCCAAAAAGGGACAGGCAAATGGACGGGGATAGATGCCCTCGATCGGGGAATGCCATTGACTCTGATCGGCGAGGCCGTATTTGCTCGCTGCCTTTCCTCTCTCAAAGAGGAAAGAGTCGAGGCCAGCCGCCATTATGCATCGCCAAAATTCCCTCTTCCCGGAAATAAAGAAGAATTCTCAGCCCAAGTCTCCGAGGCTCTCTATGCCTCGAAAATCATCAGCTATGCGCAAGGGTTCATGCTGATGCGGAGCGCCTCGGAAGAAAATAAGTGGGATCTCAATTTTGGATCCATCGCGCTCATGTGGCGCGGCGGTTGCATCATCCGAAGTAAATTTTTAGGGAAAATCAAAGAGGCCTACGATAATAATCCTAAATTAAAATCCCTTCTGACAGACCCTTTCTTTGTCCATGAAATCACCCGCTCTCTCCCCGCATGGAGAAAAGTCGTTTCGGACGGCGCTCTCATGGGAGTTCCTCTTCCGTGTTTTAGCACGGCCCTCTCCTTTTTTGACGGCTACCGAAGCGCAAAACTTCCCGCCAATCTACTCCAAGCGCAAAGAGACTTCTTCGGCGCACACACATACGAGCGGGTAGATCAGCCGCGCGGTCAGTTTTTCCACACCAATTGGACAGGGAAGGGCGGAGACGTCAGCTCGAGCAGCTACAACGCTTAAAATCGAGGCTCCGCCTCGAGCTGCAGCAAAAGGACGGTAGTCCTTTTGAACGAGCAGCTCAGCGCAATCCCGGTCCAACAGGTCCGGGTCAAGCGAGCTATCTCTCCATTTGCGGCAAGGAACTTGGCCATCCCCCTTACCGGAGCGGAGAATCTCCTTCCTTAGCAGGAAGGAGTTCTTCGATCCTCAAGGTTTGCAAAGGATGCAATCCTTTGCTGGGAGCACGAGGGCAACGCCCTCGTTTTAAGAAATGACGCTGCCTGGGGGCAGATTTTGGATCTGAGGCAGATCGAGCAGACTTCCCTGATGAGCAGCTAACACCATACCTCTGCTTTCTACGCCCATGATCGTGGCAGGCGCTAAATTGGCTACAATGATGAGTTTTTTGCCGATCAGCGTCTCTGGCTCAAAGCTCAATGCGATGCCGGAGACAATGGTCCGCTTTTCGAATCCTAGGTCGACCAGGAGTTGGAGCAGTTTTTTTGATTTGGGCACTTTGACAGCCTCTAAGACTTGACCTACTCGTAGATCGAGCTGTGCAAATTGGTCAAATGCAATGGCCGCCTTCAAAGGCTCGTAAGAAATTTGTGTGGTCATGGGATTCTCTTTAGAAATCTTGTTTACGGCGCGTCCAAGCTCTTCAATCTCCCGCTCGATTTCGCTATCTTCTACTTTGCGAAAGAGGATTTCGGGCTGAGGCAGTTTTTGGTGAGCCGGGATGGGTGTGGAGCGAATGGCATTCCAGCTCTCTTTGGAGAGAGTTGAGGAGTAGCCTAACATGTGCCAGATTTTCTGGGCAGATGAGGGAATCAAGGGAGATGCGAGGAGCGCAAGGTTTTTAATGCACTCAATTGAGCAGGCAATGGTTGTGTGAAGAGCGCCAAGGCTCGCAGGATCTTTGACAAGCTGCCACGGTTTTTTAGAATCAAAATAGGCATTTCCCAATTGAGAAAGTTCCATCAAAATTTGGGAAGCTTTGCGCAGATGGAAACTTTCAAAGCTAAGGACAGCTGCCTGCATTAAAACATCGATCTGCTCTAAAAATTGCGTATCTACTGGATGGAGTTCGCCTTTTGAAGGAACTTCAGATTTACAATGCTGCTTGGCAAAGACGAGGACACGATTGACGAAGTTGCCAAATTTCCCCAAGAGCTCGGCGTTGCAGCGCATCTGAAAGTCTTTCCAGCTAAATTCTGAGTCGGCGCTTTCCGGGGCGTTGGCTGCAATCGCATAGCGCGCCTGATCCGGCGTGTAATGGGTGAAAAAGTTCTTTAGATCGATTGTCCATCCTTCCGATTTGGAAAATTGACGCCCCTCCAAAAGATAGAATTCATTTGCGGGGATGTCAGAAGGGAGCTGGTAGGGCAAATCCTGCCCCATCAGCATAGAGGGGAAAAAGACAGCGTGGAAAGGGATGTTGTCTTTGCCGATGAATTGGACCAGTTTCGTTTGAGGATCCAGCCAATAGTCTTTCCAAGCATCTTCCCTGCCGATTTTATGCGCCCATTCCTTGGTGGCAGAGATGTAGCCAATAGGAGCATCGAACCAGACATAGAATACCTTGCCTGGGTATCCGGGAACCGGAACTCCCCAATCTGAGTCGCGGGTGATGGCTCGCGGCTTTAAATCATTGATATAGTGCATTGCAAAATTGACGACATTTTCTTTCCACTGCTTCTCGGAGATCCAAGAGGTGAGCTGGTCTTTGAACCTGTCAAACCGCAAGTAAAGATGAGTGCTTGGCTTTAAAATGAGCGGAGAGCCAGTGATTTTGGATCTGGGATTTTTGAGGTCAGTTGCCTCATAGGAACTGGCGCATTTTTGGCATTCGTCCCCTCTGGCTTCTGCATAGCCGCATTTTGGACAGGTGCCCACTACGTAGCGATCTGCTAAAAATCGGTTTTCTTGGGGTGAATAGAGGTGATTTTCTGTTTTCTCTTCAATCAACCCCTTTTCATCGAGAACGCGGTAAAATTCCTGCGTT
>JAZKAZ010000080.1:0-2763 GCA_040388845.1 Chlamydiota bacterium | reverse complement strand
CCAGCCGACTGGTCGACAAGCTCATGGAAAGCTATTGGACTCGGCACAAGAGGCTCCCGCGGCACCGAAATTACCCTCCATATCAACGACGATAGCCTCGAATACCTAGAAGAGGCCAAATTGCGCGAGCTATTGCTCCGCTACTGCAGCTTTATGCCTTTCCCCATCGAATTGAATGAAAAACCCATCGGCAATCAAGAGCCCCTCTGGCTCAAGAGCCCAGCTGATTGCACGGAAAAAGAATACCTCGCTTTCTACAGACATCTTTTCCCCTCAGATCCCGAGCCCATTTTCTGGATCCACTTGAACGTCGACTACCCTTTCCATCTCAAAGGGATCCTCTATTTCCCCAAAATCCACCGCAGATTTGACGCAAATGAGAGCACGATCAAACTTTTTTGCAACCGCGTTTTTGTGGCAAATAATTGCAAAGAGATCCTCCCGGAACACCTAACGATTCTCCGCGGCGCAATCGACAGTCCCGATATCCCACTCAATGTGTCCCGCTCCTATTTGCAAGTCGATAAAAATGTGCGGCAGCTGAGCTCCCACATCTCGAAAAAAGTGTCCGATCGCTTGGCCCAAGTTTATAAAACAGATCGGGAAAAATTCATCTCACTTTGGCCAGATGTGGAGATGATCGTGAAGCTAGGCCTGCTCCAAGATGAAAAATTCTATGACCGGATCAAGGAGATCCTCATCTGGAAAAACAACGAAGGGAATTGGACAACGATTGCCGAATATCTCGAAAAGTCCAAGGAGAAAAAAGTCTTCTACTCCTCGTCCGATAAGAATTCTCAAATCCTCGATCTCTACGCTCAGAAAAAGATCGAAATCCTATTCGCTCCGGCGCCCATCGATACTGCGGTCATCCAATTTCTCGAAGACAAGCTCTCCACTACCTTTCAGCGAGTCGATGGCTCCTTAGATCATGCTCTTCTCGACCCCACCCGCGAAAAGACGCTCCTCGATCCGGAAGGAAAGAGCGAAGGGGCACGGATTGCCGACTTCATCCGCACAGCTTTGGGCCAAAAAGAGATCGAAGTCGAGGCCAAAAGTCTTGCCTCAGATCAAATTCCAGCGCTCGTCATCCTCGATGAAAATCAACGAAGGCTCCGCGATTATATTTCCCTTACGCAAGGAAAATCGAACCCCGACCTAGTGGGCAAAAGAACATTTGTCGTAAACACGAATAACAAGTTGATTCAAGCCATCCACCGGCTCCAGCCGAAGCAGCCAGAAATTGCCGCCTCGATGGCCAAGGGGCTCTATGATTTGTCCCTGCTTGCCCAGCGGGAAATTGAGTCTGGAGATCTCGAAAAAGTGGTCCAGGGCCAGACTGAATTGATGGAAAAGCTGATCGCTTTGCTTTAAGGGATTGCGTCTTCAAAGCTCATTTTGGAGACGCTCTAAATTTTTTGCCAAATATTCGCCTTTGCCTTAAATTCCTTCCCCACCCCTTACCAAGGAATTATTTATGTCGGCTCCAGTTTCACTGCAACCCAATAAATCTTCACACCCACTATGCAGAGAGGAAAAAAGTAATAAAGGCTCCTTAGGAAAGCGAAAAGTACAAGATTTCACTCAATCTCAATCCCCCGAATCGTCTCAGATGGATCTTTTGAATGGCTTTATTCAAAGAGAAGGGCAAGATTCTCTCACCACGCGGATCATTCAAGTTTTTGGAAAAGTCGAAACATTTAGAATCCTCCCAAAGCTTGAATGGAATCCTAAATATCGCACCTCAAAGTACATCGACAACATCCAGCCTGAAGATATGCCTATCCGAGGAAATATGCGAGCCCCTGTGGCATGGGGAGTCGTCGACATAGACCCTTCAAAGCCTCCGAATCTTTTTATAGCAATGAATACGCAGGTAGTAAATTTTCTAACAGCCGGGGTTCTTGGGGATCCGAGCGTTGAAACCATTCACATGATTAAAGATAAAGATGATGACACTATAAAATGGACATCTGGAGGCACACCCAGAATTGTTAAAAGAGGCTGTATGACGGAGGAAGAGTTCGCTGATTTCAAAACATTGCTAACAAAATACGCAATTCAGAAACCCGACTACCGGTATCAGATTGAGCTTACTTCAAATACTTAGACTTATTTTTTCTAAAACCCCCACCCTTTTAGGGCGGGGTTTTATACTCAAACTCTTTTAAGACTCGCTGCGAGGCTCTTCTTCCATTGAGGCCTGGATGTCTGTGATGGCAGCTTTCAATACTTCAATCTTGCCTTCGACCATTTTCAAGATCACAGTCTGCTCTTGGATTTTTTCTACTTTGCCAATAATCCCCATTGCAGTCACTCGATCGCCTTTTTTCAGAGAAGAGCGCATTTGTTCGGCAGCTTTGCGCCGTTTTTGCTCAGGGCGCCAGAGGATAAAATAGAAAAACAAGAGTGCAATGCCAATCATGATGAAGGTTTGCGTCATTCCGCCGCCAGGCGTCGGGGCGCTTTCTTGGGCAAATACTGCCGCAGACGGGATCAAAAATAAAAAAGTTTTTAGCATATAGGTTCCTTGTAGGATGAGTTTACAGACCAATTTGCCTGAAAATAGAGTTATCTGGCAAGCTCCAGCAAGCAAATATTCTCTATATGATATGTGTGGGGGAATTGGTCGATCGGCTGTAAACGGCGGATCTGGTAGCCCGCCTTCCTCAGTTCCTCCACATTTTCCGCCTGAGTCGTCGGATTGCAGGAAATGTAAATGATCCACTGGGGAAGCAACGTTTTTAAATGGTGAACCGCTAA
>JAZKAZ010000079.1:11792-12931 GCA_040388845.1 Chlamydiota bacterium | reverse complement strand
AGCCATCTCTTTTGTTGGGTCGAAGAGAGAATATTTAGCCGACTTACTAATGAAGTTCTGCGCCGTGCCGAAAGCGACCGCGAGCATGAGCGGAGTTGTTCCGAACATAGCGATAAAACCTGCCAGCGAATCGCGGAAGATCACGAAAGAGAAGAAACCGACCCCTGTGATTAAAAGAACTACAGGAGTAATGAGCGCTCCAACTCCCCAGCCGAATTTCCGGATCACGTTACCGCCGACGAAGAGCATCATCAAGATCGTGGCTGTTGCCGTCATCATAGAAAAACCGCCCATGAAATTTTGATATTCATTTGGGCTTGGGTACTGAAGCTTTAGCTGCCCTTTCCAGGTGACTTCAACGAGGTTGATCGCAATGCCGTAGCCGATCACCAAGATAGCGAGGTAACCCATGTAAGGAGATCTAGCCAAGAAGAGGAAGCTTTCCTTAATGGACATTTTCAATTTTTCTTTCTTCGCTTTTTTCACTTCTGTCGCGTCAAAGAATCGAGCGTCTGAGAGGACCTCTTTATTGATCCACCAGTAGACTCCCATCACGAATAGGCAGGCAATGACAACAGCGCCTAAGGTATAGTTAAGTGTTACGCCCCATGCATCGACGTTCGCAGGGAGATGATCTCGGAGGCCGGCGAATTTCTGGATTAACATCCCAGATGGATACATCGCCAGGTTGGCTCCCAAGCCGAACAGAGCATAAAATCTCTTTGACTCGGAGACGCGAGTGATGTCGTTTGCAAATCCCCAGAAAAGAAGGGAAATGGCAACGCTGCCCCAAAGCTCAGACATGATGTAAAAAAGAGCATAGGTCCAGTTGCGGAAAATGGCGATTAAACCACCAAAGCCTTGAGGAAGAGCCGCTTGTAGGCGATCAGCTAGGTCAGTTGGGTGGATGACATCGTGGAGTGGGTAGAGAACCGCAGCAAAAATGGCGAAAAAAGCGCCAAAAAAGGCGATTGTGTACATAAACAACTTCTGCTTGCTCAACACGTTGCTGAGCTTGGAGTAGATCAGCATGAAGATAATAGCAAACGGAAGGACGCCCCATACTTTGAGGAACGGAATAGCCTCTGCGCCGGAACCAGGTGCGGTTACGATGAGAGTATCCTTTGTATCTCTAAGAA
>JAZKAZ010000079.1:8908-11782 GCA_040388845.1 Chlamydiota bacterium | reverse complement strand
TAACCTGAACATGGGAAGGAGCTTTTTGAGCTCAAAATTGTGGACGGGCCAAAAAAACGACCGCCACTTCCCAAATTCTTTGACTGCAGGCTGCGACATCGAATAATCCTTAAGAAAAGTTACTAATGTTTCAAACAAAATACGTTTGTTTTACCAACCTAAGATCATATACTCTTTCGCATAAAATTCAAGCCCTAAAATCTGAAGAGCAAGACTTGGGTCATTAAAAATTTTATCAAACCGGCTCGGATGCCTCATTCAACGCAAAGACGCCACGCCGCAAAGACGCAAAAAAGGAAAACAAAAATTTTACTTTGCGACTTTGCGGCGTGGCGTCTTTGCGTTGAAGTGAGCAATTAGTCGCTCTGCCAAGATTTAATGCGTAAGTTCTGCTGGGAGAGGCTATTTCAAATTTTTTTATTGAATCCGACAAATAAAAAAAACCCTCGAAATTATTGAGACTTCGAGGGCCAATATAAAGGAGGAAAAATAAAAAATTAACTGTTTAGGAGTGTTGGGTCGGTGGCTCCAATGAGTTGATGCGCTTGAGCTGCTTCTACGTAGCCGTTCCAAAGTTCTTGTTCTACTTTGTTATGTCTGATGGATTGAATCAGTTCCCGTTTGCAAGTAGCAAGAGATTTTTTTGGGCTGAGGATTGTAATGATTTCTTTGTCGCCAGCAAGACGCGCAATGTTGAGCATTCTTTCTAACTGGTTGCGGCTAAAGTTCATATGATCTCTGCGTTTGCGTGAACCGCGAGCTGCGCGCTGTTTTGGAGCGATGATGGTCGGCTTGTCGGAATTTGTGACAAAACGCTCAATAATGCTAGCGAGTTCTTGAGGTTGTTTATATTTCATTTTTCGGAGAGTGAAGTGGTGCATATAGCCTCCGGATTTCATAGGGAGGTATTTGCATAGCTCATTCTCTTTTCTAGCGCCAATTTTTTTAATGGCTCTAGCAATGGTCTCTTCAATCTCTTTAAAATTTTTAGCTGACTTTGTTTCAGTTAGCTCTTCTTTGTGTGCCACGCTCATGTTACCGTCCTGATCAATATTTATTTATGACTGTCGAAGGGTTTCCTTCGGATTTTTCTAAAAATATTCCTACAAAGCAGATCATTTGATTTATCCTACTTGATGTTTTATTTGCAATCTACTTTTTTCGTTTTCATAGGTATTCTCTGATTTAATTCAGGATTATATAACCTGGCTTGTTTTCTTGCAAGAAACTACGATTTTTCTTTTTTTCTTTTTTGAAACATTCTAATCTATCTTTCTTCGGGAGAGTTCATATATGATTCGTTTAAAAAAAGTTTGTTTATTTCTTCTTCTTCCCTTTTTAATACTGGCATGTTCCGGTTCTTCCAATTCCCCCTTAAGTAAATGGATGCATGAGGGTCCTCAGTTAAAGATTCTTTCGACAACGGCTCAAATTGGGGATCTTGTTTCCACAATTGGGGGGCAGCGGGTAGATGGCTGGGTCTTGATCCAGGGGGATCTTGACCCTCATAGCTATGAACTGGTCAAGGGGGATGGGGAAAAGCTAGACCGGGCGGATTTAATTTTTTATAATGGTCTTGGGCTAGAACATGGCGCAAGTCTCTTAGATAGGCTGCACAATCTTCCAAAGGCCGTCAATATTGGAGACAAAATCAATAAGGACCACCCAGGCCTAATTTTAAAGAAAAAAGAACGAGTAGATCCCCATATTTGGATGGATGTTTCTCTTTGGCAAAAAGCAATCGACCCGATTGTGAGTGAATTAAGCAGATTAGATCCTGAGGGAGCCTCTTTCTATGCGAGCCAAGGGGAGGCGCTCTTCCAAAGAATGGAGAAGGCTCATGGGCGGTTGCATGCTCTTCTTCAAGAAATTCCTTCAAAGCAACGGTATCTTGTAACAAGTCATGATGCATTCCATTATTTTACCCGCAGCTACTTGTCAGATCCGGGAGAGCTGAATTGGACAGATCGATTTGCAGCCCCCGAGGGGTTGGCTCCAGATGGACAGCTCAATCCTATGGACATTCAAAAAATCATTGATTTTCTACGCGTTCATGAAATCACAGTCCTCTTCCCTGAATCCAATGTAAGTCACGATTCCATTAAAAAAATTGCAAGGGCAGGCAAGGAGTTAGGTCTTGAAATCCAAATTTGCTCCGAGCCCTTGTATGGAGATTCTATGAGCGGGCTGAATTATTTGGAAATGATGGAGAGAAATGGGGATGTCATTGCCCGCCATCTAAAAAAGGTAAATGAATGAACTATGCAATAGAGGCAGATGCCCTGAATGTCAACTATGGGAAGACGACGACTCTTTGGGATGTGACCTTTCAAATCCCTCAAGGGCTGCTTGTGGGCGTTATAGGGCCCAATGGAGCAGGTAAAAGCACTCTTTTAAAATCTGCGCTTGGGTTGATTCAGCCTCTTTCCGGAAAAATTCTTCTTTTCGGGGACACGGCAGATGTTTGCCGGACCCGAGTTGCCTATGTTCCCCAACGGGAATCGGTCGATTGGGATTTCCCCATTACGGCGCTTGAGGTTGTATTGATGGGTAGATACGGGAGACTCGGCCTTTTCGGAAGACTGCGCTTGGCAGATAGGGAAGCTGCTAGGCATTGCTTAGAGCTCGTCGGCATGACAGCTTACGCGGATCGGCAAATCAGCCAATTATCCGGCGGGCAGCAGCAGCGCTTGTTTATTGCGCGTGCAATTATGCAAGATGCAGATCTTCTCCTCTTGGACGAACCCTTTGCCGGAGTGGATTTAGCCACTGAAAAAGCTCTTATGGAGCTCCTTCGTCAATTGAAGGCCCAAGGAAAAACGATCCTGGTCGTCCATCATGATTTACCAACTGTTGAAGAATATTTTGAAGGTA
>JAZKAZ010000079.1:0-8898 GCA_040388845.1 Chlamydiota bacterium | reverse complement strand
CTCTCCTGCTCAATACACGTCTTTTGGGCTGCGGGCCTACGAAAGAGATATTTACTCGAGACCACTTGACGCGTACTTTTGGCAAGGGGCAGCTTCTTTTCAATGAAGCGGCATCTCTTTCGGCCAAAAGCTTAAGCGGTCTTCTATGACTTATTCTTTTTTTGATTTTTTTATCGATCCGGTTTTAAGAGGGCCTACATGGGGCTGCATCTTGATGTGCATCGCGTCTTCCCTAATGGGCGTTCTCGTCTTTCTTAAGAAAAAAACCCTCTTGAGTGAATCGCTTTCCCATGCAACCTATCCAGGCGCAGTTCTTGGAGTGTCTTTTTTCGCGTGGCTGCTGCCTGAGTTTGAAGAATGGACATTTATCGCGGTGCTAGCCGGAGCCTTTTTCTCTTCGTGGCTAGGTCTTCGGGCCATTACCTGGCTGGAACAAAAGGGAAAGGTGCGCGCCGATGCGGCTCTTTGTTTTGTGCTTGCCATATTTTTTGGGGTGGGGATCGTGGCAGCAAGCGCCATGCAAGCCAAAATTCCTAGCTGGTATAAACAAATTCAGATGCTTTTGTTCGGGCAAGCAGCCACGATGAGCGATATTCATATCGTCATCTATGGAGCCCTTGCTCTCACTGTGGTTCTTTTCCTCTTTTTGAGCTTCCGTCCCTTACAGGCCTCCCTTTTTGACCGCAATTTTTCGATTAGTGCAGGAATCCGGGTCCCTCTTTTAGAGCGGATCTTTTTTTGGCTTTTGCTCCTCTCTCTCATTGTGGGCATTCGGAGCGTGGGGATCATCTTGATGTCGGGGATGGTGATCGCGCCTGCCATTGCCGCGCGTCAGTTTAGCGACCGGCTTCAAATTGTCTTTTATTTAGCTGCTTTTTTTGGCAGCTTAAGCGGTCTTTTGGGCAATTATTTTTCTGTATTGGGATCAATCGCATTTTCTCAGGGAGACGAGAGATTTACCTTTCCAACAGGCCCGATGATCGTATTGGTCGGAACCGCTTTTGCCCTGCTTTCTTTAATGTTTGCTCCTAAGAGGGGATTGGTTTTTCGGATCGCCCGCATTTTCGCCTTTCGACTCAGGTGTTTGGAGGAAAATATTCTCAAGGGGATTTGGAAGAAGGAATCGCTCTCCTTTGCAGAATTGAAAGAGGCGCATCAGATTTCTCCCTTTTTTCTCCGGGTCGTTCTCTGGCGTCTGACAAGGGGAGGGTGGATGATCAAAATGGGTCAGCGGTTTCACTTGAGCGGAGATGGATTGCAGAAGGCAGCCTCCATTGTCCGCCTCCACCGCCTTTGGGAGCTTTATCTTGCTGAAACGCTTGGACTGCATGTGGAAAAAGTGCATCGTACCGCAGAGGAAATGGAACACATTCTCACCCCGGAAATTGAAGAGAGGCTCACTCGTCTCTTCGATAATCCAAAGCACGATCCACATAGCCAGCCTATCCCTGAGAGAGTTTTAAGGAGCGCGCGGATCTTATGAATCCATACTGGGGCGTTGATTTTTTTCAGTTTTTTGGCGTACTGTTCAGCCGTATTTTTCATTTTGCCTCCGGTTCTCTCTTCCCCCTTGCCGCAGACGAAGTGCAGATCGCAGTGCTGGCCACTGTTGCGATTTCATGTGGGTTAATCGGCCCCTTTCTCGTTTTGAAGAAAATGACGATGTTTGCCAATTCGCTCTCGCACACGATTCTTTTAGGGATTACGGTTGCGTATCTTTGCGCATCGAGCCTTTGGGGAGGCGGGCTTTTTGATCTCTCTACGCTGCTGATTGGCGCTTTTATAGCGGCTATTCTCACTGCTCTTTTTACAGAAGGGCTCATCCGCGTGTTTCACCTTCAAGAAGACGCAAGCATCGGACTTGTCTTTACAGCTCTTTTTGCTTTAGGAATCACCCTTGTGACTCTTTTTACCCGCGATATTCATCTGGGCACCGAGGCAGTTATGGGGAATGTAGACCTTCTCCAATTGAGCGATCTAAAGCTGCCCTCGCTCCTTGTTATTTTAAATTTAGCTGCTGTTTTGCTCTTTTTTAGGCAATTCCAGCTGAGCTCGTTTGATCGGAGTCTTGCAAAAACGCTTGGGCTATCCTGCGGCTTTTTCCACTTTTTCCTCCTCTTTTTGGCAGCCGCAACCTGTATCGCAGCGTTTCGCTCGGTCGGAGTTTTATTGGTATTGGCATTTTTGGTTGGCCCTTTTCTGACGGCCCGCCTTTTTTGCCACCGTCTTCCCTGGCTCCTTTTTTGGAGTCCTCTCATTGGATCTGCTGCTGCGCTTGTAGGCGTAGCGCTGTCGCGGCATCTTTTAAGCGCCCATAGTTTGGCCCTATCGACAGGCGGGATCGTGGTGACTCTGATCGGAGTTTTCTACGTGGTGGCAGTCGTTGTATCGAGATGGCTTTTTGCGGCCAAGCGATCGCCCTTTAAAAGTCATGCATAACATTCTTGGCCCCTCGTTATCATGTAGAGCGGTATGTGAGTTTTTGTTTGTAAGGAACTCATTTTTTTTCAGCGCAGAGGAAAGAACTGAAATCTCCTTGAGAGGGCGCTGAGGCGAGGGAAGCCCTCGCGCTCCCAAAAGAGGGTGGTAAAAAATTTTGACAAGATTTTGAGGAGTGTGAGGGCTTCCCTCTGCGCTGTAAAAACTCGCACACCGCATGATAGATCAGAAAAGTCTCATAGGATGTGCGTTATGCCGGAGAAAAATTAAATTCTTCACACAAGTTTGGCAATCTGCTAATCTTAGACGCAATTCTTGGGTTCCAGTAGAGCTGGACCTTGTCCGAATCAATGCAAGCGGGTTTCAAGGCTTTTTATGATCATCAGTCTCTTTTACATCTTTCTTGCCATCCTAGGTCTTGGGTTTATCGTGTTCATTCATGAGCTGGGCCACTACTTTGTTGCCCGCAGACAAGGAATGCGCGTTGAAGCCTTTGCGATCGGTTTTGGAAAACCACTCTTTACCTGGGAGAGAAATGGGGTAAAGTGGCATCTTTGCATTCTCCCTTTCGGCGGGTATGTCAAAATCGCAGGAATGCAAAAAGAGGGGAATAAAGAGCCTTCGGAAATCGCAGATGGCTTTTATGGCAAGCGTCCCTGGCAGCGCATCCAAGTCGCTTTAGCAGGACCTGTAGTCAATATTTTTTTCTCATTTTGTGTGTTTGTCATTCTTTGGTTTTCTGGAGGACGAGACAAACAATTTTCTGAGTACACGCACCGGATTGGCTGGGTCGATCCCAAATCTCCCCTCTATGAACATGGAGTTCGTCCCGGAGATGTCATTCAAAAATATGATGGGCGTCCCTTCCATGGATTTAAAGACCTTCTGATCGCATCGATCCTCAGCGATAAGACGACAGAGATCCAGGGCTATAAAATGGATTATGCATCAGGGCACCGAAGCGATTTTAATTATACGTTGCCCACCTATGAAAACCCCAAATTTCAAAAACAGAAGTTGAATACAATCGGCGTTCTTTCTCCTGCCCGCTATCTGATTTTTGAGGGCGATTCGACAGAGACCGCACAGCTGCCTGCTGGATCTCCGATGATCCAGAGCGGGATCCAGCCCAACGACCGGATCCTTTGGGCAGATGGAGAAGTGCTCTTTTCTGCGGAACAGCTCAGTTCTCTCATCAATGAATCGACTGCATTTTTGACTATTCAGAGAGGGAATGAAATTTTTCAGACAAAAGTGCCCCGCGTCAAAATCGATGATTTAAAAATGACTGCTTCTGAACGAGGAGAAATCGACGACTGGCAGCATGAGGTGGGACTCAAGGGGCGCTTGCAAGACCTCTATTTTATCCCGTATAATTTATCGCCAACTGCTTCCGTGGAAAGCCGCATTGACTTCATCGACGATCAGGACCAGGTGAAAGCGTTTCAGCGCTGTCAGAGATGCGCCTACTTCAATCCGCTCCAGGAAGGAGATCAGATCCTCGCAATTGGAGGAAAGCTCATCGATAGCTCCCATGGCCTTTTGCAGGATTTACAGAGTCGAAGAGTCCTCATTGTAGTAGATAGAGATCTTGAGGCGATCGAAAAGGTGGCTTGGACCCGAGCAGATCAGCAATTTGACCAATTCAATATCGCCGATTTAGAGACTCTAATCTCCTCAATTGGAACCTCGAATCCCATTTCGTCTGTACAGGCCCTTCATCTTTTAAATCCCGTGGCGCCGAAACCTCTGAATGAATTGGCCTTCAGTGCAGAACAAAAGGCAGCTTTTGCGCACGGTATTGCCGAGGCGAGAAAAGAGATTGAGGCCCATCAGGATCCCCAAAAAAGAAATCAGCTATTGGAGCAACTCGAAAAAAGCCAACGCCTCGCTGTTCTCGGCATTCCGTTGAAAGATCGGGAAGTAAGCTACAATCCGACGCCGATTCAGCAATTTGGAGATGTTTTTCAAGACATATGGCGCACTCTTTATGGCCTAGTTTCGGGCTATGTGAATCCCAAATTCATTTCAGGCCCTGTTGGGATTGTCCAGGTGGTGCAGCAAAGTTGGATGATCGGGATTAAGGAAGCTCTCTTTTGGATGGCGGCAATTAGCCTGAATCTCGGCATTCTCAATCTCTTGCCTCTCCCTGTTTTAGATGGAGGACACATCATGTTCTCCCTCGTAGAAATGGTGATGCGGAGGCCTATCCGAGCCAAGACGATGGAAAGGGTAATTGTCCCTTTCATTGTCCTTTTGATTGCCTTTTTCATCTTTGTTACCTACCAAGATATTGCAAGGCTTTTTGCCAACATTTTCTAGGAGAATATGTGCGGTTTTTATTTTTGCTGCTATTTCCTGGCATTCTTTTAAGTGCAAGCTGGGCGGAAAGTACCCTTGCCTCGATGACTTTAGAAGAGAAAATCGGTCAGCTTTTTATGGCGCCGATTTGTCCACTTCGTAAAAAGGATCATTGGGAAGATTGGATGGTCCTGATGAAGGAATTCCATATCGGAAATGGGATCCTCAAGCACTCGGACCCCATCACTCAAATCGAATTTCTAAAGCGGCTCCAAAAAGAATCTAAAATTCCCCTTTTGATCTCTGCAGATGCTGAATGGGGACTTGCCATGAGAATGTCCAATACGATCGCCTTTCCCCGCAACATGACGCTGGGCGCAATTGCAGATATTTTTCTGATTGAACAGATGGGCCAAGAGATCGGGCGCGAGGCTAAGTTTGTCGGCATTCATATGAGTTTGGCTCCTGTTGCCGATGTGAATAATAACCCGCTCAATCCGATCATCCACACCCGTTCTTTTGGAGAAAATCCGAGGGAAGTAGGAGCTCGGGCCTCAGCCTATTTCCGCGGGCTTGAATCTGCCGGCATTCTTGCCTGTGCCAAGCATTTTCCGGGCCATGGCGATACCTCGATGGATTCTCATAAAAATCTCCCCGCAATTCCCTTTTCTAAAGAGAGGTTGGATGCGGTTGAATTCGTCCCTTTTCGGAAAGTGATCCAAGAGGGGATTTCTGCGATCATGAGCGCTCATTTGCTCGTCCCTGTCGTTGATCCCGTTTATCCCAGTTCTTTATCAAGTGCCTGTTTGCGTGCAATCCTTCGGGACGAATTGCATTTTGAGGGACTGATTGTGACCGATGCACTGAATATGAAAGCGCTTACAGACCATTTTTCCTATGAAGAAATCGCTGTTTTGGCCAAAGGCGCAGGCTCCGATATTCTTCTATACGGCGACCATCTGGACTCCGTTGTAGATGAACTGCTCCAGATCCAAATTCCGAAAGCCTTCAAGGCGTTGAGGGAAGCATACCTTTCAGGCGCCTTAAAAATGTCCGATTTAGACCAAAGCGTTTTGCGTGTTTTGAGAGCAAAAGAGAAATTAAAACTCAATGAGCGATCTCTTGAGCCCAGTGAAAATGTATTAGAGGAGCTCCACTCGAAAGAGGCTATTTCTTTGAAAAAAACACTCTACCGCGAGGCGGTTACGCTTGTAGGAGCCCCCCTTTTGCCTCTGATGACAAAAGTTGCCTATTTCTCCATTGGAGAGGGCGATGCAATCGGAAAAGAGTTCTCCTCAGTTTTCCAGGCACCTTTGACGATGAATTCCGAGATAAGAAAAAGCCTCGAGCAAAAATTTTCCCCATTTGATCAAATCCTCATCGCCCTGCATCAAGTCGATTTTAAGGCGCCCCATTTTGGCCTATCAGAGGATTTGCGAGAGCTGATTCACAGCCTTTCATCCAAATCGATTCTGTGCCATTTCGCAACTCCTTACGCCTTGAAGGAATTTAAGGAACAGAAGACCATTCTCGTGGGCTACGAAAACGACCCGGATGCCCAGTTGGCTGTTTTACATGTGTTGCAGGGGAAGGAGAAGGCAAGAGGGCATCTTCCTGTGACGCCGTGATTAGTCGGAAAGTTCACCAGATGCGATCATCTGTTCCATTTCTTTTTCCTCAGCTGAATCGAAATCTGGCCCGATCGCAAGATCGGAATGTTCGAGCACAATGAATTCTTCTGGGTCAGGCTTTAATTCTATCTCATAGTCATCGGCAACTTTTTGAAGGGCGTCCTCAATTGGTTTAAAGAACTTATCTGTGATGCTTTTAGCCTTTCTCTCCCTCCTAAGGTCTAATTCCTCCGTCAAATGAGGAGTGGATCCGCCCAAATTCATGATCCACCCGTAAACTCCCGTTTCGCGTTTTCCATTTTTTATGTAATTGACTAAATGGTCTAATTTTTGGGCAGCTTTTGGCAGAGTTTTTACCATGGCGGTATGGATTGCATAAATCTTGAGTTTTTGGTTTTCGCTATTTTTTGAGGGGATTGTTTCCTTTGCAGGGATATTGAATGAAAGCTCTTTGAAAAAAATTCTGTTTTGACTCAGGACTTGATTAAAGTCCTTGAAAAAATCATTGGCATCTTCAGAACTTGAAAAGTCGGGGTGTTTGAAGAGTTCGGTAATGATTTTCTGAGTTTTTAAGAGGACATCGTAAATATTAATTTCTTTATCTAGAAAACGCTCCAAACTTTTCTGAGTAAATTCTAGCTTAATCGTTGATAAATCGGTAATGGATCTATTCCACTCGATTTTTTTAGCCGCGGTAAAATCAGAGATCCACTCTAGGTGTGCCATGTCAGCAGAGGAAAGTGGGTACACACTGATCGGCAGCTTGATCGCAGACATAGAAAAAACTCCATATGATTTGAGATAAAAAAAGATCCCCCCCCTGAAAGCTCTTTTTGCTTTGAGGGGGGAGTGTAACTACAGAAATTTTAAGACGACGTAACTTTTGATTTAGAAGAAGGCTGCCGAGGCTTTTGTTTTTGTGTTGTTTGTGGCGCTCTCAGATTATCTATATTAGGTGACCTTTTCAAAGGAGGAAGTTCTGCTTTTTTAGGGGTTGTATCTGTATTTGCGCTTTTATCAGAAACAGAGATTGAGTCTTTTTTGCCCTCTTCGATTACTTTTTTTTCTTCTTTGTTCTCAAGTTTATCACCAACTAAAGGAGCGGTTTCTTTGGGTTTAAATTCTGTTTTAGGCGTGTTTCCGTTTTTATCAGAAACTGATTCTTTGTTGTCTGTTTCAGCGAGGGTTGTTTTTTCGGATTTGTCAACAGCTGGAGGAGCGATTTTCTGACGCTCTTTATAATCGGCGATTGCTAAATTTAGATACGAGGTTGAGTTCGTTCGATATTTAAACGATGCAGTGATTCCCCATTCAATAGCTCCTCCTGTTGCAACATACTTTGCAATGGGCTCCAATGCATGAGCAGCTTCGGGTATACCGACGATTATTCGATTGTAAACGGTTTCAATTTTGGTTTTTTGATCGTGAAGTTTTGTCAACTCATCTGTGAACTCTTTGTACTTGCTACATACTCCAGATACATCGCCCCCCAGCCCTTCGAGAACCATCAGAGATCTCTCGGTAAGCGGTTGGATAACGGAAAGCGAATTGATGGTAGTGGTCAATCCATCCAGGATTTCTTTTGCTGTCTTTTGGGTCCCGTTAAAATTCAGATAATCTTTAATATGACCGTCAAGCTCTGCTTTAAGATCTGGTTTTTGACTATTTTCTGTTCTTTTCGGATTTGATAGCTCTACATAGCGTTTTTGCCATTCGCCTGTCTTAGTGGCAATTAATTTGCTCTGCCCGTCGAGCAGTCCAAATTGCTGATCATATGGATCTGAAGCGCTTTTCATCTGAGCGAAAAAAGATTTGTTTGGTGTAACTGACATAAAATCCCTCATTGTTTAAGGCCTACGTGGCTGTTTTGTTGGTCGTCTTGTTTACCACAAAAGCCTATATTTTTTTAAACAAAAATTTATCAATACTTAAAAAATTTACAAGACACGGATGTTGTATTGTTTATTTCAATTAATGAAAATTAAATTGATAGATTATAATAAATATGTTTTTATAGTGATATGAGGTTAATTGTATGAAATTACATATATGTCTTCTGGTTATAACGGCTTTTCTGAGTGCTTGTCAGAATTTTAACGAGGTAAAACTTCTCGCAGATTCTTCTCAGGTGCTTGAATATCAACTAGAAGATCAGCGGTACGCAGTCGTAGTTGTCCAAGATGACGGGATCTCAGCTTCGCGCGCAAAAAAAATGGCAAAAACCAAGGCGGCCGAGCTTACGATTGAAAACGGATACCGTTATTTTGTGATTGTATCTGAGGAAGCCACCCAAGTGATCAAATCAGATCAATCAGATAACCAAGCATCTCCCACGAACATCTATCAAGAATTGATCATCCAAGGCGATTTTGGCAAAGAATCCCAAGAGCGCAGACTCGGCCGTATTCAGCAAGCCTATCCAGCCATCCGCCTTGTATTCGACTGCTACAAAGAGAAACCTCGCGGTAAATCCATGGACGCCTGCAGCTTGACCCACTGCAATTAACTCAAAATGGGGCTTTGCCCC
>JAZKAZ010000078.1:3407-3634 GCA_040388845.1 Chlamydiota bacterium | reverse complement strand
GGTGATAAAGTAACTTGCTTTTTGGCTAAGTGCCGAGTTAATAAGGGAATTGAAAGAGGTCCGCTTGAACGACGATTTACCGCAAAATGAACCAATTGTCTCCGAAGAAGATGTGCTTGATGAAACTCTTCTGCTTCCCAAAAAAGGAGAACGAGCTGCGATGCCAACGCTTCCGTTTCCGGAGCAACTCTACATTCTCCCCTTAAATAGACGTCCCTTTTTCCCGG
>JAZKAZ010000078.1:508-3397 GCA_040388845.1 Chlamydiota bacterium | reverse complement strand
AGGAAGACGTCAACATTTATAAGATTGGCTTCCCTGATCTTTATCAGGTGGGGGTGCTGGCTCGTATCTTGCGGATTATTCCGATGGAGCAGGGAGGCGCGCAGGTCGTCCTCAATATGGAGAAGCGGGTTTCGATTGAAAAGCCGGTCAAAAATAAGCATTTGATTGCCAAAGTGAAATACCATGACGATACCCCTCTTGAGCATTTGTCCAGGGAATTGAAAGCCTATTCAATCAGCATCATCACGACGATTAAAGAGCTGCTTAAACTCAATCCTCTCTTCAAGGAAGAATTGCAAATTTTTCTGGGGCACTCTGACTTTACTGAACCTGGAAGACTTGCCGATTTTGCAGTCGCTTTGACGACGGCCACTCGAGAGGAGCTTCAGGAAGTTCTTGAGACATTCGAAATTGAAAAGCGGATCGATAAAGCTCTGATGCTTTTGAAAAAAGAGCTCGATATCAGCAAGCTTCAAAGCACGATCAACCAAAGGATCGAGGCCACGATTTCAAAAACGCAGCGCGAATTTTTCCTGCGCGAGCAGCTCAAGGCGATTAAAAAAGAGCTCGGCATGGAAAAAGACGATAAGACTCTGGATGCCGAGAAGTTCGAGGAGCGGATTAAAAAGCGGACAATCCCGGAGCCAGTACTAAAAGTCATCCGCGACGAAATGGATAAACTGAGCGCGCTTGAGATCCAATCTGCTGAATATGGCGTCTGCCGCAATTATCTCGACTGGCTGACGATTGTCCCGTGGGGCATGTATAGCAAAGAGACGCACGATCTCAAAAAAGCTGAAAAAATCCTGGAGCACGATCACTACGGACTCAAAGATATCAAAGAGCGGATCCTTGAATTCATCGGAGTGGGGAAGCTCACAGGCGGCGTCAAGGGAAGTATTATTTGCTTAGTCGGCCCTCCAGGCGTAGGCAAGACGAGCATTGGCAAGAGCGTTGCACGCGCGCTGAACCGAAAATTTTATCGATTTTCCGTGGGCGGCATGCGCGATGAGGCAGAAATTAAGGGACACAGACGAACTTATATCGGAGCGATGCCTGGTAAAATGGTTCAGGCCCTTAAATATGCGCAAACGATGAATCCCGTCATCATGCTCGATGAAGTCGATAAGATGGGGGCAAGCTACCATGGAGATCCGGCCTCTGCTTTGCTGGAAGTTCTCGATCCAGAGCAAAATAAAGATTTTCTAGACCACTACCTCGATGTCCCTTGCGACTTGTCCAATGTCCTTTTTATTGTGACAGCAAACGTTCTCGATACGATTCCTGAACCCTTGAAAGACCGGATGGAGATGCTGCGCCTTTCCGGATACATTCAGGCTGAAAAAATTGAGATCGCCCGTAAATATCTGGTTCCGCGCAACCGAAAACTTATGGGGCTGACTGCGAAAGATGTTTCCTTTACCAATGGGGCGTTGGCGCAAATCATCAATGGATACGCCAGGGAAGCTGGAGTGAGAACATTGGAAAACAACATCAAAAAAATCCTTCGCAAAGTGGCTGTCAAGATTGCCAGAGCTCCCGAAAAAGGGAAAAAACCGCAGCTGGCGCTCATCACAGAAAATACACTCGTCTCTTACTTGGGCAAACCCATTTTCACAAGCGATCGCTTTTACAAAGTCAATCCGGTGGGAGTTGTCACAGGGCTTGCTTGGACTTCCATGGGCGGGGCTACGCTCTATATCGAGGCGGTCAAGTATCCTGCTGAAAAAACAGACATGAAGTTGACAGGCCAAGCAGGCGATGTGATGAAAGAGTCTGCGCAGATCGCGTGGACCTATGTGCAGACCTATCTTTCCCGCTACTCTTCTCAGATTCCATTTTTTGAAAAGTCGCAGATCCATATCCATATCCCTGAAGGGGCCACTCCAAAAGATGGGCCATCTGCTGGGATTACGATGGTGACATCGCTCCTTTCTCTTCTTTTAAACGTGCCAGTCCGAGACAATTTGGGGATGACAGGGGAATTGACTTTGACAGGGCGCATTCTGCCGATCGGAGGATTGAAAGAAAAACTCATCGCTGCACGCAGATCCAAAGTGAATGTGCTCATTTTCCCGAAAGAAAACTTGCGCGACTACGATGAATTGCCTGATTATTTAAAAAAAGGGCTCGAAGTTCATTTTGTCGAATATTACGACGAAGTGTTTAAAATTGCATTTCCTGGAGAAAAGACCCATCTTGAGAAAACTCATGGCGAGCCCCTTGTGGCTAGAAAAAAAACTCGTCGAGCCAGAGCGTCTTGAAGAAAAAATAGCCCTTTTGCGCAGCCGAAATTTAACGATTGCAACGCTCAATGGCTCTTTTGACTTGATGCATGCAGGACATCTGTACATGATCTATGAAGCCTCGAAACAGGCGGACCGATTGATCGTCGCTCTGAATTCAGATTCCTCAATCAAGCAGTACAAGAGCCAAGATCGCCCCATCGTGGCCCTCGATTACCGGCTCCAAATGATAGCAGCTCTCGAGTTCGTTGATTTTGTCACCTGGTTTGATGAGACAGATCCGAGAGAATTTTTATCGAAAGTGAAACCGGATGTGCATGTGAATGGCGCTGAATATGGAGAAAACTGCATCGAGGCAGAAGTGGTCAAAGAACATGGCGGCAGACTTCATTTAGTGGATCGGATCCCAACGCTTGCAACTTCTGCAATCATCGAAAAAATTAGGAACTTATGAGATCTGTCGGCGCTTTATCTAACGAAAACCTAGCGAATCGTTTAGCCTCCTACCTTAAATCAAAAGGGATTGCAAATAGCTGCGAGGTTTCTTTTGAGGCCCAAACGGGTCATATGACCTATCAGATTTGGGTCCACGATGAAGATCGGATCGCCGAGGCGGCAGATATGTTTGATCGTTTTGTAAAAA
>JAZKAZ010000078.1:0-498 GCA_040388845.1 Chlamydiota bacterium | reverse complement strand
GGGACGCTGCTGAAAATCCACCGCCGATAGAGCCTCCCCAGCAAAGATTTTCCGCGAGATTGACCACATTTCTCCTCTCTCTTTGCGTTCTTGTTTTTTTTCTAAATACCATGGAAGAAATCCCAATGCGCAAAGAAGGTCTCGGCGAGGCAAGTTTTCTCATGACGCCCATCCAAGCTCTTTTGTTGTACGATCTCCCTCCTGCAATCGAACAGTTGGAAAAACTGATCGAAACACACAAAATCGCGCCCGATCAAAAACTCCAAGAGATGCCTCCTGAAATCAGAGCAGAACTGGATGCGGTTGCAAAAACTCCCTATTGGAGAGGAATTTACGACTGGATTCTTTTGAAGATCAAGCATCAGGATACATCCATTGCTGAAGGCCCTCTTTTCTCGCGGATTCGAGAAGGCGAAATCTGGCGTCTTGTCTCTCCTGCTTTTTTACACCGCGATCTGCTCCATATTCTATTCAATATGATCTGGCTCTGGGTTTTGG
>JAZKAZ010000077.1:0-15938 GCA_040388845.1 Chlamydiota bacterium | reverse complement strand
TTGCCTCAGCGTTCTCAGCGGCTATCTCAGTTCTTCCCTCTGCGCTGAAAAAAAAATGGGCCTCTTACAAATAAAACTCGCACACCACGTGACTATCCAGATTTTCCTTGTTGCGCGTCTTTATGCTCAATTTCGTCGTTCTTCAGGATCTCCCAGTCGTCAAGAATTTCTGGATTTTCTGGCGGGATCGCAAGCACTTGGCTTAATTTTTGTGCTAAGTTAAACCGAAATCGCATGATTCCTCCCAGAGGCTTTTGAACAGATTCAGTAAACGGGAGTCCTTGGACCATTCGTTGCTCTAGATAAGAAAGAAGATAGGCGCCGCAATTAATTGGATCAAAAAGACTTTGGGTCGGTTTCTTATGTTCTAAAAAAAGGGCCTTTTTAGAGAACATATCGATCACTTTTTGGACCTCTGGATAATCCGTTAGCGGATATCCCTTGGAATCGAAAAATTCAATCGTCTCGGATTTTTTTTCTTTTTTTACAAGAACATGAACGATGTGCTGTGTTGTGAATAAAAAATTCGATCGTTTAATAATTAAAGGAATTGAGAGATATTCCAGAGCAAGTTTTTCTGTTTTCCCTAAGGTTTCTAGTGTGTCAGGTCCAACCGGGCAATGCAAGGGGATGAAAAATTTGCAGTTTTTCATCTTTTCTCCGACGAGAACGTTCAATCCTTTTACAAATGAAACCTGATCCATCCAGACTGGAAGCATCGTTCTGTGAATTGCGTTTAGATCTTGCACATAATATCGCTGGACGGATCCGCTCATATTTGTTCTCTTGAAAAATGATCGGATGAGTTTGCTGAAAAAAAAACTTAACTTCAACTGGTAAAATTAGGACGTCATGGCAATGCGGACCAGGAACTGCTATCCCCATTGGAGCCAAGTGCTACAAATATTTCAGATCGAATGAACCAACGATCTTCGCGCTTCACCCATTGGGCTGAATATCTGCCGGTGATGACTGCTGGTCCCTCTCCGCTGCCGAGATGCGCTGTCCATGTGCCAGATTCGTATGCAAGCGGCCAATGAGGGCTGACCTCAATGAACTCGGGTTCACGTATATAGATTAAACTTTTTTCTAAAAGCAATGCGCGATAGGCGTCTTTTCCGATGATCGAAGCTCCGAATCCACGCCGCAGAGTGATATCCTCGGTCCAAAATAATGCCGCGCTCTCGGCATCACCCGTAGCCATTGCTTCATTCTGGCAGTGCCGAGCCACGCGTATTGCTTGAGCGTCATAAGAGAGCGATTCCTGGGGCATGGCATGCAGGCTTCCTAATCCCGAAAGCAGAGCTATTGAGAAGAGGATCGTTTGCAAAGTCAGCCCCTTGGAAGTTTTCTAATACAGACTTTAAAAATCAACACTCACAGATGCGTAGGGACCTGTCAGAATGAAATTACTGTTACATTGTTCAAAAGCCACTGCAAACTCACCTACATCCGGATCTGTAATTGCATCAGGAGGCAGCGCTTGCGATGCCATATTCATAGTTTGTACAGCGTCTACATAGATTTGGCATTGGTAGCCAATCTCGAAAGCGGCTCGAAAACAATCCCATGTGGCAAGATAAGAAAACCCTAATTTTTGTTCAAAAGCGGGAATCAATTGCACTCGATTGGGGATTGTTACCGCTTGATTATTTGGTTGCGAAAGGCCAATAGCTGCTAATTCAGGTGTAAATGATTGATAGGTTGTCGAATTTTTCATCTGTCCCATGCAAAGAGAGAGTGCAGAACTGCCTGCAAAAAAGAAGGTGTTGTATATTCGATAATTATAATCTAAACCAATCTGTGGACCTGCGCCTGTAAATGTCGAATTAGTTTTGATGTTACGTGAAACTGTGTTTGCGAAATTAGAATAATTAGAGTCAAGGATCTGCTTAATGCGAATAAAACTCGCTCCCCCAAAAAACCGTGTGTAGAAATTATTAAAAAAACATATTTTTTTGCAGATTTTCAAATCTACTTCATCAAAATGGGATAAAACGTTCCCTTCGGCAATTTTATAAGCAGCTGAGTTAGGTCCTATATCAAAGAAGGGGCCAACCATGTAGCCGTCGGCTGCCGATGTTTGAAAGGAGCTGGAATCTTTTCCATGCAATCTTTCCCAACTCACCTCGATTTGGACATTGGGACAATTGAGCAGAAGGCTTGCGCCGATTTCAAAGCCGCAGTGATAATCAGGCTGTATTTCTAAAATCGTCCAATAAGGAGACGCAGCAGCTGCTGGAAGGGGCAAGCTCGAATTGAGGCCGACTGCTGAAGCCCCATAATATAGGTCAGTGTAGTTTGGTTGAAGATAGAGAAATTCCCCGTAGAGCCCATAGGTAACGCCACAAGATTTAAATTCCGGACAACATTGCGGAGTCACTGGGCAATTCTGCGAAAAAGATGAAGCGGAGTCAGCTGCAAGTGTGGAGGTGAGAAAACAAGCGATTGCAAATAGGTTTTTCATGTCGTTTTTCCTTTGAAGACGTATAAAACGGTACAATAAATTTTAGTTTTTGCTCAAGGAAAAGCTACTCGCACGCGGTATATTTAGGCCGAGAGAATTTCTCGGTCCCTTTGTCACAGAATGATTTAGACTACGGTATACTTAATCTAAGGACCAGTAGGATTTTGCTTTCTTAAATCCTGTAATTCCTGAATGAGGGAATTTAGTTTTTCTCCATCAGCCGGATTTCCTGAGTGTTGAAAAGCCTCCCAGGCTGCCTAGAATTCCTGAATGCATTGTTCCTCTTGCCGGGTATTGGCGATTTTTTGCGCATTGGTTGCAGCATCCTGAGGATTTTGAGTTTCGTCAGTTTTTAAGTTTTGGATCGCAGTGTCCCATTTATGTTAATTATATATTGTTTTAGTTAAAAATTAATTAATTTTTTTACAATCAAAACATTATGTAATCATAACATGTTCTAGCTCGTTGACATACGCCTCTCAGTTAAGTCGTCTTTTTATCTCATTGGTTGTCAATGACTTGTAATTATCAAAAATAGGGTGTTTCTAATTAGTAAGTTTGTTGTTTATTTAAAATATTTTTTCATTTATAATGTTATTTAAAACAAAAAATGGTTTAATTATGACTAATATCGCTAATAATCTCGTGAATTACGTTAAGTCTTATCTGCCGACCTCAGAAGAGGCAGCCTTAGGGCCTTCTAGCGTTGTTCCTCTCAAAAGCACGAGTCGAATAAATATCAGCAATCCAGCCCAACTTGGCCGTCTTTGCCAAGATGCTGTTAGAAATTCTTCATGCACATTTACAAAAGTAGGCATAAATCCTCACTATTCTTCTCCGTGCTTGCTTGTAAATCGCTTGGTGCGTCTGCGCAATCGAATCATAGCTGCGCCGCAACGCTGTAGAACTCAAGATGAATTGCGAGTAGAAATGGTTCAGCAAAAGTTAAAAAAAGAGATATTTAAAAGACTGCCGCAGACACTAAAACAAGACATTTTGAAAGAGAGTACAAAAGGAGCGATTTCCAGCGAACAGATCGCTCTATTGCAAACAAGTCCATCCAAGTGGAAGGATTTAGAAATAATTCGCAAGATAGCAATCCGATCCTGCCTTGAAGGCAAAATCAGTGAAAAAGAACTCGGATATATTATGCTCTATAGTATGGCAAAAGAGATGCAAGACAAAATTCCTGGAGTCAGGTTCATATCAACGTATGGTCAACCGAAAGACGTGTTAATTAAGATCCTCAGTCCATTTTGCAGGGCTGCAAATATCCCCCCGGAAATACTCGGAAATCCCTCTTTAAGAGAAGATGCCTTTTTGGTTGTTGAGATGAATAAACCATTGAATGCTGAGACAGCTTATCATTATACGGCTATGCTCAGCCAAGCCCTTTATCCCTTTATGATGAGAAACCAAGAAACGGATCAAAAAAAGATCTATGTATTCTCGCCTCATATTTATGAAAAATTATTAGCACATACCTATCCGAACCATGAAAAACCTATTTTTGCATTGGGAACAAGACGAGTGGAAACATTCTCGGATAATACTCAAAGAATCCTTTCAATGACAGGAGGCGCTATGGTTCCCACTCCAAATATCGAAGCAAATGAAGCGTTAAGTCTGCCGTTCTATCTACACGACTGCTACCATTTGGACATCGACTCTGCAATAGGTTCTGACCGGGTATTCTGGAATGCTTTTGGGAAACACCTCCTTGCTTATTTTAAGGAAGTTAAAGATCCCAATATGAAAGAAGCTTTCCGTTCCCTTGCTGATTTTTGCTTGGATAAAGAATTTCAAAGCTACAAACAAATGCCAAAAAATATGGCCTTTCTTGTCCCTTTGATAGGCCTATATACAGTAGCTGGAAAGCATGCAACTGATAACAAGGATGATCAATTCCAATTGATTAAAGATCAATCTTTTGTGCATGAGGTTCGGCAAGAATTCTTAACCCAATTAAAAACATTTTGGAATAAACACGCCCCTCAATTAAGTCTTCGATCAGATCTCACAAAACAAGAACTTTTAAAGGTTTTGCCGGCTTTGAAAAATATATTATCCAAGCAAGGCGACGAATTTCCTTTGGAATTAGAGCAATGTCTTCGATCGAACTAAACCCCGTCTTTGGGACGGGGCGTGGAAAAAAAATTAGAAATCCATTCTGGCTCTGACTGTGACTCCTTGAATCCCCAAGTCTCCATGGTCTGAATCCAAAGCTTCGATGCGCAAGAATTGGTTTTGACCGAACCAAATTTGCTGTTCCCAGCCAGCATCGATTGCAAAATGGAACGATTCTTTGCACGTCCAAGTTTCCCATCTAAATCCTAAGAACAATTCAACCACAGGCTTTAAGTTATAGTAGCTCATTGTATGATTGACACCAGTGGTAACCGTTCCGGCTGGAAGAGGCCCAATGGCGACATCAATAACGGTTTGGTCCACTCGGGTGACTTTAAATTGTTCCCAAAGAGCTGTAAAAGCGAACTCTCCGAGTAAACTAAATGACTCTCCCAAATGCCAGGCTGTATCGATTCCGGGGCGGATCCCAATTCCCCAGTTCTTAATTTTATTATTCATTGTCGTAGAGCCTGAAAAAGCGCTATCAGGATTTAAAGGATCGCTGAACGCCACAGTATATCGCTGATGTCCCCACATTCCTTTCAAACCCACATAAGGTCTTAAAGTGATTCGTCTGCTGACATAAGCATTGCGGCCAAGCTCAAGATCAAAAACATTCAATTGAACGCCCCATTTTGCATTGGCCTGTTCATAAAAATTGAAGGTATTTGTATCTACGAAGGGCGCCGCAACATCGACTTCATCGAGTATTCCTCTGATCAAAGGAGCATTGACGAGCCAATAGGCATCCTCGACATCGGCTGTCAAGGCAGGATCGACAGTGACGCTGCTTCTGTTACTATTCGAGCGGAACCAAGTGTAATCTAAAAATACATCCCATCCGTCATAGCAAGGACTCATTCCGATGCCAAGTTTAAATCCAGGTCTCCAATCGAAAGAAGGGAGCTGCACCTGAGTAGATGGAACTTGGCTTCCAACAAAGGTAGTGCCTAGCGGTCCGTCTTGAACGAAGGCATAGGCGAGTCCATCTTCGTGAGCGGTCCAATAAGTGAAGGCGCCCTCAATAAAGAAGTCATATCCACCTTTGACTCGTGGGCCGGCATTCGGCGTCACTTGATTTGTGGGAGGGCATCTTGAGAATGTGCAGCAATCTTCGACAATGGCTGGACAACATACAGGCACACAAGGAGGTGGGCACGGTTTTTGCGGCTTTGGGCAGCAAGGATCATTTGCGAAAACGGGCATTGCAAGCCCTAATAGAACGATTGAAGAGGTAAGAAGGTATTTTGCTTTCATGTTCAGTCTCCAGTTGGGAGGGTTTTTGTTGTAGCCTAAACAGATTGAGATTTAATTTAAATTTTTTTATTTTTTAAGGTTTTCAGGATCTTCCGCCATCACCGAACAAGAGATAGAGCACATAGGCTAAGTTTAAAATAGCTCGCTCGGGATTTCCTCTAAAAATTTCGCAGACAGGCTCTCACTATAAACATCTGAATAGCTGAATTTTAGAAAGACAATTTGACATATATATTTTTTTAGATCACCGTTTTACCCATTTCTCTTTAAGGAAGGGTTGTGTGGGTTCATACGTATCTTGCAGGTTTTTTTTATTCGCTTTTCTGTGTGCTAGAGTTGGATTTTGCGATGAAATATTCGATTTAGAATTAGAGAAGAGATGTTTATCGAATATTCAGCAGTTAACTTTTCCCAGCATGGGATTTGAAAGAGCTGGCGAGGCCTATTTTTCCCCGGACTGCAGCAAAATCATCTTTCAAGCGGTTCGGAAGGGGGAGAAGCAATTCCAGATTTTCACAATGGATCTGCAGGAGAAAATCCCACTCCTTGTGAGCACAGGAAGAGGAGCCTGTACCTGTGCAAATTTTAGGCCTGATGGTCGAAAAATCATTTTTGCTTCCAGTCACAGCGCGCCTAGAATGATCTCTGGAAAAGACCCGCAATCTTTAGATAGCGGTAAGTACACTTGGGATTTAACCCCTTATATGAATATCTACGAAGCCAACCCCGATGGGAGCGACTTGGTCGCTTTAACAGCGGGGCCGGCTTATCATGCCGAATGTGCCTATGCAAGTGATGGATTGGAAATTGTCTATGCGAGCAACCAAGATGGCAGCATGAATCTGTATGTCATGAAAGCTGATGGATCTGATGTGCGGCAAATGACTCACACCCGATCTTGCTACAATGGAGGGCCCTTTTTTTCTCCGGACAACCGACAGATTCTCTTTCGAGCAGATCGCGATCTTCCCGATTATTTGCAATTATTCCTCATCAATAGCGATGGGACAGAGGAGCGACAGTTGACCTTTAACGAAGCTGTGAATTGGGCCCCTTATTGGCATCCGAATGGACAAGTCATTGCCTATACAACATCAATTCATGGGCACAGGCACTACGAGATCTATTTGCTCAATGTGAAGAGCGGAGCGGAATACCGACTCACTCACAATCCAACATTTGATGGATTGCCTGTTTTTAGTCCCGATGGGAACCAAATTCTATGGACCTCTAAGCGCGGGGACAATACGAGTCAAGTTTTTATCGCCGATTTTTCTTTGCCTCATGAATTAAACAACGGAATTTAATATGGACACAAAAACCTATTTATTTGACACTGAAGCTCGGTTTATTCCTGTAGAGGGGCTAGCCACCTTTCCTAATAGTGTTTTTTCTTTAGATGAACTGGGATCTTCTCCTATTTTATCTTAGAGTCTGTCTATTTGGAAAGGCGTTAGAGACGAATGCAGTCTTCAAAAAAGCAATCAATGTTCCCAAGGATTCTACTACTTGTCATATGTTCTGTTTTTTGTTTGTCAGCAGATATATCGCTTTCTTCTAAAATTCCTCCCTCTATTTGGCAAACGTATAAAACGACGGCATTGCCTACGTCAGCGCTGGAGGCGCGGCATACTTGGATTCATCTCAATCCTGAGTTTTCCTGTTTTTTATATGATGATATAGACATTGAGAGCTACATCCAACAGAATTGGCCATCTGACTTTCTCGATTTTTTTCATGCTCTTCCCATTGGGGCTATGAAAGCCGATTTATGGCGTTATCTCATTTTAGCTTCTGAAGGAGGGGTCTATTCGGATATTGATTCTCTCTGCATATTGCCTATTCGAGAATGGCTTTTAAAAGAATCTATACCGAGTTCTCATATTTTATTGGTCGATTTAGACTGTAACCAGAGCCAATTTTGCCAATGGACTTTTGCAGCAACACCACGACATCCTGCAATGCACTATATATGTTATTATGTACTGAACCAATGGAAGCAAAAAGGGATTGTCTTCGGTCTAGATGGCAAAATCAATGTGCTGGCCACAACAGGTCCCGTTATTTTCTCTGAGGCAATTAAAAGTTATATTGGAGAGTCCCTGGATACAGGAGCCTCTACAATCTTAAAAAAATATACCCTAGACAAAACTTATCGAGAACGACTCAACCGATTGGGTGTTTTTTTCACAAATAAAGGGTTTTTTAACGGCCACGCAGCAAAAAATCTCTTTTGGGGAACCTGGACTCATTGCTCCGGGGATTGAAATGAAAATACAAATTCTCTCCTGCCTTTTTACACTGGCTCTTTTTGCAGAAGAACATCCACCGATTACAAAACTACAAAACGGCATATTTGCTGGACTGGGCGGCAATTATAACTCAGTGAAAATAGATCAGCAGTTAAGCGGAACTGAGTTTTCTAGTGTTTTTTCTGGCTCTTCCCTCGTTGCGTTGGGAGAGAGTGGAGGATTAGCAAATTCCTATCACACCACCCATTCTACCTTGGCGCCTCAAGTGCAATTAGGTTATCTCCATCGATTTTCTAACAGTTCCTGGCTCTTGGGTTGTAAGGCAGTTTATCAGTATCTCGGCGTCACGTTCACGGAAAACAATCTCGATTCTTTTCAAGCAGGCATGTACACGGCGGTAAGTGGGGGTGGTGATACATGGATCGGACACTTTCTCATTGGCTCGTCTCAAACACACGTTGATCATGAGCTGTTTTTCCTTCCGATTTTCGGCTATTTCTTCAATGACAGCTCAGCTTATCTCGGTGCAGGACCTGTTGTATTCAGGACGCAACACAATCTGTATGGCATAAGGGGTTTTGCTCGCATCAATGGCGTCACTTCTGATATTGCTGGAGCCCCTGCAAATCTTTCTTTCTCGCAATGGATGTGGGGCGGGGTTGCTCAACTTGGCTGGATCTATCCTTTCACTTCCAGCTGGTTTTTGGATCTCACTTATAGCTATGCTGTGACAGCAAATGCCACTCTGCAAGATTCTGTTCTTTTTTCCAATTCATTGATCACAGGAACTGTCTACACTGAAGAGGGGATAGCGTTTGTGAAAGCTAATCAACGAGTCACCGCGCAATCGTTCACAGTCACTATAAGTAAGTCATTTTGAACGGGCAGCTCAGCGCAATCCCCGTCCTTTAGGACCGGGTCAAGCGAGCTATCTGTTCATTTAAAGCTTGCAAATAACCAAAAGAGGTTCTATTGCTAAGACCAAAAAGAAGGTCTGCATGAAAAAAGATTCAGTTTCCAGAAAATCATCACTTTTGAAGTCTAGACTTCAATCCGTTTTTCGCTATATAGCAGAAATAACCTCTCGCCGAATGGGATCTCCTTTAGCCTTTCTTTCAGCTTTGTGTTTAATCATTCTATGGGCAGCATCTGGATTCTTTCTGGGATTCGATGAGAGATGGCAGCTCATCATCAATACCGGAACGACGATAGCAACCTTCCTCATGGTGATCTTAATTCAAAATACCCAGTATCGCGAAGCCCGCTCAACTCAACTGAAACTCAATGAGATCTTGTACGGCACGGAAAATACCCGCGACTTTTTCTTGGAAATCGAGGAAGAGAGCGATGAGGAACTCGATCTTCTCAAGGAAGAATTTAAAGAGCTTCGGAAAAAATACATAGAACGGCTGAAAAATAAGAAAAAGAAAATGTTTTGAACGGGTAGCTCAGCGCAATCCCCGTCCTTTAGGACCGGGTCAAGCGAGCTATCTGTTCATTCGCGGCAAGGAACTTGCTGCCCCTTACCGGAGCGGAGAATCTCCTTCCTTGCAGGAAGGAGTTCTTCAAACCTTTAGGGAGGGGAGGATGTCAATAGAGTATTTTCTCAACAGTGCGGAATGTGATGGATATGCGATGGTTGGAGACAGGAGACACTGCATGAAAATAGGGAGTTTGCCGAAGCTCCCCCTCAAGACAAAAAATCGTACCCGCCCTTTCTTTTAATGAATAGACTGGCTCAACATCAAGCGGAGGCACCAAACCTTTTCCTTCCCATTTGGCAAAATAGAGGTGTCCCGTTGGGTCGGGTTCTATCACAATGCCATAAACGCGTTCACTAAAGTAAAATGGAGCGTTGCCGTAGAGGTCTTTAGCGTTAACGTCAACATGAGGCTCTAAATAAAAGTCCTTTTCATAGACAGAAAGTATGATGTTAGTAAATTTTATAGGCGCATGTCCAAATGCTTTGCAAATATGAGCGCCAAGTTGCTGATAAAACTCCGGGGGAGGGGTGTAACTAAAGTCACCGTTTAGCATTTTGAAAAAATTAAGACCATATTGACGGGTATTGCGACGAGTACGGGGATCGCTTTGATGGGAAAATTCCTTAGCTATTTCTGCCATAATGAGTGGCATAAACTCATCTAGAATTTGCGGGTCAAGCGTCCCTAGAGGGAATGGGCTGCTCCTCTTCGGACCGGGTAAGATGGCCTCTGCTGCTCCTATTGTAGGCATTCTCTCACAAGCCATGGTGAGTGGCTCCGTAAAAAGAGGGGCTTTTAAAAATGCAAATAATAACAGGCATTGCAGGAAATACATCAGAGGATATTAAGGCAAAGTGTGATTTTTAAGTGAAAAAAAAGAGGCCGGTTATTTGGACCCGGCCCTGTGCGTTTTGGAGATGAGGGAATGCATTGAGAACTTTTCCCCAAACCTATCATGGCTATATTGATTTTCGGGTTTCTTTTTCCGTGCTCATCACCTTATCCTTATAACCTCCCCAAACTAATGATCGGCCGACGATCGAAGCATAGATAAAAGCAGCACCTCCATAAAGGCCTCTCCCACCTTTGGATTTAAAGATCTCTTGTAATGTCTTTAAAGTGCTTTGATTTTCTAATTCTGGGTTGATTTGCTTGTGAAATTTGGCAGCATCGAAAGGTTGGGCCAAAGAGATATAAGCACCTGCAATGCCATTGGCAGCAATGAATTGTCTCAGCAGGGGAGAGGGGTTTTCTGGAAACATGAGGTCGAATTGTTTTTTGATAAATCGATCCACGAGAAGAAATGAATTCCATCCAAGAATCTGGCGACTTAAGTCAGCTCCAGCTCCGCAATAAAATCCCCGAATTCCATACTGTCGATAAGATTGTTGTATAAATTGGGAATAGCTCATTTTTTTGGTACTATGTTTGATCCGATTTGCATTGAGGAAGTCTATAGGAAAAAGAACAGCCGTGTCAAAACAGGCTGCGATACAGGCCGTTAAAATATTGGTGGAGAGGCTGTTTTTTTTAAATAGGTCGGGATGACTGTGAATGATGGAGCGCTGCAATGCATCGATCACAGTCCATTTGGCGATATCTTTACTCGCTCGCCTTATGTAGTTTGTCTGGAAACCCGTCAATAAACTATGGTGATGTGTGAATAAGGTAGTTCGGATAATTCGACCGATCGTTTGCTCGGGATGTTTTTGTTGCGTTGATTTCAGAACATCAGAGATGTGAAGGAAACCGGCGGTAATTGAGGCGTTTGTGAATTTTTCTTTTGTGTTCTGCCAACTCCACATACTTACATGGGTTGCAGAAGATTTTGGGATTGTTGTCGCAGTCATATTTTTTTCCTTTCAAAAGGGGGAGCAGCCTATCATTTCCATCAAAATTGGTGAATATATTTTTTATATCACAGTTGACCAAGAAACAAATTTTTCAAGTAGTTTTGGTATACGGGCGCTTAATATAGAGGTTGGAAGCGGAGAGACGCATGGCGAGCTGAAGCTCGCATTCCGGCAGGTCCTCCATTTCAGAACTTTTCAGTGGGATAAAGTAATGATATTGCTCCATCTTTTCCGATCTGGCTTTGCATTGATCTCTTTCTTAAAACATAATTCCATAGGAAATCGAAAAAAGAGGGACCAATAAAAAAAACTCTCCCCGATGCCCCTTATCAAAGCAATAAATAACAGGACTGAGTCCGGCTTCGAAAAAATCGTATCCTTTCTTTCGCTTAATTTGGATTCCTCCAAGTCCTCCTAAATCAGCAAAAAGCTCAGCATCGTTGAAACGGGAAAAACCTGCATATAGTCCTGTTTTCGCCCCAAGATAGAATGCCGATTTTCTTGTCTGTAAACCATTTCCTGGGAAAAAGAGTTGCTTATAATGAGCTCCAGGCATCACGAAGCCACTGAAGCCACCGATCCTTGGTAAAACAGATCCAGAGATCGAGAAATCGCTTCCGAAAGAACCGTAAATCTTGCGATAGCCAACTGAAACAGTTGGAAGCATAGTCAAGCCTCCTGAGAAATAAAAGAATTGGGATTGTTGCTCTTCTAAGAAAGTTAATTTCTCTGCAGATTGAGGAAGTGGATAGAAAGAGGTTTCTTCTCCTATCAGCGAAGAAGTGCCAATGAGAAAAACTAAAATAAAATTCTTCATATTGTTACTCCATTTGAAATTAGAAATTTTAGATGAAGAATCAACGTTAATCAATCTTTAAAAAATAGATTAAAATAAGTGAACTAAAATTTTAGAAAAAAGGCCGGGGATTTTTCCAGGCCTTTGGTGTTTTAGAGGTGGAGAGACTTGATCGCGAGTTGAAGAACGCTTCAGACACTTAGGCGTTATTTTAAGAGTTCGATTTGTCCCGACTTTATATTGTAGTAAGCCCCAACGCATTTGAGCTTATCTTCTTCTATAAGTCTCTTAAGCTGAGAGCTCTCTTTCAAATTCGCGACGACGTATTGCACGTTGGCTTTGACGGCCGTTTCGAGATCTGTTGTCTGAATGGCCGATTGGATTAGGGCTGCGACTTGCTCGATATCCGCAGTATTTTTTTCTAAAACAGCTTTAACCGCTCCACATGACTCATGACCTAAAATAAGGATGACCGAAGAGCCCAATACTTTAGCCGAAAAGCCGATACTATCAAGCTCAATTGGCCCGACAACATTGCCTGCGATACGGACGACAAACAAATCCCCTACTCCTTGATCGAAAATAATCTCAGGTGTGACTCGAGAATCCGAGCAACCCACGATAATAGCAAAAGGCGCTTGTCCTTGCAAAAGAGCTTTTCGTCGATCCGCAGAGTGATCGGCCTGAAGCGGCTTATCTTGCGCATAGCGCAGATTTCCATCGACTAAACGCTGTAAAGCCTCTGAGGGCGTTTGCCCAAATCCTGAACAGGTCGCGATCAATAAAAAGGAGAGTATCAAGTGCATAGATTTATTAAATAATTTTCTTGTTTGGTTTTGTTTATAAAAAAGTCCGGGTTTTTCCGGGTCTTTTGATTGGAAGTGGAAAGAATCGAGCTCCCGCTCAGACGGTCCAAGAAGGCGGGGCTCATACCAAGATGTATGACGGTAGAAATCTCAGCCTACCGACTAACTTAGGCGATTAAGCCGCAGCTAGCTCCAAATGGTTTTGGCCCTTCATTTTATCAGAACTTGAATTTTTTGGGTAGTGGAGCCTTTCTTATTTATTCGCCATCTTTGAATTCAGAAAACAAAAAGCTTCACTCGCAAAAGTGAAATATTCCGGCAAGGCTTCGCCTTATCCTCCATTTCAGAACTCTTGAATGGAAAAAAAATTAAAATCTCGCTTACTTTGCTCGATGATGAAAAAATTAATTCTTTTCCTAATGCCACTCCCTTCTAAATAAAAAGGCCGGAAGAATTTCCGGGCCTTTTGTTTTTTGGAAGTAAAGAGATACGAACTTTTTCTTTCTTAAAAAGAATACCCAATTTTTCCGTAGAATTGATTTGAATTGTAGCCGCTTCCAAATTCTCCGTCATAGCTAATGGAGCCGTACCCATTCCAATTTGTTTGCCAAAAAAGTTCTATTGCTGGAGAAAAGAGGCTTTGTTCGGTGGTAAAGGTCTCCACGGCAAAGGATGCAGGAGCGCCTAGAATCGTTGCATTGAGATGTCCAACGTTATGAGGCTTTTTGAAGACATAGCTTAGTTTGGCTTGCGCGATAAAAATTCCCCAATGGTAAGTAGTGGTTTTGTATCCATTGAGGCCTGTTTCGAATCGGAGCATCCATGAAGTTCTAGCAGCGACCTTCATATTATAGGGATCTGCCCCCTTCTCTGAATAGCTCGGGTCCCATTCAAAGACCCAATCTAGTAACCCAAAGGGCTCGATGGTTCCAGTGTTTATGTTAAAATCATATCCCATGCCAAAATGGAGGTCGAGTTGTTCTGCATGGTAAGAGCTTTTTGCAGTTTCGTCAAATCCTGGAAAGGAAATGATCCGCTTTTGATCGACGCCCATGTATTGGCCCCAAATGGCCGTATCGATGAAGAAATCGGAAAAAGATCTCGTTCCGTAGACGCTGAGATAACCGGCATTTAGATGGCTATTTCCCATCGATCGATGCTGCTCTTCTATCGAGGAATGAGCGTATCCTGCAAGCGTCCCGATGCAACCCTGATCGGTATTGCCGTAATCATAAGCTACAAAAAAGCCGCCGCTGTTAAAATGAAAGGCGGGGGTTTGATCCTGAGAATTTTGATGGCTAAACCCGCCAAAACCCATCGCCCAAATTTGCGAATCGGTGTTTTTTGGCGGAGCGTACTTCATATTGCGAGGGGATTGATTGCGTGTTAAAAGTTCATTATCCGCTAAGAAAGCCGTTTCCGCTGTTTGCCGATTTTTCCTGTGATTATAAGCGAGGCGCCTTTTGGTAAAATGGGATTTAAGCGATTCAGAAAACATGAACATCACGTTTTGCGCAGCAAATGTGGGAATTGAGTTTCTTGAGGGACTAATAGATTCCAGAGCGTTTTGGTATTGCGAAAAAGAGAGGTTGTTTAAAAGATCAAATTGATCTGAGAGTCCCAATGAGTCCGCATTTGGGGCTAGAATATTGAGGTAATTTGCAACTCTTAAGTTGTTCCCTCGGAGGCCTTGGGTAGAAAGAGTGGGAATAGAAGGAGAAAAGCCTAAAAAATCAAATTGTACAAACGTAGGAGTTCCAATCGGTAAATAGGAGAGCAAATAACTTGGGGTTGTTCCCGTAAATGCGATGGAATCAAAGGTACCTGTAATGGCTGATGAAGTGAGAACGTTGTAGGTTCCTGTTGCAGCGTTTGGATCTAGATCGATTTCTAAAATACCTGCAAGTGACGCAGATCCAGTAATGGAGACTGAAGAAGTGCCGCTGGAATCAATTTGGATATGGACAAGGCTTCCGAGGGTATTGCTCATCGGATCTGCTGAATTTAGGGTCAAACTGCCCAGAGTGAGTGGTGTTCCGCTGCTATCAGGAGAGATTGTTCCAGAATTGACAAAGACATCTCCAGTCAAAGTCCCAATCCCACTCAATGTACCTCTTTGCGAGCTCAAGCCAATGTTTCTACAGACGAAAATAGATGCTTCATCGATCAGCCCATTCACTTTAAAATTTGCATTATTGATTCCGATACTCCCTTGATAATCGGTAGTTCCGTTGTAAACTATGGTTCCATTTCCAGTGACATTGACATTTGTTCCTCCGGCGCCGAAACTGGTATCATCAATAAACGAGACCTGATCGCCGAGTATCAAAAGATCAGCTACATCGATTGCCAAGAATGTGAGAGAAGAACCTGCGCGGAGAAAAATACTATTTCCCAATGCAGATCCATCAGTGCCATCTAAACCTCCACCACTACCACCAGTTCCATGAGTTCCAGCTAGTATTATGTTATTTGATGTATTGAAGGTGGTTGGAATGCCTGGGAGCGCGTGTATAGTGAAATTCAGGCCACTATCCACGAAGATAGCGCCTCCGAGACCACTTCCGCCTCCACCACCTCCTCCTCCAGAGCTAGGTCCGTAAGTATTATTGCCACTGCCTCCAGATCCTCCGCCGAGATTTCCTATATCAATTCCACCTGATGCTGTGAGGAATTCAGAGGGACCTCCACCGCCGCCGCCGCCTCCTCCAAGAGAATTGCCACCTTCTGCAGGTGTCATACCCGATTGGTTAACACCCCCGCCGCCACCTCCACCGCTAATTCCTCCCGATCCCCCTTGTACTGTATAATCGAGATCATAAGCGCCGGTGCCAGCACCCCCACCCCCGCCTCCAAAATAGCCCCCACTTCCACCCTGTCCGTCAACTTCATCTAT
>JAZKAZ010000076.1:3065-7621 GCA_040388845.1 Chlamydiota bacterium | reverse complement strand
CCGGTCCATCGCATCCTAGGAAAAAATTCGGCCCTCATCTTAGCTTAAAAGGGGATTGGCCTCAAGAGTTGCCTTGAGATTCGGCTGCGGCATCTGCTTTTTTCTGGTCTTCAATGGCTTTTTGTTCAATATCTGCCATTTGTTGAGAAAAAGTGGCAATTATTGATTTCATTTCTGGCGAAATAGATGATATATTCATATTAACCTCTGTTGGTACCCCTTTAGTTTATCAAATATTTAATTAAATGTCAAGTCTTAACTAAATCGTAAACCATTAGTTATCAGTAGGTTCAGGAATCATCATCTTGGCCCGTTTCAGCATTTCGGAGCTTTCGGATCGCTTTGATCGCTCGATCTTTATCCTTGCTGATCTGGCTATTGACTGTCTGAATAATGACATTCCATAGCTTTTGCGCCTCTGCTCCAGTAAATTGCATCCCGAGGAAGGTCATCGGTTTTGCTTCAATTTGCCCTCCCTTATAATGGGGGGTCCCTGTTGTGCTTTCAGAACTCTTTACTCCGCCGTCTACAGGGGGCTTCGTTTTGGGATCCATGTGGGGTTTATCAACCATTTAGATTTACCTCTTTTTCTCTATGATAAACTTTACGGGATTCCCTTTTCAATCAAATCTTAAAGAATTATAACTGTGCCAATATGAGCATCTCAATTCGAAGAAGCACAATAGAGTCCCATCTTTTCGAAGTTTGTAGGGGAGCCGAAGTCATTGAAGAGATTTCTGCACCGTTTGCCATTCGAAAGATCCCCTCCTCTTTCGACTCCCTCGAAGAGGTGCGTAGATGGCTGCAGGAAACAGAATGGAAGCTGGCCCGATTGACAGCCTATCGTCTGATTGCCATGAGAAGTTATTGCAGCCCTCAGCTCTTTCGAAAAATCAAAGAAAAAGGATTTTCTGAAACGATTTGTAAAGGAGTCATCGAAGAGCTGCAAAATAGCGGCTATTTGCAAGATGAGGAATTTGAGGAGAGGGCAATTCTCAGAGAATTTCAAAAAGGATATGGCCCGAGATATATCGAAATGAAGCTCCGCTCAGCAGGACTTGGCAGATTAAACATTCGGAAATTGATCACAGAGTCCATGCAGCGAGAGCAGATCCGGCGCTTGATTCGCAAATTTTCTTTTGGATCCTCGGCTACTTCTCTGCAAAAGGGGATCCGGACTTTGCTCCGAAGGGGCTTTGATTCTGAGATTGTTTTGAAAGAGTTGAAATTTTCCCCACCTCCGGTATATACCGAAACTACTTGAAAATCTGGATTGGAATGTTATACGTCGCTCGAAGTTCTTGTATTTTGCATGTGGGCGTAATCGGAATTAACTTTAAGACAGCTGATTTGAGTTTGCGCGAGGCAATTGCAAGGGGCGCGCAGAGTTTGACAGATGAACGAGGTCTTTTTTTTCGTCATCCCGTAGTTCCTCTTTTTACGTGCAATCGAACCGAAATTTATTTTAGCGCAGCCGAACTCGGAGGCGCCCACAGCGATTTGCTGGCTCTCTTGCGCGCTAAAATCGATTGCCCTTTCGAGCACCGCCTTTATTCGTACTTTGGAATCGAGTGCTTTGCGCACCTCTGCCGGGTCGCAGCTGGCCTTGATAGCGCTATTTTGGCAGAGACTGAGATTTTGCGCCAAGTCAAGGTCGCCTATTCCAAATCCCAAGAGCTTTTTCGGTTGCCTGGATCGCTTCATTATATTTTTCAAAAGGCCCTAAAGGTTGGCAAAGTAGTTCGCTCCGAATTGGAATTGAAGCGGGGAGCGCCTAGTCTCTACGGGACCCTTTGGCAAATCGGGCAGGACGTTTTAGGAAATTTTCAGAATCTCCGGATTCTCCTAGTGGGCTATTCAGAAATCAACCGAGGATTGGCCTCTTTTTTACTGCATAAGAAAATCGAAGGGTTTTCTCTCTGCACAAAAAATCCAGCCCAGGTCAGCTTGAGCCAGGTATCGATCGTGGGAAGGGACGTGTTGGCGCGCTGGCAAGAGTACGATCTCATCGTTTCTGCAAGCTATGCAGAAGATTATTTGATTGAAGGCCATTCGACTGCGCGCCATTTGATCTTCGATCTAAGCGTTCCCAGAAATGTAAATCCCGAAGTGGGCAAAGCGCCAAATACCCTATTATATAATATTGAACAGGTCGATCAGATCATTGTGCAAAAAAGGGGCGCGCAAAACCATTGTCTCAAAAAATGCGAGAGCTTAATCCGCGAGCACGTCGTGCGTCTGGCGAGCATCTACCGGCAAAAAAACAGCCATTTGTTTTTCCCTGATATTGAGGCAAGCGTTCCTCAGCTCACACTGCGGAACTGATTTAAATGATGGGGCTTTGCCCCATACCCCACCAAAGGACTTTACGTCCTTATGGAATCCTCATAGTCCTGTTATTTTTGCAGGATCAAAATTCGGCGGATTTAGGGAATCTGGGGAATGGAATTACGTCCCGAATGTTTTCCATGCCGGTCATGAAGAGGATGAGTCTCTCGAATCCGAGGCCGAAACCTGCGTGGGGAACTGAACCGTATTCGCGCAGTTCAAGATACCACCAGTAGTCTTCTTTTTTTAAGCCAAATTCAGCAATTTTTTGTTCGAGGACATCGAGGCGCTCCTCGCGTTGCGAGCCGCCGATGATTTCGCCGATTTTGGGGACGAGGATGTCCATGGCGGCAACTGTTTTTCCATCTGGATTTCCGCGCATGTAGAACGACTTGATCTGGGCGGGATAGTCTGTGATGATCACTGGTTTTTTGCAATATTCCTCGGCAAGATACCGCTCATGTTCTGACTGGAGATCGGTTCCCCAATCTGTCGGAAACTCAAAGGTTTTAGGTGCTTTTTTGAGAATTTCAATGGCCTCTGTGTAGGGAATATGGGCAAAAGGGGAGGAGGCTACATGCTGCAGCCGCGCGAGGAGTCCATTTTCAATATGTTTATCGAAAAATTCGAGATCTTCCTTGCAGTTGTCGAGAGCGTAGTGGATGCAAAATTTAAGGTAGCTTTCGGCGCATTCCATATCTGCTTTTAGGTCGGCAAAGGCCATTTCAGGCTCGATCATCCAAAATTCGGCAAGGTGGCGGGATGTATTGGAATTTTCCGCACGGAAAGTGGGCCCGAAGGTGTAGATATCAGACAGGGCCGAGGCCATGATTTCTCCTTCGAGCTGGCCCGAGACGGTCAGGTAGGCAGGCTTTCCGAAAAAATCTTTCGTGAAATCGGCTTTATCGCCCCGGAGATCATCGAGCGTTGTGACGCGGAACATTTGGCCGCCGCCTTCGCAATCAGAGCCTGTGATGATCGGAGTTTGAATATAGAGAAACCCTTTTTGCTGAAAGAAAAGATGAGTGGCAAAAGACATTGCATTGCGGACGCGCATGACGGCCCCTTGCGTATTTGTACGGGGGCGGAGGTGGGCAATGGTTCGCAAAAATTCAAAGGAATGTCTCTTTTTTTGCAGGGGGTATTTGATGGGGTCGCAGGTGCCGAAAACTTTGAGCTCAGAGGCATGGAGTTCAAGCGCTTGATTTTTCCCAGGGCTTTCCACGAGATGGCCTGAAATAGAGACAGAGGCGCCTGTTGAGAGATTTGGGAGAAGCTCTGCATAGCCGGGGATCGTCGCATCGGCAATCACTTGGAGGTTTGCAAGGCAGGAGCCATCATTGACTTCGATGAAGGTAAATGACTTCTGATCGCGCACCGTGCGGATCCAGCCGCAAACGGTTGCTTTCTTTCCGATGAGTTGAGCGGGGTCTTTGGCTCGGAGGATTTCTTTGATTCGAGTTCTCATAAATTTATTTTTTCTCGCGCGTAGTTGCAAAGGAGTTCGATTTCTTTTTTCCAAGAGGCAGGGCCATCTGGAGTTTCTAAATATTTAGGCAGGCGGCGTGTGAGGGGACAGGTCATGAGAAACTGGAAGCACTCATGCCCAATCTTTCCCGCTCCGATATTTGCATGCCGGTCGACGCGGGAGCCGAGCTCTTTTTGCGAGTCATTGAGGTGAAAGGCATAGAGGTGTTTCAGGCCTACTTTCTCATCGAATTCTTTCAATGTTTTTTCCCATCCTGCCTCTGTCCGGATATCGTAGCCTGCGACGAAAATATGGCATGTATCGATGCAGATGCCTACAGGAATTTTTTGGTGCACTTGAGAAAAAATTGCGCCGAGATGCTCAAACCGGTATCCAACACTCGTCCCTTGGCCAGCAGTTGCCTCTAAAATTAGCCTTGTTTTTCCCTGGTGGACTAATTTTTCCATTCCGAGCAGACTTTCGATAATGGTTTGGAGGCACTCTTCCTCGGTCCCTTTTGTAGCAGCGCCTGGATGAAAATTGAGATAGGGGATTTTCAGCAGGTGGCAGCGGAGAAGTTCTTCTTCAAAAGCCGCCCTGCTTTTGCGCAGCATTTCAGGGTCGGGAGAGCCTAAATTGATGAGGTAGCTGTCGTGGCTCATCACCTCTCCAATTCCCGTTTCATCGATCGCTTTTTCCCAAAGCTTCACTTCCTCTTCAGTAATCGTATTCAGTACCAGCGAAGCCTTGGCGAGCGGTT
>JAZKAZ010000076.1:1454-3055 GCA_040388845.1 Chlamydiota bacterium | reverse complement strand
TGGAGGTGAAGAGCTGGATGGTAGTAGCGCCGATCTCTTTTCCCTGATAGAGGGCATTGAAGGAGCCGCCCGCTGCGGAAGTATGCGCTCCGATCCAGATTTTTTCTTTAGACATAGGCCCCAGAGATTTAAGCCTGAATTGTAAAGCAATCTTCTGGATTCTGGCAAGAAGTGACGTGGATGAATGGGGCTCTGGCCATTAAAAAATATTTTCTACCTGAGAAATGACCCCGCCCCGAAGAGCGTCTGAAAATATCCCCAAGAAACTTCAAAAGTTGGCCAAAATCACGACCACACCAAAGTATTTTTGCCGAGCAACAAGATCAACGATGTAACGATTTAACGATAAAAATATTACTTCGCCGCAAAGCGGCGATACGGCGAAGCCGCATCATGTTTTTTCTTATCGTTAAATCGTTACATCATTTTCATCGTTGATCTTGTTGCTTGGAACTCTTCTATGGGTTATGGGTCGATCACGAAGCTGGTTTAACGGAACTAAAAACATGGGGGACAAGGGTAAAAACTTTCAAGGGAACCTGTTCCCAATAGGATCGCCGGTCAGCATCAGACAATTCCGTTTTCAGTTGTGCGATTTTTGCTTTGAAAACTGTCACCTTTGAAGGATAAGGCTCATTGGCGCTACAATGCTGCTAAAAGAGAGCTTCCCTTGGATACATCCAATTCCATTCTTCGATCTGCGAGGCACTTTTTTGCAGGAACCCTCTTGAGCCGGCTCAGTGGAATGCTTCGCGATATTGCAATGGCATTTTGTTTCGGAAGTGCGCCTGAAATCGCAGCTTTCATGGTTTCTTATCGTTTAGCCAATTTATTTCGCCGCCTTCTTGGCGAGGGAAATCTACAGGCTGGATTTGTACCCCATTTTGAGACGCTTAGGGCAGATAGCCCAGAAAAGGCAGCTTCTTTTTATCGCGATGTGAGTTTTTCTTTAGCCTTTCTTCTCTTGGGTGTAATTGGGATGTTAGAAATTGCCCTTTGGGGGCTCTGGTATTGGGCGGGGCCTGAGTGGAGAGAGATTGCGGAGCTTGCTATGTGGATGGCTCCGGGGCTTTTTTTCATTTGTCTCTACGCTCTCAAATGCGCCCTTTTACAGTGTCAAAAAAAATATTTTCTGCCGGCTGCGGCTCCTGTTATTTTTAACTTTGTTTGGATAATTGCAGTCTTTTTTGTCTGGCATCTGCCTAAAGATGCAGCTGTTCGCGCGCTCTCGATTGCAATCACTCTTGCCTTTGCCGGCCAGTGGCTGGTAACTATTTTTTCGGAAAGGCAGCTCCTCTCTTCGCAGATGAGCGGGTCGGAGTGGCTGCGCCCCAACCTTTTTTCGAAAGAATGGAAGCTGCTGATTAAGCCTCTATCGCTTGGAATTATCGGCATCGGAGCGGTGCAGTTCAATAGCGCCTTCGATGCGGTTTTTGCAAGGCTTGCCGATGCAGAAGGCCCTGCATTCCTCTGGTTTGCAATCCGGATCGAGCAGCTTCCTTTGGCTCTTTTTGGAATTGCACTGTCTGGAGCCTTGCTGCCTCCCTTGTCTCGCGCCATCAAAAAAGGGGATTTTCCTCTTTATCGAGAGCTATTGCAGT
>JAZKAZ010000076.1:0-1444 GCA_040388845.1 Chlamydiota bacterium | reverse complement strand
CATCTGCACTTTTGGAATTTTTGCATTGGGAGGAGTCGGGGTCAATTTTCTTTTTGGCCATGGAGATTTTAACGCGGAGAGCGTTAAAGAGACTGTTTACTGTCTTTGGGGATATGGGCTTGGGCTCCTCCCTGCGGTATTCACTCTCTTGCTGGCGGCAGGCTTTTATGCGCAAAAATCCTATCGGACTCCGACGACTGCGTCTCTCATTTCGGTGGCCATCAATATTTGCCTCAATGCTTTTTTTGTTTTTGTTCTGGGATGGGGGGCTGTCAGCATTGCAATTGCCACATCGCTTAGCGCTTTTTTTAACGCGGGGTATTTGACATTTGGGTTAAAGCAAAAGGTGGGAGAAATTTTTACAGCTCAGTTTTGGGTCTTTTTTCTGAAAATGACTGTTTGCTGTGCCATCCCTGCTGCCCTCACAATCTTTATCAGCCACATTTGGATGAAAGGAGAGTTTCCTCGCTCTTTCCAAACGCAGGTGCTGCAGCTAGGAGTCTTAACGAGTATCTATGTGAGCGGACTTGGGATCTTGGCTTGGGCATTTCGTTTAGAGATATTGCTTGAACTAGTGAGAAGAAATAAACCCCGATCCGAAGACCGGGGTTTGATTCTTTAAGATGTGTGGGCGATGAATTCGCAGACGAGAGGAATATTGATTGGGAGAGGAAGCGGCACTTGGTCCAGCTGTGGGCTGGAGAGGAGCTTGCCTGTGAATTTATCTCCTTCCAGAGAAAGGTATTCTGGAATCTCGCGGTTGATATTCTCTTGGGCGAGTTGGATCGATTTCATCTGTCTGGAAGTGGGTCTGATCCCAACTGTCATGCCTGGTTTCACGCAGAAAGATCTGCGGTCCACTTTTTTGCCGTCGACTTGCACATGTCCATGGGACACGAGCTGCTGAGCGCCAAAGATAGATGAAGCTAACCGAAGGCGGAAAACGACATTGTCGAGTCTGCATTCGAGCTGCTCGAGAAACAGGTGAGCGGTGTTGCCTTTGCGCTCGAGCGCTTTTCGATAGGCATTGACCAGCTGTTTCTGGCTAATCATGCCATATACAGCTTTGAGTTTTTGACGCTCATCGAGCTGAAGACCGTAATCTGATTTCTTCTTGCGCTTTGCGCCATGCATTCCCGGAGGGTGTTGCTTGTGGAGCATCGGGTTGCGCGCCTTTCCAAAAATATTGGCGGCATATTTACGGGCGATGCGGTTCTTAGGACCTCTATAACGAGCCATTGTTTCTCCGAAACTAGTTCTACTGAAAGGAAGACAGTGTAGCGCAGGATCGATTTTTTGAACAAGTGGGAAAACGGAAAATCTTGAGGTTCGTTGTTAAAAATTTTTATTGAACGCCCTGGGAGGGAGAAGTCAGGGCTTCGCTCCATACCCCACGAAAGGACTGGCGTCCTCTCGACTCCTTTTTTTAAATAATGTAGGAGTC
>JAZKAZ010000075.1:0-3075 GCA_040388845.1 Chlamydiota bacterium | reverse complement strand
AAAACAACGCTCACTGCAGCAATTACAAAAGTGCTGGCAGGTAAAGGCAAAGCGAAATTTCGCGACTATAGCTCAATTGACAATACTCCTGAAGAAAAAGCACGCGGGATTACGATCAATGCCTCCCACGTTGAGTATGAGACCGATAAGCGCCACTATGCCCACGTTGACTGCCCAGGTCACGCTGACTATGTCAAGAACATGATCACAGGCGCTGCCCAGATGGACGGAGCGATTTTGGTGGTTGCAGCGACTGACGGTCCGATGCCTCAAACGAAAGAGCATATCCTTCTTGCTAGACAAGTGGGTGTTCCTGCCATTGTTGTCTTCCTCAATAAAATGGATATGATCGGCAAAGGAGATGAGGAACTCGTCGAATTGGTTGAAATGGAGTTAACTGAACTTCTTGAGGCTAAAGGCTATAAGAATGTTCCTATCATCCGCGGCTCTGCATTGAAAGCGCTTGAAGGCGATGCTGAGTATGTCAAAGCAATTGAAAAATTGATGGACACTGTAGATGAAAAAATCCCGACGCCAGTTCGCGAAATTGAAAAGCCGTTCCTGATGCCAATCGAAGATGTATTTTCTATTTCAGGTAGAGGTACAGTGGTGACAGGTCGAGTTGAACGCGGTAAAATTAAAGTGAACGATAAGATCCAGTTAGTTGGAATTCGCGACACCCGCGATACCGTGGCGACGGGTCTTGAGATGTTCAATAAAATTCTCGACGAGGCATTGGCTGGAGAAAACGTTGGCGTCCTCTTGCGCAGCATTGAGAAAAATGATGTTGAGCGTGGAATGGTTCTTGCGGCTCCCGGCACTTGCACTCCTCACACAAAATTCAAAGGAACTGTATACGTTCTGACGAAAGATGAGGGAGGACGGCATAAGCCATTCTTCACAGGCTATAGACCTCAGTTTTATTTCCGAACAACTGATGTTACAGGAACTGTTGAACTTCCTGCAGGAACTGAGATGGTGATGCCTGGCGATAACGTTGAGTTTACAGCCGAGCTTATCCATCCGATTGCGATGGAAGAAGGAATTCGTTTTGCAATTCGCGAAGGCGGCAGAACGATCGGAGCTGGTACAGTTTCTAAGATTCTGAAATAGTAGTGCCCTGCGAGGGGGAGTTTCTCCCTCGCAAAAATCTCTCAAGTGGGTGTGTAGCTCAGTTGGTAGAGCAGCGATCTCCAAAGTCGCTGGTCGGGGGTTCGAGTCCCTCCGCACTCGATTAGATTTAAGTGCTGTGGAAGATTTTAAGCAGAGCTTCAATAAAGGGAAAAAATATGTCAGCGATCACAGAGAAAAAAAAGCTATCCTACTTTCGCGAAGTGCAAAATGAGCTGAAAAAGGTAACTTGGACCTCGAAAGAGGAACTCATTCTCTGTACGAAAGCCGTCATTATGGCTACTTTTATTTTTGGATTGGCGATTTATGTTGTCGATCTGGGGATCCGCGGCTCCCTTGAAATGGCCGGTGCCTTCGTTCGTATGATTTTTGGATAAGGTTGAGTGAATATGCATAAATGGTATGTCGTCCAAGTGATGTCCAGTCACGAAAAAAAAGTGAAGAAGGCGATCGAGGAATATCTGCAAGCAAGAGGTTTGGCAGAGGATATCGTTGAGATATTGATTCCGACCGAAAATGTCTCGGAAGTCAAGCGAGGCCAGCAAAAGATCAGTGAAAAGAGAATGTGGCCCGGTTATCTTCTTGTCAAAATGAACCTGCATGATGAGTCGTGGGCTTATGTGAAAGACACTCCAGGAGTCATCGATTTTCTAGGGGGTGAAAAACCAACACCTCTGACTGAAAAAGAAGTCGACAACATCATGAAAGAGTTGGAAGACAGACAGAAGGGGATTGTCCAGAAACATAAGGTCGAAGTGGGCGACAAGGTGAAAATCACAGACGGCGTGTTTGTCAATTTTGTTGGTACTGTCACGGAAGTAAATCATGAAAAAGGGAGACTCAGTGTCATGGTCTCAATTTTTGGAAGAGATACGCGAGTTGACGATCTCGAGTTCTGGCAAGTTGAGCAGGCAACAGCTGAAAATACAGGCTAGTAATATCGAATTTTTGAATCTTAGGGTCAGCCTACTTTAAGGCTGGCAATTAGAGATTTTCTCTTCTATAATCGATGAGAAAATCCAAAAAATGGGGAGAGAAGGCTTTGATCTTCTCGCAAAACACCTTTCAAAGAAATCCCTGGAGAGGTGCAAACTCATGAATAAAGGAAAATAAATGGCAAAAAAGCTACTTAAAACAATTAAACTGCAAATTCCTGCAGGAAAAGCCAACCCCGCCCCCCCTATAGGTCCAGCCTTAGGATCGGCCGGGATTAATATCATGGCCTTCTGCAAGGAATTCAACGCGAAAACGCAAGACAGAGTGGGTGATATTTTGCCTGTTGTGATCAGTGTTTACGCGGATAAGTCGTTCACATTCATAACCCGCCAACCTCCCGTTTCCCGTATGATTTTGAAGGAATTGGGGCTTGAATCCGGATCGAAAGTGCCTAATCGCGACAAAGTCGGTAAATTAACGAAGTCGCAGGTGAAGAAGATTGCCAAATCGAAAATCATCGATATGCGCATTTGTACGGAAGAAGCTGCGGAACAGATGGTCATGGGCACAGCGCGCTCTATGGGCGTCGACATTGTGGAGGGATAAGGCAATGGGTAAAAGATCTAAAAGAATGAAGGCGATCGACCAGTTATTCGATCGCACAAAGACATACAAGTTAGAAGAAGCGGTAGATCTCCTGAAGAACTGCCCTCCAGTTAAGTTCAATCAGTCTTTCAATGTAGCGCTCAAAGTGGGCGTTGATCCGAAAAAATCGGATCAGCAAGTGCGTGGAACGGTATCTCTTCCTCACGGAACGGGACAGTCGATCACAGTTGTTGTCATCGCGAAGGCCGACAAGGCGAAAGAGGCACTGGATGCAGGCGCTGACTTTGCCGGAGCGGATGAACTCCTTGAAAAAATCAAGGGAGGATGGACTGATTTTTCTGCGCTGATCGCGACTCCTGATATGATGCGCGAGCTCGGAAAGCTCGGTAAAGTGCTTGGACC
>JAZKAZ010000074.1:6651-18546 GCA_040388845.1 Chlamydiota bacterium | reverse complement strand
ATAAAAAAGCTCCGCAGGCCAAAGGACTAACGTCCTCTGGACACCTTGATATTTCTTAAAAAACGGGGAATGCGAGTTTTTTATAACAAGCCTATTTTTTTTCAGCGCAGAGGGAAGAAAATGGGCTTGTTACAAACAAAAACTTATATATCGCATTAAAAATGAATAGGTGTCCAGAGGACGCCAGTCCTTTGGCCTGCGGAGCTTCCTCGTATCCTGTCTATCCTTAGCCTCAGGTGTTATCCTGTAAATTTGGTGCATACAGAAAAATCTGAGAATAAGTTCCCTTTGAGATAAACTCCTTAAATCGTCAAAATGGAGGGCATACTTCATGGAGTACCCTCTTTTATGACCGTCCGCGTTCGCATAGCCCCTTCCCCCACAGGCGACCCTCATGTCGGGACTGCCTACATCGCCCTCTTCAACTTGATTTTTGCCCGGCACTTCAAGGGAAAATTTATTTTGCGAATTGAGGATACGGATCAGACGCGGAGCCGCCCTGAATATGAAAAAAACATCATGGAAGCGCTTCGCTGGTGCAATATCACGTGGGATGAAGGCCCTGATGTCGGAGGTCCTCATAGTCCTTATCGCCAATCGGAGCGAACGGAGATCTATCGGAAACACGCCTATATGCTCATTGAGCGAGGCTATGCCTATAAATGCTTTGCCACGGCAGAGGAGCTAACTGAGATGCGCGAGGTTGCAGCTGCCCAAGGAAAGCGGGCAGGCTATGATCGGAGATACCGCAACCTGACGCCAGATGAGGTCCTTCAAAGAGAGGCTGCGGGGCAGCCCTATGTCATCCGCCTTAAAATTCCCCTTACGGGCGAGTGCGTCTACGAGGATCAAATCAAAGGACGCATCACAGTTCCTTGGGCAGATATTGACGATCAGGTCCTTCTCAAGTCCGATGGATTTCCAACATATCACCTCGCAAATGTGGTAGATGACAGACTGATGAAAATCACCCATGTCATCCGGGGCGATGAGTGGATGAGCTCAACTCCCAAGCATATTTTCCTCTACGAGGCATTTGGCTGGACACCTCCTGTTTTTATGCATATGCCGCTCTTGCTTGGAAAAGATGGCAAAAAACTCTCCAAGAGAAAGAACCCCACCTCCATTTTTTATTTCAGAGATAGCGGCTATCTTCCTGAGGCTCTCGTCAATTTTTTAACTCTTATGGGCTACAGCATGCCCAATGATCGAGAGATTTATAACCTCGATGAAATCATCCGCGATTTCGATCCAAAACGGATTGGAATTTCAGGCGCCTTTTTCGATGTCCAAAAGCTCAACTGGCTCAATCAAAAAATGATCATTGAATCGATCCCCGAAGAAAAGCTCTGGGATCGCCTCTCCCAGTGGAATTTCAATGAGACCTTTATGCGCAAGTTGATGCCGCTCATCCATACCCGCATCAAGACATTTGGAGATTTCATGCAGCTGTGTGATTTTTTCTTCGTCAACGACCTAAAAATCACTCCCGATCTACTCTGCCCCAAAAATACCTCGCCGGAGCTTATCGCCTCTCTTTACCAAGCGGTTATCTGGAGCCTCGATGAACAGGAAGACTGGACAGGAAGGGGATTAGAAAAAGCCTCTCACGATGCAGCAGAGGCTTTTGGAATCAACCATAAAAAGGTGATGATCCCAGCTCTTTTTGCCTGCATTATGGGCAAATTGCAGGGGCCACCTCTTTTTGACTCGGTCACTTTGCTTGGCAAAGACCGGACGCGCGTCCGCCTGATGACAGCAATCGAGGCGCTCGGCGGAATCTCGAATAAAAAAATGGACGCCCTTAAAAAAGGGTGGGAGAAAAAGAAGTGCGGAGACTTATTTCCCCAAACGGCAGTTCAGTAAGGATCGACATCTAACGGTTCAGACTCGTTCTCAAGCTCAGTTTGTGAGATGACATAGCCCCGATTGTTGTAGGAAGAGCCGCCTGATCCGCAGCTATTTAAAAATAGACATAAGCTCAACAACAGCCAAAGCTTCATGAACAATCTCCCATTTTTAGCTCACTCTACTTATTATTTTGCCATTTGTCTATGCTGAAATTTGGACATTGATTGAGTTACATGTATTCAAGAACGCATCCTTACCTTTCTCGGATTAAAGAGCGATTTCTTCTCACCGCTCCCCATTCCACAAAAAAAACCTACCATATCGCCCTCAATATAGAAGGCTCTGGCATTTCCTTTAAAGTGGGCGACAGCATCGCAGTTCTCCCTTCGAACGATCCGGCCTACGTGGAACAAATCATTGCGTGCATAGGTTGTGTCCAAGAGGAAGAAATTTTCATTGCCAGCACAAATAGCAAATGCACACTCAGAGAGTTTCTTACCACTCGGGCAAATATCGCCAAAGTCAACACCTCTTTTTTTAAACTTCTCTGTGAAAAGGGAACACCCTCCGATCTCCTTTTGCCAGAAAAGAAAGCAGAGCTTACAGAGTTTCTCCATACCCACACCTTGCTGGATCTTCTCAAACTCTACCCTGTTCCCATTTCTCCCTCAGAGCTCGCAAAATCGCTCATGCCCCTGATGCCCAGATTTTATTCGATTGCCTCTTCGCCAAAAATTTATCCCAATGAAATCCACCTCACAGTGGCTCACGTAAGCTACGAGTCCAACGGCCAAACCCGTTTTGGGGTAGGCACCCATTTTCTCTGTGACCGGGCCGTTTTAGAAGGAACGCCAATCCCAATTTATATTCAGCCCTCTCACAATTTCACCCTCCCTTCAGATCCAGCAGCCTCTATGATTCTCATTGGACCAGGCACAGGAATTGCCCCTTTTCGCGCTTTTTTACAAGAGAGACTGGCAACAGCTGCCCCTGGCAGAAACTGGCTTTTCTTCGGCGAGAGAAACCGCGCCTCTGATTTTTACTACCAAGAATTTTGGACTGAACTAGAAAAACAGGGACGCCTTCGACTTGATCTTGCGTTTTCGCGAGATAGCGCTCAAAAAGTCTACGTCCAACACAAGATGCTCGAAAACAAGAAAAGCCTCTGGGATTGGCTCCAAAACGGAAGCTATCTCTATGTTTGCGGCGATGCCGAACAAATGGCTAAAGATGTCGATGCAGCGCTCCAGCAGATTGCGCGCGAAGTGGGCGGTATGAATGAAGAAGATGCCCGGAAATATATTAGATCGCTTCGGACTGAAAAGCGCTACCTGCTCGACGTTTACTGATTTTTTGCAGCAGATCTCCAAAAAAATAGTTGTCCGAATCCATAGCCAAGTTTACACTATTGCCCTTTCAAACTTAAAGCAGGGGGCGCTATGGCAGTAATAATTCGACACATCCCAAACCGTGTATTTGATTTCGGGTCTTGCGTCCCAAATGTTAGAGTAGATATTCATGCATCCGTGAAAAAGCGCTTAAAACCTGGAGAAGAACTAACAAATGAAGTTGCTCTCCGGATTTTCAAACAAATCAAATGGACCTCCAGCGTAAAGATGTTCATTACAGCGCCTATTGTGCTCATTGCGTTTGGCGCTCTGATCAAGGGACTTGCCTATTTAATATTTCCCATAGTGAGCGTTGCATGTAAGGTGATCAATCTGCTCGGGACCTGTTTTATTGCAGCGGGAATCCTTGGGGGCTGTTGCTTTTCGGATGGTTTCTTTAGTAATTTAAGCGCTGCCTACAAGGATGAAAGAGAACAAGCAGTTGCCTACATCGAGATTCTAAAAAATCCGCAGCCAGGCACCCGGTTTGTTCTTTGAGAGCTACATTACTCCTTGATGAAGATCCGGAAATTTCTCCATGTAATCATAGGTGAATTTTATGAGGCTCTCAATATCTGTCTCATAGTCATTTGCTTCAAGAAGCTTGTCCACATAGCGCCTAGAATACCCTGATGAATTCGAGGCATCATCCCATTCACTGAACCGGCTAGGCAAATAGCCTCCAGCAAGATGACTGTGAAAATTTCTGGCGCGCTGCCTTTCTCTATTCCCATTGGCAAACTCTCCTAATTTTTCAATGGCTAAGAAAAGCCTTTCATCCCGCTCTTTGGCACCTGGAAAAAGACGCTCAGCCATTGAAGAAAGCCCCCCGAATCTCATCGAAGACGACCGATCGAAAAGATCTTGAAGTTTCACATATCTTCTCTGGGAAAATTTGATTTTTTTCTCCTCGTCTGCTTGAGGATACTTTCTAATATTTTCCGACGCAACTTTTACAAGCCTTATCTGCTGATCGGGAGCGCTGCCATGAGATTCAGCAGGCGGGTCATACTTTAAGAGAAGAATTTTCTTTGAATGAGTATTTTTCTGAGGAGGGTTTACTGCTGCCATCCATTTTTTATAATCAAATGTATAGGAACCATCTGGCAACAAAAACTGAAGATTCTTCCAATTTGCGCATTCTAAATTTACACTCATATTTTCACCTTTAGTGGCAGAGGAGTATGGGAGGGCATATATTTTATGTACACAAATTTTCACCTCGCCGTTTTGAAGAAGAAACCATTTTTTGGTGTCCAAAAAAATTCAAAAAACCCGCTGTTGCTGAATATTTTTCACCCGTCTATTCTTGTCCTTCCAAAAATTTCTTATACGGAGACAGCATATGAACGATTCTGACAATACTCAGATTGTACCCACGAATTTGTCTTTCGAGTCCCTGAAAAAATTTAACCAGCACGGGATTGAGTACTGGAGCGCGCGCGACCTTCAAGCTTGTCTTGGATACTCAGAGTGGAGAAAATTTGAACTTATATTGAAAAAAGCCACACAATCTTGTAAACAGTCGGGGAACGATCCTGAAAACCATTTTGTCGGCGCCGACAAAAAGGTTCAAATCGGAAGTCAAACGGGTAGAAAAGTTGTCGATTGGCATCTCTCTCGTTTTGCTTGCTATCTCATTGCCCAAAACGGCGATCCCAGAAAACCAGAAATCGCCGAGGCGCAAAAGTATTTTGCCATTCAAACCCGCAGACAAGAACTTTCTGACGAAATGGCTGCCGATCTTGAACGCCTGGAATTAAGAAAACAGGCATCTGTCGAATTTAAGGCTCTTTCGGGCGCAGCGCGAGATGCTGGAGTCCAAAACAAAATGTTCGGCATTTTCCACGATGCGGGCTACAAAGGCCTTTATGGCGGTCTCGGAGTTGATGCAATCAAAGCGCGAAAAGGGATTGATCCGAAAGAGCAGCTCATGGATCGGATGGATACAACTGAGCTCGCAGCAAACCAATTTCGGATGACGCAGACCCGAGACAAACTGAAACGGGAAAATATCAAAAACCAAAGAGATGCGATCGAGACTCACGAAACTGTGGGGAAAGAGGTTCGAGCAGCTATCGCTAAAATCGGCGGGACATTCCCTGAAAATATCGCTCCGGCAGAGCCGATTAAAAATGTGGAGAAACGACTAAAAAAAGCAAAGCCTGTATTGAGGCTGGAAGAGAAGGACGCCGTTGGTTTGATCCCGGATGATCATTCTTCTTTTGGAAAGGACTGAAGATTTTAGCTCGGTTGAGGCATGTGTTAAATTCCCCATTTTGCCGGCCCCGGCAAAATGGTCCCAAATAACTCGGATCTTTATCTCACAAACTAGCATTTCTCAATTTGTCAATCCTGCATTGAAAAACTTGCTGATTCCGGTCTTCTTGTTCCCGTCTTTGAGCCGCCGCTTGTTTATCCCAGCTATATTCGCCGTGTAATTTACGTGCTTCCAAAATATTTTCTAAATTAAGAGAGATTTTTTGCGTTTCAGCAAATTGCAAGAACTTATTTTCACCTTGAACCTCAAGCGCAATTGCCGCCCGTTCATAAGGATTTTTTACATCATAAGCTCTTGAACGCAAATCTGTACCCCCAGCCGAATAAGTAAAAGCCCCTAAGAATCCGATCGGAATAGCTGCTAGGGGGGAAAGAATTCCCGAAAGGCCCAATATCAGAGCTGTGATAAACACCGCCAATCCAATAATCATAGCGGCAACATCTATCCAATTTCGCCTTTTTCCCGCGGCATCCATCTCCCCTTGCTTCATACGACATTCGCCACATAAAACTTCAATTTTTTTCGTTGTATTGAGGACTCTCATCTCTCCCATACCAGGCTGAGGTTCTGGTAGATTGGAAGATATTAAAGAATTTATCCGATCACTAGTGATAGTTGTCATAAAACTCCCGTATTTATAATCAGCAGAACAATAACAAACAAATACAATTAAAATAAACTGAAATTATAAATACAATTTTAAAAGATTAATTGACGTCAAAATAATAAAATCTCACAATACAGAAATCTAACTGCGAATTAAATCAAGCAATCCCCCCTATCGAGAAAAGAAAAAATCGGATACCTTCTAAGTTAAAGGTTTTTTCCAATGAAACATCTCCCAATTCCTTTAGACAAAAAAAAGATCGGCTTGTTTTGCAAAAAGCATCACATTGTCTTTTTGGCTTTATTTGGATCTATTTTAACTTCTAATTTCAAAGACTCCAGTGATGTCGATTTTTTAGTTAAGTTTGAGGAAAATCATACCCCCTCCCTTTTTGATCTTGTCGATATGGAATCAGAGCTGGGTGCAATTGTAGGCCGCCCAGTTGATCTGAGAACTCCAAATGAACTCAGTCGTTATTTTAAAGATGAAGTATTAGCTCAGGCCGAAATGATTTATGAAAGATAAAGATTTATTTCCGGATCTTCCCTGGAAACAATTGATCGGCATGCGCAATCGCTTAATCCACGCATATTTTGACGTGGATCATGAAATTATTTGGACAACAGCTAGAAATAAATTGCCCGTTTTTTGTGTGCAATTGGAAAGCGCTGTTTCACAGATGGAAACTATTTTGTATGTTTGAGTTTTTTGGGATTCAGTTTGAACTCAAACTTCCACAGTCGCTATCACACAGAAACACTGCAGCCCATCGCCGCAGCCAAAGTCAGTGAGGCCATCGCCAGAGGTCACTGTGATTCCGACAGCTGTATGACGAATGCGTAAACTTAAGGCGATTTTCTTCCGCATCGCTTCGATTTTTTCTTCGAAATGGGGCCGTTTGCCCTCAATTGTTAGCGCGACATGGGAAATTTTTTGCTTTCCCAGAGTCTCCATGGCTTTTTCCACATAAACTTGAGAATCTGTAATTCCATCTTTGCGGCATAGATCCCGGGCAATTCCCCATAAGATAGGCACGCCTGTGAGAGAGGTGATCGCATTGCAGATCGCGTGGTAGGCGACATCGCCGTCGGACTCGGAGTCGAGCCCTGGAACGCCGTCAAAAATGATTCCGCCGACAAGACACGGCTTGGAGGAGTCTGACGGCAGAAAACGGTGGCTGTCTTGGCCGATGCCAGATCGATAAATAGGAGGTTGATTTTCCATAACTTTAGGTATTATGTCAGAAAGTAGGTTAAATGTCGCAGCTCCACATTTGCAATACCTTTTTTGAAAGAGAGCTGGAAACATCTCTTAAAAAACCGCTTGCCGAGTGGATGCGCTCCCATCCAGCAGTGCTCCAACTCCAATTTCTGCCTATTTTGTATGCAGATCCAGACGATCTCATTTTCGTCTCTGACCTTCCCTCCCATCCCGACCCTCGCCTTCAGACCCTCGATACTCCTGTTTCCATCCAGGAAATTACACACTGGGGGCCCTCTCTTGCGATCAAAACTTGGGCTGAAAATAAAAAAATTCCCTATTCCATCCCCGACTGGCAAATTGTCCGCAAAATAAATTCCAAAGTATTTTCCTATCTCGAATCGCCTAAATTACCAGGCTCTAGACTGCTCGAAAATGCGGCGGATGTGGAAAACTGGATCGCACAGACAAAAGGCCCCAAAGTATTAAAAACTGCCTTTGGAACAGCTGGCAACGGGCACTTTCATTTGGATTTGCCGAGGGGATCCTTGCAGACGTTTCTTAAACGGCAATTCAATCAAAACCTCCCGCTCATTGGCGAGCCTTGGGTGGAGCGTCTTTTCGATTTCAGTACGCAGTGGGAAGATAACCGTTTGCTAGGAGCTACCGTTTTTGAAAATGAGTCCAATGGCACTTATAAGGGAACTTTGGTTGGGCCCACTGAAAAGATTTTCGGCTCTTTTGGCTGGGCATTGGAAGAACATCTAAGCTGTGTTCGCCCTTTGATCCAAAAAATCAAACAGATGGGATTTTTTGGGAATTTTGGAATCGATGCGTACGTTTATTTAAACAATGGGAAAAGGCTCCAACCCGTTGTCGAAATCAATGGGCGCAAGACCATGAGCTGGGCGGCTCTCCAGATCCAAAAAATTAGAGCCCCCGAAAAAATGCTCCGCCTTTGCTATACACGCGCAGACTCAGGGCTTCTTCCGAGCGAACTGGTCGTAAATGGGAAACTCATCAATTGCAGCAGAAATCTGCAGATTGAAATTCTTTAGACTTCACTTGTACTTCGCTAATTCTTGGCGGATTTCTTCGAGAAGAGATTCCATCCAAGGCAAATGAGGAAATTCTTTTTTCAGATCAAAAAACACCTCTCGCTTCGCTTCGGCAAATGTTTTGACCTTTTCTTTTTTGTAGTAATGGGCCCAAAACAGAATCGAAATTTTCAAGTGTCCTCTGAGCGCTGATTTGAATTCTCTCTCGAATTTCGTCAACTCTTCTCGCAATTGCTCAATCGATTCCTTTGGCAGTTTGATCTCTTCTTCCTTTTCCTTTTTTTCGCGAGGGAAAAAAAGAAATAAAACAAGAGCTGCCGCGCTTAAAAACGAGGCAGCTGCCCAAATTTCCCATTGCAAATTTAAAACTCCCCATTCAAGGGAGAGCAAAGTCAAACTACATCCGAAAAGACTCGCAAAAAGAAATGGGAAAATTTTTTTGTGCATGCCAACTATTTTTGCAAAAAATGCGCTAAAAATTCAAGTTTGTATATACTGCAGTAGTAATCCCCCGCGAAAATACCCCTTCTTACTTGCAGCAACAATGGAGATCTCATGGAAATTCTGAAAATTACAGGCGGCAAACCGCTCCAAGGGACCATCAAAGCTGCTGGCGCAAAAAATGCGATGACGAAGCTCCTTGTCGCATCTCTTCTCTCCGATAAAAAATGCACTTTCTACAATGTTCCCAACATCGGAGACGTGGAAATCACAGTCAATTTGTGCTCGGAGATTGGATCAGAAATCAAATGGGATAAAAAAAATAAAATTCTCGAAATCGCGACCCCGGTTTTGAAAACTTGCTACGTTCCGCAGCGCTACTCAGGCTCTAACCGGATCCCCATTTTGATGATCGGCGCGCTTCTAGGGCGCACCGATGAAGACATCATCGTTCCCACTGCTGGCGGCGATCTGATCGGAGTGCGTCCCATCGATTTGCATATCAACGCGCTGCAAAAATTAGGCGCTCGTATTGAATATCGAGAGATGAAAAAAGAGGGCGCTTATTTTGCGCAATCCCATCACGGACTCAAAGGGGCAATTATTTCTCTCAATTATCCATCGGTGGGCGCCACCGAAAATACGATTCTCGCAGCAGTCCGCGCAAAAGGAACGACCGTCATTAAAAATGCTGCGATCGAACCTGAGATCATCGACTTGATCCTTTTTTTACAAAAGCTTGGGGCAAATATTCGCGTAGATGTAGATCGGACCATCTGCATCCAGCAAGCCACGCAATTTCACGAAGTTGAGCACACTGTGTTGACCGATCGGAATGAAGTGGCCTCGTATGCCATGGCCGCCATTAGCACGAAAGGGAGAATCTTCATTGAAGGAGCAGAACACCTCAATATGATCGCATTTCTCAATAAACTGCGAGAGATGGGCGGCGGCTTCCACATCAAACAAAATGGGATTGAATTTTTTTATGAAGGCACCTTACGCGGCGGGGTTCATTTAGAGACCGATGTGCATCCGGGCTTTATGACCGACTGGCAACAGCCTTTTGTCGTCTTGATGACACAAGCCCACGGAGCCTCTGTCATCCATGAAACTGTTTATGAAAACAGGTTCGGCTATACACACATGCTAAAAGAAATGGGCGCCGACATCGAACTGTTCACTCAATGTTTGGGAGGCAAACAATGCCGTTTTGCCTCTGGCGACCATCACCATAGCATCGTAGTAAAGGGCCCCACTCAATTATCTCCAAAAAATATCGCGATCCCCGATTTAAGAGCAGGGTTTGCCTACGTGATGGCAGCGTTATTAGTCCCCGACACAAGCACGATTTCTAGCGCTGAATTCCTCGATCGGGGATACGAAGACTTAGTTCTCAAGCTCACCTCGCTCGGCGCCGATATCACTCGAGTGACGCTTCCGAAAAAATCCCCTGCCGAAAAGGCAAAAGCCACTTTGCAAAGTATTTTATCCGAAATTGAGAATAAAGGCGTGACGGTCTAAACTCCTGTGTCCTATGACACTCGTTTTACTGCCTAAAGCCCCAGTCCCACTTTGGCGCCAGATTCAAAGAGAGAATTTCACTCAAATTGAAGAGTTGCTGCAGTTTTTAGAACTCGACTCAGACTTGAGAAGTAAAATTTTAAAAAAGGCTAAATTTTCTCTCAATCTCCCCAGAAGGCTCGCTTCTAAAATTGCCCCAAATACATTAGATGATCCGATTTTGCGCCAGTTTGTCCCTCTGGAAGATGAACTTATTTTTACGCCCAATTCTTTGGCAGATCCAGTAGGAGATCAAATCTTTCGAAAGACAAAGAAAATCTTACATAAATACAACCGTCGGGCTTTGCTAGTTGCAACAGGCGCTTGCGCAATGCACTGTAGGTATTGCTTTCGACAGAATTTTCCGTATGAGACAGAGCAAAAGGGATTTGAGCGGGAACTTCAATATATTAAAGAAGACCTAAGCCTCTCTGAGATCATTCTAAGCGGAGGGGACCCACTTTCTTTGAGCGATGGAATTTTGAGCGGACTCTTATCTGGTTTAAGCAGCATCAAACATATAAAACGGATCCGTTTCCACACTCGTTTTCCAATCGGCATCCCGGAAAGAATCGACGCCTCTTTTCTAGAGCTACTTAAATCCACGGAGAAACAAATCATTTTTGTCATTCACTGCAATCACCGCGCAGAATTGGACGAAGACGTCGTCTTTGCTCTCAAAAAAATTCTTTGTCTAGGCATTCCCGTTTTAAATCAATCGGTGCTGCTCAAAGGGGTCAATGACACTGGACCCATCCTTCTTGAACTCTCTGAGGCGCTTGTGAACGCAGGAGTCATCCCCTATTACCTACACACGCTCGATCCTGTCCGAGGAGCCTCTCATTTTGCCACACCTCCTAGCCTCGGGAATCGGCTCATCCGGTTTATTCAAGAAAATTCATCAGGTTATGGAGTGCCTCGGCTCGCGCGGGAAGATCCCGGAATGCCAAGTAAAACATTCGTAACTAGTTAATAATAAAACATTAAAACTACTATCAATAATTCGATTTAATTAAATGAATGATTTTGTTATAATTAAACAACGTTAACGACTTACCACCGTTAATTACAATTAATAATAACCCTAGTTACCTATTTATTATTTTAGCGTCTCTTCCATGAGGCGCTTTTTTTTTGCTCTAAATCTACGACCCGATTACGATCTGCATCTATGGCTACCTTAAGTCTTAAAGAACTTCCCCTGAAAGAAGGCACGCGAGTTTTGATGCGCGTCGATTTCAATGTCCCCCTATCAAAAAATGGGGAAATCACAGATGACTCGCGGATCGCCCTATCGCTTCCATCTATCGAATATATTTTAAAAAAGGGGTGTTCTTTAGTCTTAATGAGCCATTTGGGAAGGCCTGACGGACAGCCTGACCCTCAATTTTCGCTGAAAATTTGCGCAAAAAGACTCTCCGAGCTCTTAAAAAAACCGGTCGAGATGATGCCTGACTGCATAGGGCCGATTGTCAAAAAAAGAGTCTCCCATCTCATGCCTGGCAA
>JAZKAZ010000074.1:622-6641 GCA_040388845.1 Chlamydiota bacterium | reverse complement strand
AGCTCCTTGCGCCAAAGTTTTATCAACGATGATCCACCAGCCTGTGCTTATGGCTCCTGACTGTGTAGGTCCTGCCGTACGATCTATGGTTCATTCGCTAAAACCAGGGGAGATCCTCCTTTTGGAAAACCTCCGCTTTCATCCAGGAGAAGAAGATCCCGAAAAAGAACCCTCCTTTGCAAAAGAGCTGAGCTCAAGTGGTGATTTTTACGTAAATGACGCCTTTGGAGCCGCGCATCGGGCCCATGCATCCATTGTTTCCGTCCCAAAATATTTTCCAGGAAAATGCGCGGCCGGCTTCTTAATGGAAAAGGAAATTTCCACCCTATCGGCTCTTTTGCAACACCCCAAAAGGCCCTTTTATGCCCTCATCGGAGGAGCTAAAATTTCGACGAAGATCGGGGTCATTAAAAATTTATTAAATTTAGTCGATGCCCTTTTTCTCGGCGGAGGGATGACGTATACATTTTTAAAGGCCCAAGGAATTGAAATCGGTGATTCAATTTATGAAGAAGCCGAACTAGAAACGGCACATCAAATTTTAAGTTTAGCTAAAAAGAAAAAATTTTCCCTTTATTTTCCTTCCGATTTAGTAATTGCTCAAAAGTTTTCTAACGATGCACCTCGGAAGATTGTCCCAACAAACGAGGGAATTCCGCCGGGCTGGCGGGGAATGGACATCGGCCCTCAAACAATTCGCGACTGGTCCACCGTTTTAAAAAATGGGGAAACTATTTTTTGGAATGGTCCACTCGGGGTCTTTGAAATGCCCCATTTTGCAATCGGCACCCAATCGATTGCCGAATTCCTGGCTCACTCCACTGCTAAAACAGTGGTCGGCGGTGGCGATTCGATTGCAGCGGTCCAGCAGATGGGCCTTCAAAATCAATTTACTCACCTTTCCACCGGGGGGGGAGCCTCTCTCGAATTTCTTGAATTCGGTCATCTTCCGGGAATTGATGCCCTCTCTTAAAAGTAGCCATTTTCATAAATGGGCGAATATGTCATGCTGGGGTGCATCCAATCAGAGGCGACCTTAAGTTGATGTATGCAGGCGAATAGCACGGCAGAATTCGGTAAGTGGCGCGCTTTCTTCTGGCCAATACACCGTTGGGAATTAAAGAAATTTATCCCAATGTTTTGTATGTTCTTTCTGATTAGTTTCAATTATAACGCCCTTAGATCTTATAAAGACTCGATGGTCGTCACCGCCCCGCAATCCGGAGCTGAGGCGATCCCCTTCATCAAAGTCTGGGCCATTCTCCCTTGTGCGATTCTCCTAACTTTTCTTTTCACACGGCTCGCGAACCGATTTAGCCGGGAAAAAGTTTTTTATATCATGATGAGCATGTTCCTCTCCTTTTTCTTTATATTCACATTCATTCTTTTCCCCGCTCAAGAGTATTTACACCCGACTGAACTAGCAGACAAGTTACAAGCCCTTCTTCCGGAAGGATTTAAAGGGTTTATTGCAGTCTTCCGCAACTGGACGTTCACCCTTTTCTACGTCATGTCGGAGCTTTGGGGAACAGCGATCATGACGGTTCTTTTCTGGGGATTTGCCAATGAAGTCACCAATGTAGGCGAGGCCAAAAGATACTATAGCCTCCTCATGATCGGCGCAAATGTCGCGGGAATTTTTTCAGGCCAAGCCTCCGTCTATTTTTCCGGAAGCCTCTATATCCCTTCCCTTCCCTATGGAAAAGATGCCTGGGATCAATCCGTCCTTTTTCTAAACTGCATCATCATTGCCTCTGGCATCGTTACGATTGCCGTCTTTAGATGGCTAAATCGGCGCGTAATCACCCCTTCCGAAAAAAGCCGCCCCGAACATCTCCGGCCAGAAAAAATCAAGATGTCGATGCGAAAAAATTTCTCCTATCTCGCCAAATCAAAATATTTGGTTTGCATTGCCGCGATTGTCGTCACTTACAATATCGCAATCAATTTGATCGAAATCGTGTGGAAGAACCAAATCAAGCAAATCTATCCAAATCCCAATGAATATAATATTTATATGGGGGAGGTCATGACGCTAATGGCGATCATCGCGACGATTGCCTCTATTTTTATTACAGGAAATCTAGTCCGGAGATTTTCTTGGACCTTTAGCGCCATCATTCCCCCTGTGGTCATCTTAGTCACAGGAATTGGCTTTTTTGGGTTTACTCTTTTCCAAGATTCGGGATCTGGCTGGGTCAAATGGGCGGCAGCCTTTTTGGGATCCACCCCTCTCATGTTGAGCGTTAGCCTTGGCTCTCTACAAAATTGCATCAGCAGAGCTTGTAAATACACCCTTTTTGACGCGACAAAAGAGATTGCCTTCATCCCCTTGAGCAATGAATCGAAGCTTAAAGGAAAAGCTGCCATCGATGGCGTCGGCTCAAGACTCGGGAAATCTGGAGGGTCCGTGATCCACCAAGGACTGCTCATCATCTTTTCTACAGTTGCAGCAAGCACCCCCTATGTAGCAGCTATTTTCCTTGGAGTTGTTTTAGTCTGGGTCTTATCTGTCATCTCGCTCGGCAAACAGTTCGATACCCTGACAGGAAAAACTCCGAATCTCGACCTCGCCGAAGCAGACAATCCCATCCTCGCAAAATAATTAACCCTTTTTTTTCATCATGCCTATGATTATATCCTTCACATCATGTTTTTTTGCCGCTCGCCTCAAAACCTAGGCGGTGCAATAGAGATTAATCTCTCTTGAGCTCTGTGCTCTCTGTAGTTAAAAATTTTTCCAAAACTTGCAACATCACAGGCTTATGAAAATTTTTTAACCACAGAGAGCACAGAGCACAAGAGAGATAATGTTCTTAGTTATAATCTAAAGGCAGAGCCTCACAGAATTAATATTTATGCAATCAAGCCATCTGATATGATGCTTTTCTATTTACAAATATTTCACTTTCATTGTTTGTAAGAATAAATGGATACATTCATACAATTTCTCTTCGATCACGCCCAACACGCCCATTGGATCGTCTTTGGAGCTCTCATGCTCGCGGGATTGAATATTCCCATCAGCGAAGATCTCATGATCGTCCTAAGCGCCTCGATTGCAGCCTTAATTGTTCCAGAAAATACAGGAAAGCTTTTTGCAGCCGTCTTCCTAGGGTGTTATATTTCAGATTGGGTCGTCTATTGGATGGGGCGAAAACTAGGGCCGAAACTCTGGAATATCCCTCTATTTGCAAAAACCATCGATCGTAAAAGGCTGGATCAAATCCAAAATTACTATGCGAAATACGGGTTTTGGACCTTGCTAGTCGGCAGATTTATTCCCTTTGGGGTTCGAAATTGCCTCTTTCTAACGGCAGGAATGGGGAAAATGCCCTTTCCCAAATTCATGATCAGCGACGGGATTGCCTGCCTCTGTTCCAATACCACTCTCTTTTATTTAGCCTATTCCCTCAGCAAAAATTACACCGCCCTGTTGAGCTTTTTGAAAACTTTCAATATTTTTGTCTTCTCTGCCTTTGTGGTGTCGATAATTGTCTTTATTTGGTATACCTTTAAGAAAAAGGTTTCCACTTAAACCCTAAACCTTTGCGTATTCCCCCCCATAGACCGTCATGCTTACTATATCGAATGGCCTATCTTTTTTCCGTGCGCCGCTTGCACTCTTATTTTTGCAAGAAAGCCCATCTTTGCGTATTTTGGCCATTTTACTTGCCATGATTACCGACAGCATTGACGGATATCTCGCACGAAGAAACAAGCAATCGAGTAGATTGGGCGCGATCCTCGACCCAGCAATGGATAAATTTTTCGTCTATTTCTCAATGACCATTCTTTTTTTAGAGGGGAAGATGGCAGTATGGGAAGTCACCGCCATGCTTTCAAGGGATTTCTTTCTTTGCCTCTACACTCTGCTTATGCTCGCAACGGGAAGATGGAAGGGGATTATTTTAAGAGCCATCCGCTGGGGAAAAATCACGACAGCGCTTCAATTCATCACTCTAATGGGGATCATTCTCAACATCGCTTTTCCCTGGTATTTTTTTGCTGCCTTTTTTCTGATGGGATGGCTGGCCTTTCTTGAACTCTTTCAAATCTCCCGAAGCACGACAACTGCTTGAACGGTAGGTCTGTTTCAGATATAAAGAGTAGTGATCCTTAAATTTAGGTTGTTTTTCATGGAATTTTCACGAGAATCCATTTTTGTTTCAGCGCTCCGAAGCTTTGCCCGGATGTTTTTTGCCGTCTGCGGACTTTTTCTAGCTTTCGTCCTCTGCTCCATTGTCTATGCATCGCTTTCCTCCTCAAGCTCAATTGAGGAAAAAACATCAATCAACTACTTACCCGACGCTGCGGGCAAAAGAGAAGTCGTTTCCCACACAGCGCCGGTCGTTCTCCAGATCAACATCCAAGGGGTGATTGGAGAGCCAAAAACTCTAGATACAGAAGTCATACAAAATATTCTCCTCGATTCGCGCACAGGAACTTTGAGCGCAGACCGAGTCAAAGCAATCCTCCTCCATCTGAATACCCCTGGCGGAACTGTGGTCGATTCAGACAATATCTATCGGCTCCTTCTGCAATATAAAGAGCGCTATAAAGTTCCCGTTTTTGCCTATGTGAGCGGAATGTGCGCCTCCGGCGGGATGTACATCGCTTCTGCAGCGGATCAAATTTTCGCAGGCCCTGCAAGCATTGTTGGATCTGTGGGAGTCATCCTCGGTCCCTTTTTCAACGTTTATGACGCGATGGGCAAAATCGGCGTCCAAGCGCGCACCCTCACTCAAGGCCTTGATAAGGATATGATGAATCCAACCCGTCCGTGGAGAGAGGGCGAAGACGCCTCCTTAAAAGCGGTCACCGCCTACTTTTACCAGCAATTTGTAAATATCGTCACCTCTGCGCGCCCTCGCTTGGATAAGGAAAAACTCGTGAGCGAGTATGGAGCCCAAGTTTTCGATCCCGTTGAAGCAGAGAGGCTCGGATATATCGACTTTGCCAATGCAAGCAGGGATTTGGCCCTCTTGGCCCTTTTAAAAGAGGCGCATATAGATCCCTCTACACCTTACCAAGTGATCGAACTGCAATCCAAAAACTTATGGATTTCCTCTCTTTTTAAAAGCACATCCCCTTTTTTCACAGGTAAAATTGAACATTCGATTGATCTTGGCGGCCCAAAAATTCGAGACAAAGTAGCCTACCTCTACCAACCGGGGGAGAATTAGCCATAAACATGGATAAAATCTACATCCTCGATGCCGTCAATTTTCTCTTCCGCTCTTATTACGCCATTGGACCCATGACAAACGGCAACGGAGAATCGACTGGCGCGCTGTTTGGGTTTATCCGCAGTGTGCAAAAGATCATCAACGATTTTGTCCCTGCGCATTTAGTCTGCGTCTTCGACGGCCCCGATAATAAAGCATCTCGGAAGGCCGTCTATGCAGAATATAAAATGCACCGCAAAGGAGCCCCGGAGGATCTTTTTCCTCAATTTGAATGGGCCTATGAATATTGCAAACTGGCCGGCATTTCGACCCTCTGCAAAGAAGGGGTAGAGGCCGATGACACAATGGCGAGTATTGCCCTTTGGGCAGAAAAACAGGGCGCTCAGGTTTATCTCTGCTCGAGTGATAAAGATCTGATGCAGCTCGTGGGGGAGCAGATCTTTATGATCCAGGCTCATAAAGAAAATCTCCTCATCGATGCGACGAAAGTCCAAGAGCTCTTCGGAGTCAGACCTAGTCAAATGCTCGATCTTCTCGCGATTATGGGAGATGCCTCCGATAACATTCCAGGACTTGAAGGATTTGGACCTAAGACAGCCGCCTCTCTTTTGCAAGAATTCGGAACCCTCGATTCTATTTTAGCCCATCCGGAAAAGGTGAAAGGGGAAAAAAAACAGGCGACCCTCCGCACCCAAAAAGAAGTAGCGCTCATGAGCCGGCAACTAGCGACTCTAGACACAGCTGTTGAAATCCCTAAGGATCCCGAATATTACCGCCTCAAAGGAATAGACAAGCAAAATCTCATCGATTTTTTTCACCGGATGAAATTC
>JAZKAZ010000074.1:0-612 GCA_040388845.1 Chlamydiota bacterium | reverse complement strand
CACAACGAAAGCCCCTTCAAATCCTCTGCAAAAAAGATACACAGACAAACACCAATACAATCTCATCGATGATGAGACGGAGCTCGAACTGCTTCTCACGCAGCTCTCCAAAGAAAAAGAGGTAGGGATCGATACAGAAACAACCTCGATCCAGCCACTCCTTGCAGAATTGGTCGGAATTGGGTTTTCTACAACTCCTGGAGAGGCCTCCTACGTCCCTTGCAATGGAGCGCTTGGGGATGTTTTTGTAAAAAAAGCATTGAGAAATTTTTTCCAAAGCGCCAAATGCGCCTTTTTCGGCCATAATTTGAAATACGACTCCCATGTCCTTGAAAATATCGGGATTTCCCTGAAAAAAATTTCCTTCGACACCCTCCTTGCCTCGTATCTGCTCGCGCCCCAAACACGGCGGCACAACCTAGATGAGCTCGCTCTTGAAAAATTTAAGAAAATAAAAATTCCGATCGAAACTCTCATCGGCAAGGGAAAACAGCTCCGCTCGATGTGGGAAGCTCCTTTAGAACAAGTGAAAGATTATTGCTGCGAAGACGTTGACTACACAACTCGGCTCAAAGAGTTATTTGAAGAAGAGCTGAAAGAGAAAGGATTAGA
>JAZKAZ010000073.1:7120-11718 GCA_040388845.1 Chlamydiota bacterium | reverse complement strand
TATCCTTAAAGCCGCCTCGGCGCTATCCTGTAAACTTGGTGTATCTAGCGAACCTGTAAATTAAGCTGGAGGCTTGGTGCTCTGGGGTTTTGTCTTTTTGCGCATTAGGGCAGGGAGTAGGGCTGCGCTGCTTAAGAAGAGAAGCGCTGCGATGAGAATTGAGGAGTGGCTGGAAAAGCCGGTTAGGATGAGGGAGGCTGCGAATTGGCAGGCTCCGTTGCTGGCTCCGATGAGTCCAAATAGTTTTCCTTGGTTTTTTTCGCTGGTGTGATCTGAAAGGACTGTTTGGTATGCGGGGTAGATCCAAGCCTCTGTGAAAGCGGGAATTGCAAGATAGGCCCAGAGTTCCGCGATTTTTTGCGCTCCAAAGAGGAAAAAAAGGCCAAGCGAGCCTAAGAGCAAGGTCCAAAAGAGGATGTTTTTTGCCTTCCAGCGATGGAGAAGCCATGCGGTTCCGATCACGCCGCCGATGGTGAAGCAAAGGCTGAGATAGCTGTTAAAAAAGCCTACCTGAGCTTCTGTCAAATGGAATCGGACGATTAGAAAGTCGGAGAGGCCAAGTGCGAGCAGATACCATCCAAGCAAATTCAGGATAAAAAGAAAAAAAAGGCTTTCTTTCCAGGTCAATACAAAGAGATCTCCAACGCTCTGAACGAATTTTGCAGTTGAGAGCTCTCGGTGGGGAGGCTGATATGTATCTGTAAAAAAAATTTGAGTAAAAAGGAGGGTGAAGAGGAAAAAAGCGCAGGCCAAGAGGCTCGGCCAAATATATCCACCATAGGAAAGAAATGGCTCCTGCATCATCAGCCCTCCCAAAAAAGGACCTAAGATCCAGGCAGCGCCTCCGAGAACGGAAAGAAAGGCTAATTTTTGCCCCTTAGTGCCAGCCTGGATTTCGACGATTGCGGCCTGCGCCATCGCCTGCTTCCCAGCAAAAAATCCCACGAGAAATTGGCCGATGACGAAAAGGGAGAAGCTGTGGAGCCAAAGGGAAAGCGCGCAAAGACCCATCGTGAAGACAGATCCCCAAAGGCCGCCCACTAAAACTTTTTTTCGTCCAATCCAATCGGATAAATCGCCTAAGATAGGGGACCCGATGACCTCGCCAATGGGAAAAGCTGCTAAAGCGATCCCCAGCGAGACATGGCGGCTTAAAAGAAGATCTGTAAAAGGGCTATTTTCCGAAGTGATATAGACAGCGAGGAATGCAATAGCTGCGCCCCAACTAAAGTAATCTGCAAAATATGCAAGATAGAGTGTGATGAGAGAGCGTTTCTGTTCCTTCAGCATGCAATCATTGGTTTGGATTCAAAGATTAAGATTCTGCTGAATTTTATCGAAAGAGGTTTTTTTCGAAAAACGAAAGTTCCTGCTGTTTTTTCTAAAAACAGAGAATTTTTAATTGAAATTAGGCTTGGAAAGGCCTTGAAAAGTGCCATAGATCGCGATGAGATCCTCGGCTTTTTTGTAATTTGCCCGTTTTAACTCCTCATAAGCCTGAAGCCCCTTGGCATTTTGCCCTTGTTTGAAGTAGAGGGCGCCTAAGCGAAAGAGGATTTCCTTATCTTGCGAGCGGAGTTTTAAAAGAGTTTCTACTTCTTTGACCTCTTCTTCCGGCATGCCGAGATCTCGATAGCCGATTGCCAGCTGTTCATGGACCCAAGGGTCATTGGGAGCGTAGTGGCTGAGGATGCGAAACTCTTCGATGGCAAGGCGGGCAGATGTTTGGAATTTTTCTTCAAAATAGGGTTGAATCTTCTTGAACGAACTGGTTCCTTTTTCTAAAGGAGCAGAATAAATCTTCGAAAGAGCTACATAGGTATTTGCAAGAGAGGCATGGACTTCAAGATCAGTGGGGGTAGACCTGATTTGCTTAAGGTGTTCATCAATGGCAGATTGCATCAACAAGAGCTTCATTTTAAAGACATCTTCCCAATAACAAAAGGCAGAAATTCGAGAAATAATCCCAGAGAACGGAAGCAGAAATTTAGGGATTTTATAAAAATTCCACTCAAAATTATGGAGATATTGAGAAAGCTTGGAAAGCGCCTCCGCAAGAGAGAGGTGGTGCTGAACCTCTCCTGGCGCCGCTGGGAGAAGTTGTCTGCAAGAGAGGAGAAATTGATCTCTTAAATCGAGCAGTTGTTCAGGTTTTTTGGCTTGAAAATAAAAGAGAAGAATCACGTAGGAAAAACAGGTTAAAAATAAACCGCCGAGCGCGAAGGCAAGCACTGCTGATTTACTCAAAAAAGGGAGGAATAGAAAAAATAAAACAAGCTCGGTCCCAAAAAGGGCTAGAAAGAGGATATTAAAAGAGACAAACGAGTGAATGACCCGTCTAAAATCGCGCAGAATTGCCCGGTAATATTGAGGAAGATTGTGCTGGAAAAAAGCATCGTCGAACAGAGGATCGTTTTCAAGTTGCGTGGACATATTCTATCTAGGGTTGGGAAAAGCTGTTGACCTATATCGTGTAAGCCCTTTTCTTTTTTTTAGCAATCAATTTTACGATCCTTTATCCGAATTGGCCATCGTTTCAATGACCCGTTTACTCACGCCGGCGTCATTTAATCTTCGTATTTGGGCCTGGCTTAAGTGGTAGGTGCTATTAGTATCTCCCATGTACTCAATGATGGTATCGTCGCTGACGCCGCCTTGGCTCAATTTGATGACATCGTTGATTGTCAGCGGCTCGCCCCGATCCATCCGATCGACGGTGCGCGGGCTGCTTCTCTCCATCACTTTTCGATCCTGTTCGTCTAAAACAAATCCGATCAGTCCCCCCGCGACTACCCCCACTGCGGTGCCGATCAGGATTCCTCCCCCACTGCCTGAAGTGAGGCCGCCTATGCCGCCCCCGAGAACTCCTCCCGCAAACATGCCCGTTCCAGTGTTGGTTGCGCAGCTACCCGTCGTAATTGAGATGAGCATTAGTAAACAGCTTGGGAAATACTTCATAGTTCTCCTCTGATTCTTCCTCTAGTTTTGAATTAACCTCATATCCAATTAATGTCTAGATTTAAACATAGGGTTTTGGAGGTCTTGGTTTTTTTCTCCGCACAGGATGGCTGGCCAAGTTTTCGATATTGGGCTTTTGGGCTGTCTGCAAAAAATGGGTGAAATCAGACTCAAAAAAACTGCCGCTACTTGGGAAAAACTGAGATTCGTAATTATTGCTAGATGAGACAGAATAGTTTGCATTGCCTGCCCAAAAGAAAGATGCGCCAAATGAGATCTGTGACCCATAAGTCTGGCTGAGAGCTTGTTGCAGCTGGAGTAGAATGTAGGCTGCCGCCTGACCGCTTGTCGTCACATTGGGAGGGAAATTGTATTTCTCGCCACCGGAATTATTGGGATCGAGATAATTGATCGAGTCGAGAAATCCAATATGCAAATAAGAGGCGCATTGCGAAGGGCTTAACCCGGATTGGCTGGCCATCTGATTGACCCAGTTGGCAATGCCCCAGGAATACTGTGTCCCGGGATCTAAATAATATTGGCCGTTGTAGAGCATTAAATTGATCCCATCGAACATTTGATTAAAGCCATAGCCTTGCGAAAAAATCGCCCCAAAGGATTGCCCTTGGACGCCCCATTGGTTTGCATCTCCCATCAAAGTGAGCGAGATCGGCACCTGGGATCCATCGTGCAAAGATTTAAAAAAAGCAGCTAAGTTTCCAGCTCCATTATCAGCAACCATTTTCCCCGCAGCATCTTCCAGGTCAAAATCGATCCCTTTTAAATGATATTCTTGGACGATTTGGTTTAAATCGTTTGCAGCAGTTTGGGGGGTGAACGTCTGATCAAACTTGAAGTTAAAATCATCTTCACTTGCAGAGGCTCCTCCAAAAGATAGATAGACGTCAACTCCATCGCTTTGAATGCGGTTGATCATATACTGAAAGACCGGCACTCCATTGACCGTGCCGCCGCCTGTATTTTTGCTGAGCATGTAGAGGGCATCTGTGCTGTCGCACCCTTGAAAATTTCCGGATAAGATGTTTTGTAAATCCTGTAATTGGGCAAAGGCGAGAGTCGTCTGTTTGATTCCTCCATTCAAGAGCTGCTGGGAGTAGGAATCGAGATATTCGTTTAAGGCTTTTGGATCGATTGTAGGAGGCGTTTTTGACCAATCGATCGGCAAAGACCAGCTCTGCCATGATCCTAGGTCGAAGTAAGAATCTGTGGAAATGGGAGTAGAGCCTGAAGGGCTAATTGAACCTGCCATGTCCTGTCTTTCTTGTTATTTATTTTTTGGATAGCCAGCAATATGATTCAAGTCAATAGGCATTTCCGCTAACAGATTGAGAAGAATTTACTTCGCGCCGGTCCAAATCCAAGTTTTTGGCAGGTTTGTGGTATACATACTGAAAAGATTAGAGGATGAGTAAAACTTGCAACAGCTCCCGTCACTTAAGCGAACACAGACTCCTCCCGAAAGCGGTAGCCAATGCCGCGGACTGTCTCAATCCAATCAAAGGTAGGTCCCAATTTTTTGCGCAGCGATGCAATATGGACATCGATATTTCGGTCGACGATGAAGGCATCATCGTTGTTGATGTCGTCCAGAAGTTGATTGCGGGTCAGCACCTTCCCCT
>JAZKAZ010000073.1:6325-7110 GCA_040388845.1 Chlamydiota bacterium | reverse complement strand
TTATTGGTCACCAATCTGCGCAAAATGCCGAATTCGGAGAGGGTGAGCGGGATAATTTTTTCCCCTTTGCGGAGAAGATAACGGTCGATATCGAGGTTGAATTCGCTGAATTTTACCGTTTTAGTGACTTTTTCAGGTTCTTTGCCGCGTCTTAAAATCGCTTTGATTCGAGAAAAAAGAACCTTTGGAGAAAAGGGCTTATGCACATAGTCATCCGCTCCTAACTCAAGGCCCAATACGACATCGAGCTCTTCGCTTTTTGCAGATAAAATAATCGCAGGGATATTTTTTAACTCAGGGCTGCTTTTCATTCTTCTGCAAACATCTAGCCCATTTTCGCCGGGAAGCATGATGTCGAGGATGACCAAATCGGGTTTTTCCCGTTCAATTGCACGGTATCCATTGATTCCGTCGACTTCTACATGCAGTTTATATCCAGAAAGTTCGGCTTGGAGCTTAATTAGGGCTGCAATGTCTTCTTCATCTTCAATTAAAAGGATCCGTTTTTTTTGAGTCATCTTGTACCTCGTTGCGATTTAGCGGGCTCTGAAACAGAACACCAACCGCTCAAAATAATTTCATAAATACCTATTTTTTTTCAAGAAATACTGTACATCGTGTTGATTTCCTGAAAAGATTTGACGGTTTGAATTTCAGATTCGAAAAAGATTTTTCCCAGTACGCGGAATTTTTCCGGATCGTCTGTAGCAAAAAATTCATATTGGGGAATCTCGGTTTGTAAATTCAGAAGTTGGGCGGTTTTGAGTGTCTTAAGCGCTTGGAGT
>JAZKAZ010000073.1:0-6315 GCA_040388845.1 Chlamydiota bacterium | reverse complement strand
GGACCTGGTTTCCAAGGGTCTTTTGGATGATCGGACGGAGCAGCGGGTAATGCGTGCAGGCAAGAAGGGCTGTGTCGATTTGCTGCTGCTTCAAAGGATTTAAGTAGGATTCCGCTACGAGTTCGGCTGCCTTGTGGTTAAAAAACCCCTCTTCAACGAGAGGAACAAAGAGGGGGCAAGCTACCGGATAAACATGAGCATTGGGAAAACGGCTCCGAATCAGCGCAGGGTAGATTCCGGAGGCAATTGTGCTGCTAGTTCCTAAAACTGCAATGCGAAATGAGGATGTTGTCTCAAAGATGAGCTCAACTCCTGATTCAATCACTCCAATGACAGGGATCGGAAGTTGTTTTTGCAAAGCGCTGAGTGCATGTGTGCAGGCAGTATGGCAGGGAATGATCAATAATTTAATATTTTTTTCTAAAAGAAAGGCGGCATTTTCAAAAGCATAGCGATAAATGGAATCGGGCGATTTATTTCCATAAGGAAGATGCGCGGTATCGCCGAGATAGATCAGATTTTCGCGCGGTAAAAGACGGGCAACTTCCCGCATGACAGTCAATCCCCCAAACCCTGAATCAAAGAGGCCGATGGGGCGTTTCGAGCATTCCGTTGCAGGCTTACTCATTGGGGATTTTAAGCTCTTGGCCAATCACGATCAGGTCTTGATCTAGGCCATTGAGCTTTTTGATCCGTTCGACGGGAACTTTATGAAAGCGAGCGATTTTTTCAAGGGAGTCGCCTGATCGCACTTTATAGATTTTAGCAGCGTCTCCACTGGATCTTCCGCCTTTAGCAAGCGTTTCGATCGTCCCCTTTAATTTAGCCAGCTCCTCAAAACGGCGATTTTGCAAAAGAATATCTTGTTCTAATTCTTGAATCCGATCTTTGAATTGGCTGAGCGCAGCTGTGGTTTCTTTTGAATGAAATAAAAGTTGCTTGAGATTTCCGCTCTCTTCATTTTGCCAATTTTCAAAGATATTCCATTTTTTTTCGAGAGCATGGAGCTGTTCGGAGAGCTGATCGATTTTTACATACTGTTTTTCAATATCTTGTTGCTTCAAGCAAGTCAGGGCGTTTTCATAATATTTGATCCGCCCATCGAGAATTTGGATTTCCGTCTGATAGGAATGGATGTCATGTCTTAAATCATCCAGATTTGTCTGCACCTCATGGAGCGTCAATTCCATCTGATGTTTCTCATCATGAGGAGATGAGCGGATTGGAGAGCATGCAGACAGCAGGGCAAATGCAGCAAAATAAAGAATCAGATGTTTCATTATTTCCGGTAGATTTTAAATTCGGAGCGTCGATTGAGTTTCCAATCATCTGCGCTATGGCCATTAGCAAAGGGCTGCTCTTTTCCCTTAGTTGCTGTGTAAATCCGGTTTAAATCCACTCCGTTTTTGACGAGAAATGAGCGGACGTAATTGGCGCGTCTCATTCCGAGCGCCATGTTATAGCCTGCAGAAGCCCTTTCATCGGTATGGCCTTCAATCACAAGATAAATATTTGGATTTTTCCGCAGGTAGGCAGCTAATTGAATCAGGCTGGCCACTTCCGCTTTTTCATGAAGGACATGTTCATCTGTGTCAAAGTGGACGGGTTGGAAAAGCATCCGCAAATCATCGGGCGGCATGTAAAATTCGCCGAGGGAGGGAACTCCTTTTTGTCCTGGAATTCCTTTGGGTTGCGGGAGTGCCGAATCTGTTGCTGCATATAAATTTTTCAGGTCGGAGTCGCTGAGCGGGATAAAATCATCGTCGTAGGGTCCGATAAATTCTTCATCGGATGTGAGCATTTTGGATTCGTATTCTTTTCCCCACATTGAATCAACGCCTCTTTGCATATGGCGTCCTGCAGTTTTTACGTCTTCCCACGTCTGGTTGCTATTGCGCGCGCACCCAGCTGAAAAAAGAATCAGGCAAGGAATAAAAATAGATATGATACGAGACATAAGTTCCCTCATCGAGTTCTGTATTCAATTTAACGCAAGGGAGATTTCTTGACGAGGTTTGTTCAGCGAGGCTCCCAAGATGCGAACCGTTTTTGACCGGCTCCTTTGGTGATTTGGATCGGATCCGATTGGTTCAGATCGATGAGATAAATCTCAGAGGTGTCTTCGAATTCTGTATTGTATACAAGATGGAAGTTGTCGGGAGCCCAAGAAGGATTCTCTTTATTTTCAGGGCTATTTGTGAGCTGCATTTCTTCTTCCGACTCGAAATCATAAATCCAGATTTGTCGCACTCCCTCTGTTTTGGCGCTGTAGGCAAGTTTCGTCCCATCAGGAGACCAAGAGGGGGATGTGTTTTCTCGATTTTTCCGAGTGAGAAGTTTGGGGGCGGCGCGCTTGGTTTCTTTCGCTCCAATGACATCCAGCAAATAAATCCGAGGAGGTCCATCTTTATCGGAGACAAATGCCACTCGTTTCCCGTCGGGACTAAAGGTGGGGGATGCTTGAGTGGCTCTCGGGCTGGAATAAAGTTGCCGCGCTTTGCCAAGCATGCGCCCTTTTGGATCGAGATTTTGGATAAAAAGATCGGGCCGGCCGGCCACATCGGTAATGAAGGCCATCTGATTCCCCTGTCTGCTTAAAGAGGCAAGCGCTTGATTGCCTCGAAGTTCCACCATAGGGACGCCTTTTGGATTTGCAAGGGAGGCTCGGTAGATTTTTGATTGCCCGATTTTGTCTGAAACATAAAAGAATTCAAGATCTCCATTAGAAGTTTTGGGCAAAAAAGAGGGAGAAAGGCAATAGCTTTTATCTTGAGTGAGTTGGCGGGCTCTTCCGCCATCTGCATCGCAAATCCAAATTTCCGAGAGCCACTCCAGCCCTTTTTCTTCATTTTTAAGACGCTTTGCGTAGAGAATCCTGAGGGAGGCGATCCCCTCCTTGCCGAAGAGATCTTTTTGCAAGGTGTCTGTGAGGCGGTGCAAAGGAATCCGGTCTTTTTCAATCGATCCGGTAAGCGGGATATCAGAGTATTTTTTGGAGGTCCCTTTTTCGATATTGAAGGCAGTGAGTTGCAAACAATTTTGAAAAACCTGGAGGGCAATCACAAAGGGAATTTTCTCTTTTTTCCAGGGAGCCATATTGAAATCTGTGCGCACATCAGGGAAATGAAAAGTCGTTTCTAAGTCTTCTCTTGTTGGGAGCAGGTGGCAAAATCCAGAGGCCTTGAGATCAAATTCCAAAATCGTCTGCACTTCCTCGAAGTAGCGCCAGTCATGCTCTTGGCGGTGGGTATGGAGCTGACTTAGGTAAACGGCCTTGGATTTGAGTTTTGTAGGCAACCTGACCTCGATCTCTTGACCAAACAGGAGCAGAGGGAGAAGAAAAAGGAACACTCGAATCATTTAAGTCTCCGAATTGCGAAATGTAATGGTAAAAGTTAAGGTGGCGTCAGAAATGCCGAAGTCATTAAAGCATGGGAAGGCAAGCTCAGGCAAACGCTTTTTCAGAAATTCGCTATTTCGGACGTTTTTGGACTCCAAGATTGCGCAATCCAGAATAGCTCCCGCCCTGTCAATTTCAATCCGCGCTCTGACTTCTCCATATTCAGGAAGATCGAGAACATTTTGTAAATAGGCAATTAGGATTTCACTGTAGGTGGCGCCCGAAGGGGGCATATCTCCAATTTGAGCAGTCAAAACTACATCCGAAGGAAGGGTGAGCTTGGATCTATGCGGTAGAATAACGGGTTCTTTCGTAAGTAATTCGAGACTTGTCGCAATCTCTTGGATCAGCTTTTTTTCCTCTGAGTTTTCCCATCTGGAGGGCGAGGGCGTCTCTTTGGCTGGAGCGGTTTTTGGAGGGACTTGTTTTTTCTTTGGGATCGTGCTTTTTTTTTCGGTTTTTGGTGCAGACTTAAGGGGCTTTGCAGGGAGCGATGAAATAGGCTCTGATGAGCTTTGGGTGGGTAAGGCGATGAGTTTGGGAGAAGGAATAGTTCTGACAAGCATGGGGCGTCTAGGCGCTTGTTTGTAAGTAATCAGATGATGTCCAATGAGTCCAAAGACTGCTAAAAGATGCGTCAAAGAGACAATCCACGCAATCTGTTTCAGGCGGGAAAAAGATCGAAATTTTTCTAGTAAAAGCTCTAGTTTGCTCATCTTATCCCGGCGTCAAAACTACGTCCATTTGCTCGAAGCCGATCCCTTCTAGACTGTTTTTTAAACTTTGATATATGCCGAATTGGGCCCTGCTATCGTGGAGAAGCTGAGGAATTGCGTTCGGCGTTTTTTTTCGTTCTTCTTTTAAGAGTTTTTCAAGTTGAACTAGAGTTACCGGATGATTTTGATACCAAATGGAATTGTCGGCATGAACGGAGATGGAAATGGAGCTATTTTGGTGAGAGGAAGCTCCTTTTTGCGCAGGCGCGCTTGGAGCCAGTTTTACTGAATCGACATCTAAAATTGGGGCAATCAGCATGAAGGTAATCAAGACGACAAAAACCACATCGATCAGGGGCGTAAGATTGATCAACGGCTCGTCTAGCCCATCGTCATCAGGGAGCGATTGGAATTTTTTGCGCATAATCGGGCTTCCGGTATTGGAGTTCAACGGCAGTTAAAAGAAGATGGGAGAAATCTTCCATATCTCGCCGATATTCGCGTCCGGCATTCTTCAGATAATTGTATCCTACAAGCGCAGGAATTGCCACAACAAGACCGATCACGGTGGTCGCAAGCGCCATTGAAAGACCGGAAAGCATCGCGGTATTGCCGGCTGCAAAGCCACCTGAGTGGAGCTGCGTGAAGGTAAGCAAGATGCCCCAAACAGTACCCAATAATCCCAAGAAAGGAGCTAATGTGACCACAGTGGATAGAATAAAAAGATGTTTTTCTAAAAGTTTATATTGAGTGGAAAGAGAGGTATGGGCCTGCGATTCAATGAGTCCAAGATCTGCATCCGATAGAAAAACGGGAGACTCTGAACGATCTGCAAAAAAATGGTTTCGGCTGATGATTTGGAGGGTTTTTTGTTTGAGCGCCCGGTAGATCTCGAAAAGAGGATGAGGGATTTCTAAAAACTTAGCCTTATTGGTTTGAGTGAAGTGAAGTCCCAGTGGATCTTTTTCGGAAAAAAGGGTGAGAAATTCTTCCGACAGTCTGCGGACTTGGATTAAGAGCCAGGTTTTATGGATCAAAATCACCCAGGAAACGATCGACAAAAGAAAAAGACCCCAGAAAATTCCTTTGCCAAACCAATCGGATTGAACGTATGCCGTAACGAAGGGGTTGCCTGCGCCTAATGGAAGTGAAATGAGCATATGTTTTGCCTTGAATTCTCTAGAAGAGATAGTCTAATGAGAGCTAAAAGTCAAGGGCGGCGATGCATTTCTTTGATTCTCATGCTCACTTAAGTTCTCCTGATGTATTGCCTCAGATCCAGCAGGTAATGACCCGCGCAAAAGATGCTGGCGTCTGTAAAATCATCAATATCTGCACAGATCCACAAACGCTTCAGTCAGGGCTTGAACTCGAGGAGCAATTTCCTGAAATAAAAAACTCAGGCGCCACAACTCCGCATGATGTGGAAAAAGAAGGGGAAACGGCGTTTTCATTTTTTGCAGATGCGGCGCGAGGCAAAAAGCTTGTAGCCATAGGGGAAACAGGCCTCGATTATTTTTATGAGCATTCGAATAAGAAAGAGCAGCGGCGCTTTTTAATTCGCTATTTAAAGCTCAGTCTTGAGTGCAAACTACCTGTCATTTTCCATTGCAGAGATGCCTTTGCCGATCTTTTTGAGATCACAGATGGAGAATACGCCCCGGACGCCCCTGCCATTCTCCACTGTTTTACCGGGAGCATTGCGGAGGCGGAAAAAGTACTAGAGCGGGGTTGGTCTCTTTCGCTCAGCGGAATTGTCACGTTTAAAAAAAGCGAGGCGTTGCGCGATGTTGCAAGAATCGTTCCCCTCTCTCAGCTTCTTATTGAAACAGACACTCCTTATTTAGCCCCCCAAACCAAGCGCGGAAGGCCGAACGAGCCCTCCTTTATCCCTGAGACTGCGCGCTGCATTGCAGCTGCGAAGGGAATCTCCGCGGAAGAGGTTGCGGCGGCGAGTTTTCAAAACGGGATGCGCCTTTTTGGTTTTTGATTCTATTGAAAAAATTTGAAAAATCTGCTAGAGTTCCGGCAAATTTTTAAAAATGGGGCGATATGAGTAACATCAATAGATTGGCGAGCGAGCAATCTGCAAATATGGCGAAGTATCTGGGAGAGGATCCAATAGGAGAGCGCCCAGAGGCTGAGCAATGCTTCTGGAGTTGTTTTGAGGTATCTGCAAAATGGTGCGTTAATCTTTGT
>JAZKAZ010000072.1:15636-28715 GCA_040388845.1 Chlamydiota bacterium | reverse complement strand
GAATCGCGAGGCCATGGTGCAGGCTTATAACAACCGTTTTCCCAATCAGGCCGTCCCTGGATTTAATGAGCTTTTTGCAAAAATTGACGGAGAGGCTCGTCTTCAGGCTCCCCAGGTGAAAGCTACTTTCTGGGATGTCTTCAAGACGGGGATAAAAATTTGGAGGACTCCTACATATGATTGCACGACAGCTTGGCAGCCGGGCAAGAAAAAATATGGGTGTTCTGCCACCGTGAGTTCTCTTTTTTCAAAATTTGGAATCGATATTGGAGCGCAATTCAATAAAGTGGATCAAAACATCAAGCCGGGCGATTTCTTAAGCTCGAAATTTTTCCAGCCCTTTTATACGGCAGGGCATTAAAATGCTGGCTTCCATGGCGCCAAAGTACAAAGTCCAATGCAATTTGCACCTAACATTGAAGTTTGCCTTGCAATACAGGCAATGGGTATTGCAGGACAAATATTGATGAATGGTCAGCTCTTTTCCGCAAAGGCCGCATAAAATCGCCTTTTCTCCAAAGGCGCTTGGATGCCACTGTTCTGCAGGGTGAGACTCTGCTGTGCAATGGCAAAAATAACAGGCATAATAGCGTTTGCAGCAGGCATTTAAATAGAGGAAATCAGGAGAGACATGCAGCAGGAGAATTTAATCGCGATGATATCAAGCGCAGAGTGATAGTGAGCGCATCCTGTATGACAGTCAAGATTCACCCCAAAAACCTCTTTGCCATGGATCCGGAGCTGTTTATTTTTTAACTTCATGGGCTTCTTTTTTATTCTTGGTTGTTAGTAAATGCTCTCTGAATACAGCTTGAAAAGAAGATGTTTTTCCTAGACGTTCCTTTAGCTCAGTATCATTGCTAATCGTAATTTCTTTATCTTTTAATATAACGTCTTCTTTTGACCCGTGGATATTTGATTTTGGATAAATCGATTGGAATATTTCCCAAAAACTTTTTAGAACGCGGTCTTTCACATCGCTTAAAGTAGAAGAGTCAGAAACTTCAATGCTTGACGTCATAATCATTTTCATTACTTGAGGGTATTCAATTGTAATTTTCATAAATTTCCTGTGATTGATTTCTGGATAAATAAATACTTGCGATCAAAGACTTTGCTAATTCAATGGGAATAAATGGATAAAATCCCATCATGAAAACATTTTTTGTTCCAACAAAAGCAGTGAGCCAAAGAGTTCCCAGTCCCAATTGGAGACAGCAAATAAAAAAGAGGACGCTCGTTGATTTTGCAATGCTAAAAACAGGCTGATTTTCTAAAAATTTGCCTGATAGATAAGCCTGTAATACATAGGCTAGCCGGTACCCTCCTGTGGGCCCTAGGAGATGGAGGAGGCCTGAATGGCCGCCTGCCCATACGGGCAGGCCAGCACATCCTTCTAAGAGATAAAGAAGCGTGGCGAGCGCCCCTTTTTGACTTCCCTGAAAAGCACTGACGAGAAGAACTCCGAAAGTTTGTCCTGTGAGCGGCACAGGAGTGAAATAGAGAGGGATTTTGATCTGGGCGCAGATCCCGATAAAAAGAGAGGCCGCGAGGAGCTGGAAAAATATGCTCATTTGTTGCTGGAGATAAGGCATATCTAAGGGCTGGGATCTTGATCGAGCCTTACTTGTCAAAAAAATCATAAGAGCCTCCTAATGTAATAGTAAGGGATTATTATGAGGCACCTTCTTATTCTTTCAAGAGCAGGGCGTCCCCTTTTTAAACTCTATTTAGGTTTGTTTAGGCGGTTTTCTTTTTTGTCATTGGGGGAAAGTGGGGAGATGTGTAGTCTTTATAACCTTAAAAGAGGGTTGATTTTTATGTTGAAGGGTCTGTTCAGCAATCGAAATGTGGAAAGAATTCTTTTTTTTCTCTTCGTTAATGAAAAATGTTATGGAGCGCAAATTCAGTCTATGCTGCGCGTTCCTTTGACTCCTGTTCAAAAAGCATTGTCTCGGTTGGAAAAGGAAGGAGTAGTGAGCAGCCATTATGAAGGGAAAACGCGTATTTATCAGTTTTCTCCTGCGTATCCTCTGCGATTTGAATTAGAGATGCTTTTGAAAAAGGCCTATACACTTCTCCCGGGTCTAGAAAAAAAACGGTATTGCTTTATCCATAAGCCGCGGCTTAGCCTTGAAGAGGAAGGCGCAAGAGATCGCAACCGACGAAATGATCTTTTGGCCTTTTGGGCAAAGCTTGCAAAGATTAGTAAGCTTTCATTTTCAGCCAAGACGCGGCAGGGAGAAGAACAATCGACCAAGGTAGGAAAGGCGGAAGTTTTTGTCACATCTCCAGACCCTTTGGTTTTAATCTTTCAGGAAAAAGGGCATTGGTTTGTAGATCAGACCCCAGATACTGCGTTTAGCAACAGCTTTCGTTGGACTCTTGATTTAAATGCTTCTTTGATTTCTCTTGAGCATCTTCGCTATGGCTCAACGCATCCCGTCTTTCTTTTTCATCTGACGTCCGTAAGCGGATGTATCCTTGAATCGGTGGATGCACATCTTTGCGCAGATGATACTTACTTGGTCAATATCACATGGAGTCCTCATTGTGTAGATTCTCATTGGAGAATCATCGGGCCTCATAAAAATACCCAACTGGCTTACCATTACACTTGACCAAAAAAAATAGGCGATTCTAGTTTTAAATTTTATTGTTTTGTTTTATTACTAAAACAGACGATTGGATTTAAATTTACAAGATGTTTAGTGTTATGTGGTTATATTTTTTAGGTCTTTTTTCTCTCCTCTTTGTCACAGCAGAAGCTGAGTCTACTCCTCAGGTCAAAAGGGTTTGCGAGGAAATTCTCGCAATGGCCGATGTGAAAATCAATGGAGATCGGCCCTGGGATATCCATGTGCGCAATGAAGAATTCTACACCCGAGTTCTAAAAGATGGATCGCTCGGGTTTGGCGAGTCTTACATGGAGGGTTGGTGGGAAAGCGCAGCGCTCGATCAATGCTTGTTTCGCATTTTAAAGGCAGAACTTGAGAAGAATTTAAAAATAAACTGGACCATGGTTTGGAATATTTTGAGAGCGAAATTTTTCAATGTCCAGAACAAAACCGGCAGTTTAAAAGTCATCAAGCAGCATTATCAACTAGGGAATGATCTCTTTGAAAATATGCTGGATCGGGGTCTTGCCTATAGCTGCGGATACTGGAAAGGAGCCGCTAATTTAGATGAGGCTCAAACGGCTAAGTACGATCTGATTGCCCGAAAATTGGGATTGAAACAAGGGATGCGGGTTCTCGACATTGGCTGCGGCTGGGGAGGGTTTGCCAAGCACATTGCAGAACATTACGGAGTGGAAGTTGTTGGGGTCACCCTTTCTGAAAATCAAGCCGAATATGCGAGAAAAGCGTGCCAAGGACTCTCGGTTGAAATTTTGATCCAGGATTATCGAGATGTAAAAGGGCAGTTTGATCGCATCGTAGAAATTGGAATGTTCGAACATGTAGGATTAAAAAATTATCGCGCCTTTTTAGAAATTGTCCATACCCATCTGAAAGATGGGGGATTGTTTATGCTCCACACGATAGGAAGGAATGCCTCTAAATTGAGCATCGATCCTTGGATTGAAGAATATATCTTCTCAAATGGGCATCTTCCATCCGTTGCGCAAATCGGCAATGCGATTGAGGGACTCTTTGTGATGGAAGATTGGCATAATTTTAGCGCAGATTACGACAAGACGCTGATGGCTTGGTTCCATAACTTTGATAAAAATTGGGGAAAGATTCAAGCTGCTTACTCTATGACCTTTTACAGAATGTGGAAATATTACCTTCTTTCGTGTGCAGGGGCCTTTCGGGCAAGAGAGCTCCAACTTTGGCAAGTAGTCCTCTCCAAGGGCGGAGTGCTGGGTGGATATGAATCTGTTCGTTAGTGAGTTGGGAATAGGAACTCTCACTTTAAAATAGTTTGTTCTTATATTAAGCAAGGTCTTACTGTAATACACAGCTAAAAAAGAGATTCGTGTGCATTCAAGAAAACCAAACATTGAAATTTCCAAAAGCTGGATCCAAAGATTCTGCAAAGCACATCATATCGTTAGATTGGCGCTTTTTGGATCTGTGTTGTCAGATCACTTTTCTGCAACAAGCGATGTTGATATATTAGTAGAATTTGATCCTCAGCATATTCCCGGACTCTTCAGTTTTGTCGAAATGAAAGAAGAGCTTTCCCAAAATATTGGGCGAGAGGTCGACCTTAGAACTCCCGAGGATATTAGTAAACTTTTTCGACAAGAAGTTCTTCAACAATCATACCTGTTATATGGACAAGAAAGATTTAAATCGACTTAACCACATGTTGGATTCAGCAAAGGTTATTTGCCAACATATGGTTAATAAAAGCGCATCTGATCTAGAGCTCGATAGGCTACTCCTTGGCGGAGTGATCCGTGAATTGCTTTTGATAGGAGAAGCTGCCAATGCCGTAACAGCTCAAGCAAGGGCGGAAATTTCGGGTATTCCTTGGAAAAAAGTGATTGGTATGAGAAATCAGTTAATCCATGGTTATTTTGATATCAGTTATCGGATTATCTGGAGCACTGTTATTGAAGACATTCCAGAGCTCATTATTGCGCTAGAAAAAGCGATTCATTTGAAAAAAAATCATTAAATTCGCGCAATGTCTACAAACCTATGCATAAAGACTGTTTTTGCACGGCTTCAATGTGTTCGGCGTGATGAAAGATCTTCTTTAATCTGGATTTTTTTACCAGGAGGCTCTGTAAACCAGGCTTCCGTTGTGGGAACATTTACTCCTTCAAGAGTAAACGCATAAAAAGAAAGATTCAATAGAGTGTTTTTTGATAATTCACTCACTATCGTGTCATTAAGAAAGGGGAAAATAAATTAATAAGCAGGATGATTGTTTGATAAATAAAAAAAAGAGGGACTTCGTTTCATATAGTTGAAGAAAAATCAGATTTTATAATGGGCCGAAAGAACTTGGAGTTCATGTGAATACCTGTATCTAACCAGATAACAGGGATTTAGGTTATTAGAAAGCTGTTATTCCAGAGTTTGATCGCTGGCAGATCTGCCTCAAATCCCAAAATTCCGAGCGATGCTACTGAAAGAGAGAAAGCTTTCCCCATTTCGGGCATAAGTCCAATCCAGCGAGCGGCGAGTACTCGCAAAAAATGGCCGTGGGAAAAGACAACGACTTTCCCATTTTGTTTGAGGAGGGTCTGGATAAATTGATCGGCTCTATGGCCGACTGTGCTCGAAGATTCGCCTCCAGGGGCTCCTTGAGTGAATAAATCCCAAGTTGGATGTTTTGCCCGGATTTCTTGACTAGTAAGTCCCTCATAATTCCCGTAATTCCATTCAACAAGATGGGGATCTTCTTCCAGGCGCCTCTCAAACCCCGCGAATATGCAAGTCTCTTTTGCTCTCTTCAAAGGGCTAGTAAATATTCGGGCGAAATGAATTTTTTGGAGTTGTTTGCCAAGTTCGAGCGCTTGAGTTTTTCCTTTTTCAGTCAGGGAGAGATCGGTTGAACCTGTATGTTGTCCAGATAAGGTCCAGGCTGTTTCCCCGTGCCGGCATAAAAAGACCAAAAGATTTGGCTCATTCATGAGGGATCTACTTGGAGTTTGGCATATTTGGCCACAAGAGTGCGCGTAGTTCCTGTTTCAGAAAAATTGACCTCGTAGGTGACGCCGAATGAACCCATGTAGGTTTTTTGGACAATCCCCGCTCCAAATTCTTTATGGATAACTCGGTCCCCGGGATTAAAACCCTCTACATCGGAATCATTTTGGATCTCTTCTCGATGCAGAAAAGAGGGAGATAAGTTCTCTAGATATTTCGCAGGAATTTCTTTGAGAAAGCGAGAGGGGCGCATGAGGCGGGCAGTTCCCCACATATAACGGTAAATGGTGGAACAAAGGTAGAGGTGTCTTTTAGCGCGGGTCATTCCAACGTAGCAGAGGCGCCGTTCTTCTTCGAGAGCTGCCGGATCGTCTTTTGTGTTGATATGAGGAAGCAGGTCCTCTTCTAGGCCTACTAGAAATACTACGTTGAATTCAAGGCCCTTGCTATTATGGAGCGTCATGAGTTTCACAGAAGGGACGTGTCCCTGATTTTCTACATTTGAGCGCAAGGAGAGCTCTTCTAAAAATTTGTGAAGGGAGGGCTCTTCTGTCTCCTCTTGCCACTCAGCTGCCTTGCCGATCAATTCATCAAGATTTTCTTTTCGGTCTTGGAATGTCTCAGGATCTTCTTGGATGTAGTTGAGATAGCGCGATTCTCGAATCGCATCGCTTAGAAGTTCGTGGATTTTTAGACTTGGACGACGATTGCGGAGCAAGTGAATCGTGCTGACGTAATCTCTTAAACCCTCTTTTTGTTTGGCGCTGAGTTTTATTTCAGGAAACAAGTCAGGACGGGACAAAAGCTCTTCGCAAAAAGTGAGAACGGGAAGGCCGGAAGTCGCTGTGGCGCTTGCAATTTTTTCTAAAGCTGAGGGGCCGAGACCTCGTTTAGGTAGGTTGATCGTACGTAAAAAGGAGATCAAATCGGTATTGGAAATCACCATTTTGAGATACGCAAGGATATCCTTGATTTCGCGCCGTTGATAAAAAGAGAGGCCGCCGATGATGGCGTAGTTGATTTTCCTGCGAAGGAGGGCATCCTCAAAGGTGCGCGATTGGGCATTGGTGCGGTAGAAAATGGCCATTTCGTCAAGGGGGAAATGGGTTGCCTGTTTAAAAATTTGCTCAGCTGCAAATTCCGCCTCTTGTCTTTCATTTTGCGCAACATACACGCCAATTTTTGCTCCTTCGCCGAGCCCGCTCCAAAGCTTTTTCTCATAGCGCTCCGAGTTGTGCTCAATGAGGGCATTGGCTCCCTGTAAAATCAGATTCGTGCTCCGGTAATTTTGATCGAGCGTGATGACTTTTGCGCCGGGAAAATCTTGTTCAAAGTTGAGAATATTTTGGTATTTTGCGCCGCGCCAAGAGTAAATCGATTGATCGGGATCGCCGACTGCAAAGATATTCTGGTGTTCTTGGACCAAAATGCGGGCCAGAGTATATTGGGCGATATTGGTATCTTGGTATTCGTCAATCAGGACAAATTGCCACCGTTTTTGTAAGATTTTCCGCACCTCTTCCTGTTCCGCCAATAACTTGACAGTGAGATAGAGCAGGTCGTCAAAATCGAGCGCATTGCATTCTTTTAATTTTTTCTGATAAAGGACGTAGGCTTGAATGAAAATGGGATCGTCTTTGGCCATCTCTGGTCCGACAAGATCGTTCTTTGCAGATGAGATCTGGTGGCGGAGTTTGCGAAGAAGTCCCTTTTCGTTTTGATCTATCTGCAGTTGTTCAAGGCAGTTTTTCAGAAGCTTTTCGCTGTCTTCCTCGTCGTAGATCGTAAAGTCGCTACTGTAGCCGAGCGTTCCTATGAATTCTCGCAGGATGCGGGCGCCTAAGCTATGGAATGTAGAGGCGAGGACCTGCGCATTTTTCAACGTCCGGATACGAGTGCGCATTTCATCTGCAGCCTTATTCGTGAAGGTGACAGCGAGAATTTCGGACGGAGGAACTCCGATTTCGATCAAATGCGCGATCCGATGGGTGACAACGCGGGTTTTCCCTGAACCTGCGCCGGCAAGGACGAGGAGAGGTCCTTCCACGTGCTGAACTGCGAGTTCTTGGATTGGGTTGAGTTCTGACATAACTGTAAAAGCCATAGAGAAGCGATCTTACACGAAGGAGAAAAAATATACCACATTTCAAGTTTTGTGATTGATGGGTTTACAAAATCGGCTTACGGAGCTCCCCTTCTCTTAAGCCCAAATTGCCATAGCGGTGGTAATCAATGCTGAGAGAGATCTCGCGGAGGTAATGGAGCAGCTCAAACCTTCCGTTGGCAAGAACAGGGGTTTCGATGATAGGAGTCATTGATTCAGCTGCCGCCTCAGAGAGGGCGTGAGACGGGTGCTCGACCATTCGGATTCTTTGGATGCATCCTGTGCGGAGCCTCTCTAAAAATTGATCATTGGTTTCGTCCATCACCCGGAGCACGGGAACCAAATCCAACCAATTGAAATCAGAGCGGGTCTGAGAGCTCCAGCTGATTTCTAATTGAGCGCCGCAAGTGAGAGCTGCTGCGCAGACGCGGAGCGCATCTAAGGGTGTTGAATGAGCCTCCAGGCGCAAGACAATTCCTTTACGGGGCAAGTAGCGGAAAAAATTATCTTGGCCCACAATTTTAGTTGGGTCCCTCTCTTGACGCAGCCTCTTCCACCAATAGGCGTAATTAGCAACACTTGCGGTCCAAAGGCCAAGTTGCTCTGCTGTCAGATCGATTTTGTCTAGAAATGCCGTAAGGCTATTGACCCACTCATTCACGGGGTGTTTTTCTTTAGGAAGAGTGATTTGATCTGCATGCATCAATTCCCGAAGATAATTGGGGCCGCCCGCCTTGGATCCGCCGCCATAGCTGCTCGCTTTGCAGCCGCCGAAAGGCTGTCTTCGAACAATTGCGCCAGTCACAGTTCGGTTGATATAAAGATTCCCTGCTTCTATTTCTTCAATCCAGAGCAGTTGCTCCCGCTCATCGAGACTTTGCAATCCGGCAGTCAGCCCATAAGGGACTGCATTTGCAAGCTGGAGTGCGTGGGGTAACGAATCTGCGCGCATCAAGCCGAGCACAGGGCCGAAAAGTTCTGTCATATGGGTAAAGCTTCCCGGGCGCACCCCCATTTTAATGCCGGGGGTCCATAGGTTGGGATTGCTCTTGTCTTGCTCTGGTTTGAGGAGCCATTCTTCTCCTTCGTCCAAATGGGTCAAGCCCCGTTTTAAATCGCCTCGAGGCTCATGAATGAGCGGATTCATTCGGACGCTCAAATCCCAAGCGGGACCTACTTTCCAACTGGCAACGGCATCGCGTAAATTTTTGCGGAAATGGGGATCATCATAGACCTCTGCCTCTAGGATGGCAAGAGAGGCTGCGGAACATTTTTGGCCCCCGTGACCAAAAGCCGATTGCGCCAGGTCCTTGATTGCCAAATCGCGATCGGCCAAAGCCGTAATGATCATTGAATTTTTGCCACCTGTTTCGGCGGCAAGATCAAGCCCTGGGCGAAGTTCGAGGAATTTTTTTGCAGTGGAAGTTCCACCTGTTAAAACCACACAGTTGACTCTTTTATCGCGAATCAAATCGCTGCCTGGGCCATCGCCTGAGCAAGGAACGAACTGAAGGATTTCTTTAGGGATTCCTGCGTCCCACATGGCATTCACTAAATGCCAGGCAACGAGGATGGCATCCGAGGAAGGTTTCAAAAGAGTGCAATTGCCAGCAGCAAGGGATGCTAAGACGCCGCCAGCAGGAATTGCTGCGGGGAAATTCCAAGGAGAGGCGACTACAACTGTCCCTTTTGGAGTCCACCGGATATCTTTCAGCAGATGCATTTTTTCTAGCTGTCTGCGGTAATATTCAGCAAAATCGATTGCCTCAGAGACTTCCGGATCTGCCTCGCTGATGATTTTTCCCCCGTCGATCATCATCGCGCCAATGAGCTCTCCTCGGCGCTCGCGCAACTTTTGCGCAACGTTTGCGAGCAGTTGACTCCGGTGTTGAACGGTGGAATTTCCCCATTCTTTTTCATGAGCTTTTGCGCACTTCAAGGCCTCATCGATGTGTTTGTGATGCGCTTTGGCATACATGTAAAGCGGTTTTACAGGATCTGAAGGGTCGTAGGCAATTCCTTCTTCATTTTCAAATCTCTCCTGGCCGCAGATGACCAAAGGAACGGGTTTGGGTCTAACTATTTTCCAATGGCGAGCGATTTCTTCCGCCCATTTCCGATTCTGCGGAAGGGAAAAATCTGTATCGGGTTCATTATCAAATAAAAGATGCGCATCGTGCGGAGCTGGATGCAAAAGGCGATTTTGCGATCTGCGGGGCAGAAGGCTTGCTGTATCCATGTCATCGCAAGCTTGAGAAAAAAGAGCTGTTTGGCTCTCCCACGCCTCAGTGCCCGGCTTTAAGCCAAACGCATGGCGGAGGAAATTTTCCGGACCCGTATTTTCATCCAATCTCCGGATGAGGTAAGCAATTGCGTGCTGAAAATCTTGGGCTGTTGCGACGGGGCAATAAAGAAGAATATCGCCGGATAACTTTTGGACAACTCTCCGAATGTGGTCGGCCATTCCTTCCAACATCTCGAAGCCCACGTAAGGCTCCACTTGATTTTCAGCGCGAAGCAACATCCCAAACGCGATATCGAAAAGATTGTGGCTTCCAATCCCTAAATGCACAGCCTGGGCATTTTTAGATAAACAGCCGTAGGCAACCATCCGCTTAAAATTGGCATCGACATCCACTTTCGTCGTATAGGGGGCCTGCGGCCATCCTTTCAAAGAAGCTTCGAACTGTTCCATAGCGAGATTCGCGCCTTTCACAATGCGGATCTTGATGGGAGCTCCGCCCGCCTTTATTCTTTTCCTTGCCCATTCGGTCAATTCTTTCTGAAAATTATGGGAGTCAGGCAAATAGGCTTGAAGAACGATCCCTGCAGAAAAATGATGAAATTCGGGCTCATCCAAAACTTTTCGAAAAGCCATCACAGTCAGATTCAGATCGCGATATTCTTCCATGTCGAGATTGAGAAATTTTTGCCTGATTTCTCCGTTGGGAAGTTTGACCGGATGCCTCATTGCAGTGCGGTATAGAATTTTCAGCTTTTCCCCAATCTGTTCGATCGAATCTTCATAGGCGAGCAAGTTAATCTGGCTGAAGACGGTCGAAATTTTGATTGAAATGTAGTCGATGTCAGGGTTCTTAAGATCCTCCAGGTAGAGGTGCATTCGCTTTTTTGCCTCGGTTTCGCTCAAGATCGCCTCGCCCAAATGATTGAGATTGAGACGTACCCCTTCTTTTCTCCGCTCATGGAGATGCCTTGTCAGCGGGCCGATTTCTCCCGGCAAGATGACCCGTTCTGTTTGTTTGCGCAAAGCGTGAGTCGCTAAGGGAACTAAAAATCTGGAAATATTGGGTCCAAGGCATTTAAAAGTGAATAATTCCCACCTCTTCAACCAGTCGAGATATTGGGGAATGCCCAGTTGATTGAGCAGATAAATCATTTGATCTGCGACTCTGAAATGAGAAGAGCTCCGGAAACATTGATCCGTCATCGCCGTCGTAAATGCTTTGCCAACCGGATCGGACATCAGTCTCGAAAGCTGCTCTTGGACAGCCTTTTCCTGGCTCGTCATCGTATTGGAGGCCTCCCGCAGCATCAATGCGGCAAGTTCAATGGCAAGCCGTTTGCGCTCGGCAGAACTCTGCGGCCTTGATCTGACGCTGTCCAAAATTTCGACAGCTTCCTCTAGGTGGGGCGAGCTTACTTGGGTCATACCTTAAGTCTCCAATATGTTGGCTATCTATAGCACATTGGAGAATCTTTGCACAAAAGTTTTTCTTTTATGTAAGTTTTTTATTGAAATGGAGTCTTGCGGGAGGAAAAGGTGCGCTTATTAATAATTAAATAAATTCCATGTTAGTTTTATTAAATATTGAAATTTAAATAATTATATGTTAAAATTGTTGTTTAAAGTGTTAATATTTATTTAAAATAAGGATTTATATATGTCTAGTGTAAGTAATAAGGTTAATTATGTTAGGGTTGCTGGCGATGATTTGCGAATCGGCAGTGGAATTATCCCGAAAAAATCGATAAGGTACTTTTTTGTAAATAATAATACAATTTTCTTTAACTGTAGGCCGCGATTTCATTCCGATGTAGATATCTCCATTTCTATGAAATTGTCAGAGAAGCATACGACAATTTTATGCGATGATTTATCATCTGAAAAAGTAAAAAAAGCAGCAATCTCCGTAACAAATATATCGAATAACTTGCGGGTTTTGGTTTCTATAGATGTGGATCGTTCCAATCGAAATATGGGCCCTCAGAAAATACAGATGCGCGGTTGTCCAGATAGTATAAGCGAACTTGCTCTAACTAATTTAATAAACCCTCTTTATAGGTATGAAAAATTGGCCGAAGATATCCGTGCGATTAACAGTGTTGGACCAATTAGAAATCATTCCAGCATTTGTATCGTCCAGGCGTTTTTAGCAGCCCTAATCGAAACAAACCAAAATCCCTCAGAAGAGCAAAGACAATCTATTCGCACAAGTCTTGTAATCGCAAGGAATCAGCTCGCAAACATTCCGCACGGATTTGGAAGGGCTCTAGTGGAGGTGTTCAATAAGTTTATGCATGATGAAGGGGCTCTTAAATATCTTAATCTCGAGCCGTCAGCAGAACCTGATCTTACGTCCTTTTTTGAAGATGGGAGTAACGAAGAAGAAGAGGTAGAGGATCTGGGTCCTATATCTTGGGATGAATTTCCTGTTTCTGACAAAGTTGCTGTAGCAACAGAGCATAAGGCGTAAGATTAAGGGGCCCAATCGGGGATCAAAAACCCCGATTGCGACATGCCCACGCTTCGAACTTGCAAAATGAATGGGCAGAGGAGATAATCAGGCTCAAACCGTAGCCCCGAGTCCCTTTGCAAATTCTCATCCTTTTTTTCTTAATTATCTCCAACTCTCTTTTTGCAGCAATCGCTCCGAAAATTTCTCTTGGAGTCGACCTCTTTTTCAAAGATGCGCTCTATGAAAATTTAAAGGGGAAGCGGATTGGCCTTCTGACCAATCACACAGGCGTCGACGGCCAAATGCGTTCCACGATCCAACTTTTCCGCGATCACGAGGGAGTCTACGAACTCGTAGCTCTTTTCTCCCCTGAGCACGGCCTTCAGGGACAGCACTATGCCTGGGAGTCTGTCAGTCATGGAGACGACAAGGGGTTGCCCGTCTATAGCCTCCATGGACAAACGCGCCGTCCTACTCCCGAAATGCTCAAAGGAATCGATCTCATCGTCTATGACATGCAGTGCACAGGCGTGCGCGCCTATACATATCCAACCACTCTTTTTTACGTCATGGAAGAGGCTGCGAAGATGGGCATTGAAGTGATCGTCCTCGATCGGCCCAATCCGATCAACGGGCTGATTGTAGATGGTCCAATGCCACCAGCATATC
>JAZKAZ010000072.1:11196-15626 GCA_040388845.1 Chlamydiota bacterium | reverse complement strand
GCGCTCCTATATCGGCTACATCAATGTTCCTTATTGTCACGGCATGACCATCGGAGAGCTGGCTCGTTTTTTCAATGAGGAGTACAGCGTTGGATGCAAACTTCGGGTGATTCCGATGAAAGGGTGGGAGCGGTCCATGAGCTATCGAGATACTGGGCTCAAATGGATTCCTCCAAGTCCCAATGTGCCAGAGGCCGATACGCCCCTTTATTGCCCCAGCACCGGACTTTTAGGCGAACTCTCAATTCTAAACATCGGGATTGGATTTACTCTTCCGTTCAAAATCGTAGGCGCTCCATGGGTCAACGGAAAAGAATTTGCAGAGAAATTAAATGCCCAAAAATTGCCGGGCGTTCATTTCCAACCCTATTTTTTCCGCCCCTTTTGGGGACTCTACAAAGGAGCTGACTGCCAGGGAATATTAATCCAGATTACAGACCTTGCTAAATACCGCCCTGTGGCAGTCCAATACTTACTTTTAGGAATGTTGAAAAGCTTATATCCAAAAGAATTTTCTAAGCGCTTAGGCGAGACGAAAGGCAAAGACCTCTTTTGCAAGGCCAATGGGACAGAGGCTGTTTTCGAAATCCTCACGCACGAAAAATACCCTGCATGGAAGCTCATTGAATTGCAGCGGGCGGAAAGAGAGGCCTTCCTTGAAAAAAGGAAGAAATACCTGCTCTATCCGAGTGCGGGCGCTGGATAATAAAAGTTATTTAAACGCGGACGGCGCCTAAAATTTCTTGACGCAGTTCGTTGATGTCCGATTGTAAAGCGTCGTCTTTTGTGCGGAGATTGTTCTTCGAACCGCCTAATGCTTCAGCTCTTTTGAACAAACGGTGCGCATTGAGGAGTTGTTCCAAAGTTAAGTCATCTTTACCAAATGCAAACTCTTTTAGTTTGAATTTATTTGTGCTCATTGTTTCTTTGCACTCTTCGAGTTCACTATACCTGTTTTCGTAGGTAAACATTTTTTGTTGTGAAGCTTTGAGTCGGAATAGTGGAGGTAAAACTAAAAGAGAAGAGGAAGGGAATAGAACCAAAGATATTATAGGAGAGAGGATAGGGAGTACAGGATAGGCAAATATGATGACTAGGACATTGATTGCTACTGCGACAATAAAGGCAATTGCAATAGCTACTATCCACAACACTTCTTTCTTTGACTCGTTGCTTGCCAGCGATTTATTTTTTTCAATTTCAGCATCGAGTGCAGCTGGATTATCGAGCGAGATCAAGTCGACGTTGCGGCCTAGTAAATTGCCGTCTTTTACTAGGGAGAGTCGAGGGCGGACGTCAAATTCTTGGGACTTGACTGGTAGAGCGCTCATAGTATCTCCAAATTTAAGTGGTTAAAGGTTAGGCGGAGGCCTCATGGCCTCCCCGGGCCTTGAGCTTTAAGCTCGCAGCGCTAAAATTTCTTGACGAAGTGCTATTTGTGAATGTTTTATTGATTCAGATTTTTTGGATAAGCGGTTAGTATTGAGGAGTTGCTCCAAAGTCAACTTCTCACCACATTCTCTTGCAATGAGTTTGAATTCGTTTTTGGGCATATTTTCTTTGCACTCTTCAAGCTCTTTAGCCTTGGCTTGATAGTTTTTTGCTGCTTCACTATGTTTGTCTGTGAGTTTGGTAAAGACATGGCCTACAGGAAGGGAGCTCAAAACGGTTAGAGCAGATAAAAGCGAATTAATAACTGGGGGGATGAAAAAAACGATTAAAATGGCAATCGTTCCTAGGACGACAAGGCTAACTAACCCTGCCACGAAGTATAGCGTAGATTTCTTTGATTCTTTATTTGCGAGTGATTTGTTTTTTTCAATTTCAACATCGATGTCAGCTGGGTTGTCAAGCGAGATCAAAGCGACTTCTCGTCCTTTTAAAGAGCCATCTTTCACTAAGACGAGCGGACGTTCGATGTGTCGCTTCATATCTACTAACTCGATTTCTTGGTGTCTGGCTACTTGGGTACTCATGGGGTCTCCAAATTTAGTTAATTAAAAAACGTTGTTAATTTATAACAAAAAACACTTTTAAAAATAAAAGCGATTTAATTTTGCATTATTTATACAACGTGCTGTTTATTAAGTAAATAATAAAAATAATTTAAAAAATATTAAAACAAAAACTGTGCGGGGATTGTCTTTTAGCTTAATGTTGGGACTGGGAAGTAAATTTTCGTTGTGATGATAAATATTTGATTGCGCATAATACATTCTTTTTATTTTTAATGGAGATAAAGCTATGAAGATAGCGCTGTTTTTAGGAGTTGCTGGAATGATGCTCCCGATGGTTTCTCATGGGCAATCAGTCGATAAATCAGAGCCGCAAAAAGTTTATATAAAACCTGCTCAGCTGCTTTTTGAGGATCGGGAGATATTTGTCTATGTCGAGGAGCAATGGGTTCTTGTGAATGCGGTCCATTCCGATGCTTTGGGTTTGTTCGTTACGCCTTTGATTGCGAATTATCCTTGGACGCGTTGGCTTTGCCCGGAATGCGGGTATAACAACAATGGGGCCGATAAGACGTGCCAGAAAGAGGATTATGGCAAAAAATGCGGATTCCCTCGCCCCAACTAAAGGATGCATGAAAAAAATCTTTTTCTGGTTCTCAGTCTTTCTTGTGCTTTCATGGGCTGGAGTTCAATATTGGCCTGTGACAGTTCATATTCGCGGATCAATCCCCGAGGAGGATTTTTTGATTCGGATGCCTTTAAGAGATAAAAAAAGGCTCCAGTTCTTTTTCCGAGAAGTTTGTTTTTTGAGCGTGTGGCCTTATACGCTGATGGGGAGCAAACCGGTGTCCATTCATCAATATACAAAACCATGGTATGCCATTCGAAGGACGCTTGAAGATCCAGATCTCAAGGATATTTTACATCAATGTTTTTGGCCTCCCCATTTTAAAAAAATATGTTATTTTTTCCGCCCTGTGGAAATGAAGACAAAATGGGGTGTGGAAACTCTGCAAAAATATTTGTCTTATTTTCCCAATTCACGATTTTTTTTGGATATATATCCCCATGACGAAACCGTTGGTTTCGCGCTTGTCGATAAAGTGCAGCTGGCAAAAATCGTAACTCAACACCGTGAAGACTTTCGGTTTGTATTAGAAAGTCTTGGGATTGAGCCAGAAGATCTTTGCCGTAATGAGAAAATTCCTTCTTTCTTGAAGAGGATAGGGAGTAATGGCTTGCTTGGAACTGTATTGGGATTTGGCAGAGACAATGCATGGCTTTATGACAAATATATTGAGACGGATGTAGGAGAGAGTCTGATGATGACAGCATGGCCGGAGGAGCAGATTCTGAATTTAGACCAGCTCAATCAGCGAACGCTCTCCTTTCAACCGTGGGAATTAGCCGATTTGTTTTACCCGCGATTTGCCTGCGATCCGCAATCTGAGGAAACAAGACGGCTCAAACAAATTTATCGAGAAGAGAGGGCGAAGATCGTCGCATATTACGAGGGAAAAGATCTGGTTGAGGCGACTCTTAGTCTTTTCAATCATTGAAGAAGGCTCACCCTTAGAATCGGCCTCGCTCTCCAGTCTTAGCACTTTCCGCTTTGGGTTGCTAAAAAATCGCTTTCTTCCCTTGACGAAAATCGTTTTTCGGGCGTACCATGGGAACAAATTAGTTTACAGGAGTCACGTATGTCTGCAAAAAAAATTAGTCCACTCGGCAATCGGATTGTCGTTCAAAGACAAGAAGCGAAAACGACGAAAGGGGGAATCATCCTCCCTGAAGCTGCCCAAGAAAAGCCGCGCCAAGGCAAAGTCATTGCAGTAGGACCCGGCAAGGTAGACGATAAAGGGCATATTCACGCAGTCGAAGTAAAAGTGAATGATGAGGTCCTTTTCTCCTCTTACGCTGGCACAGAATACAAAGCGGGAGAGCAAAATTACTTGATCCTGACCGAAGAAGATGTCTTAGCCGTTTTTAATTAAGGAGAGGGAACCATGGCAAAAATGCTCAAATTCAACGACGACGCTCTCAAGTCTATTTTGAAGGGTGTTAAAACTTTAGCAAAAGCAGTCATCGTCACGCTTGGCCCCAAGGGGCGCAATGTGGTGATTGGAAAAGGTTTTGGCTCTCCCTCTTCAACCAAAGACGGAGTCACGGTTGCCAAAGAGATCGTTTTAACAGACAAATATGAAAATATGGGCGCGCAGCTCGTGAAAGAAGCCGCTTCTAAAGCATCAGATGCAGCGGGCGACGGAACGACCACTGCCATTGTTTTGGCGGAAGCCATTTTTAGCGAAGGGGTCAAAAACGTCAGTGCAGGCGCAAATCCAATGGATTTGAAGCGGGGCATAGAAAAAGCGGTCCATACTATTGAAAAGGCGCTCGACCGGATGGCAAAACCTGTGAAAACTCCCGAAGAGATTCAGCAGATTGCAGCGATTTCCGCAAATAATGATCCGGCAA
>JAZKAZ010000072.1:1766-11186 GCA_040388845.1 Chlamydiota bacterium | reverse complement strand
CAATCGGCGCGATCATCGGCGAGGCGATGCAAAAAGTTGGAAAAGACGGAATTGTGACGATCGGCGAGGCCAAGGGAATTGAAACGACTCTCGATGTAGTAGAAGGAATGCAGTTTGGGAAGGGGTATAGCTCTCCTTACTTCATCACCAACGGCGAGAAGATGGCTGTTGAATTCGATCACCCCGCGATTTTGATCACCGATAGAAAACTCATGAGCGCGAAAGAACTGATCCCCATCCTAGAAAAAGCGATGCAGAAAGGCTCTCGCCCGTTGCTGATCATTGCAGAAGACATCGAAGGGGAAGCGTTAGCTACGCTTGTTGTGAATAAAGTTAAAGGGGGTCTTCCTCTTTGTGCGGTAAAAGCTCCGGGATTTGGAGATAGCCGCAAAAAAATCCTCGAAGATATCGCTATTTTGACCGGCGCCACTTTGATTACAGATGAGCTTGGATATAACATCGAAGAAGTGGGACTCGAAGTTCTCGGCAGCGCTAAAAGAGTGAAAATTTCCAAAGACGAAACAACGATTGTCGATGGCGCAGGGAATCCAAAAGAGCTGCAAAAGCGGTTAAGCTCTCTGAAAAATGAGCTTCACCGAGCGGAACTTTCCGACTACGATCGGGAGAAACTCGAAGAGCGATTGGCCAAGTTGGTCGGCGGTGTTGCGGTCGTAAATGTAGGCGCTGTTACAGAGGCTGAGGCCAATGAGAAAAAAGCCCGCATCGAAGACGCTCTTCACGCAACCCGTGCAGCAGTGGCTCAAGGGATTGTTCCTGGCGGCGGAGTGGCATTGATCCGCGCATCCAAGGCGCTGGATTTGCTAAAACTTCTCGGAGACGAGGCCATCGGGGTCGAGATTATTCGGAAAGCTTGTTTTGCTCCAGCCATTGCGATTGCAAATAACTGTGGCAAGACAGGTGCGTTGATTGCCGAAAAGATTTCTGAGAAAGAAGGCTCTTTTGGCTACAACGGTCTGACCGATGAATTTTCTGATTTAGTGAAAGACGGCGTCATTGATCCAGTCCTCGTCACTAAGTCTGCTCTAATCCACGCGGCATCCATTGCGGGCATCATGATTACCATTGATGTGGCCATCACCGATAAACCAGAGCCTAAAAAAGCAGCAATGCCAGGCGGCCCAGGAATGGGCGGTATGGGTGGCATGGGCGGCGGAATGGGAGGAATGGGAATGGGCGGCATGGGCGGCTTTGGCGATATGATGTAGAAATTTAAGCCGTTGAGATCGCTCGAGCAGAACTCGGGCGATCTTGTTTTCAACAAACTCTTAAACTCTGTGATTTCTATGCCTACCTATGAATACACCTGCACCTCCTGTGAGCACGCGGTGGAAGCTTTCCAAAAAATTACCGATGAGCCACTCGTCGAATGTCCTCAATGCAAACAAAAAAGTCTGCAGAGAGGCGTGGGCGGCGGCCAAGCCACTTTTCAATTCAAAGGAAAGGGTTTTTATATAACTGATTCAAAGCTGAGCAAAGAATCTGCGTCCTCTTGTTGTCCTTGCGGCAAAAACAAGGGATCCTGCAGTCAGTAGAAGTTGTTTTTTTATTTCAAAAAAATCGGAGCCTTGTCATAAAGAATGCCTTCATTAAAAAATAAGGCATCAATATGGGTTCTGTAGGTGGTGTATATACCTATCAAAATGTTCCGGTTTCAATTAGGCAGAAAATTGAGACGAATTGGCAAAATCGGAAAGTTGAGATCTTGTGTAGTTTTGCCGCAGCTGCTTTAGGGATCGTTTTGATCGCCACTGCTATTTTGCCTGTATTGGGCGTTTTCTTAACTGCGATTGGCTTTGCAATCGGGATGTACAATCTTTTAAAACCTGCCCAAGATGTCCGTTCCCAGCTCAAATTGATCCAAGTCATGGAATCAACTGATTTGCCGATGATCAAAGCCTCGAGCAGTCCATATGAGATCGGAAATATCGTAATATCGGATCAAAATAAAAAAATGGCCGTGGAGGTAGGACATAGCGCAGGAAATCGATTCCACGATTTCACGTTCTATGTTTCTGCGGACTGCAAATTTGACGATAGAAATATCCCCGGAAGAGTTTTTCTGCACCATGATGATCATGGCGAACCTGCTGAAAGCTATACTGTAACACCAGTGGTAATTGATCTGAGTGGGTTGAGCCCTTTACTTGAATATCACATTCGCAATTGGGCAAATGAAAATAAGGTTCCCTACAGATTCGATTGGCTGCTGCGGGATAGAGTTCGCGGTGGGTAGGGATTTTCATTTCAAAAAAATCGAAGCCTTGCCATAAAGAATGCCTTCATTGAAAAATAAGGTGTCAATATGGGTTCTGTAGGTGGTGTATTAGGCAGTCAAAATGTCCCTGTTCCAATTAAACAAAAAATCCAGACGAATTGGCAAAATCGGAAAGTTGAAATCTTATCTAGCTTTGGCATGGCTGTTCTGGGCATTGTTTTGATTGCAGCTGCTATTTTGCCTATTTTGGGTATTTTCTTAACCGCGATTGGCTTTGCAAGCGGGATGTTCAATCTTTTAAAGCCGATCCCCGGTTCCGCACTTTGTCAAATTACACCAGGGATGCCTAAGGCGATGGATGTGGTTGAAACAGAGGATACAGGTCAAGTTAGAATGATCAATTGTCCTTTTGATCTTAGGGGAACATCGATAGACGAAGCACAGAAAAAAATAACGGTGACTGTAGGGTATGCTGCAGGGAATCGGAAGCACGATTTCAAACTCTACTATTCTTCAAAGCTCAAAGAGGAAGACAGAAACATTCCTGGAAAAGTTTGGTTAATCCATAATAATCACGGTGAGCCTGCCGAAGCTTATGCATTCGATCGGTTAGTGATTGATTTGAATAGATTGGATCCTTTGATTGCCTATCATATCACCAATTGGGCAAAGGAAAATAAGCATGGAAGAGGAGACTCTTAAGCATTAGGTGCTCAAGAGGTTAGGATTGCCGATTTTTAAGGTTGCTTGAGTTTAAACGCTGAAAACCCACCCCATCCACTCTCCTTGTGTATGCTCGGACACAATTTCCCAGCCCCAATCATTTGCCAACTTTAAATATTCCTCTTTTTGCTCTGCCAAAATGCCCGAGATGATCCAAAGCTTTGCGTAAGGATTTAGTTTTGAGGGAGAGATCTCCTGCTGCTCTGGAAAAATCATGTTCATTAAGAAAATGCTCTGGCTTAAAAGTTTTTTAGGAACTTTTTTGGAAAAAGCGATCTGTTTTTCGAGGCAGTTGAGCTCCGCATTGCTCTTCGCATGCTCAAGCGCAGCTTTGTCGATATCGACTCCGTAGGCAAATTTTGCTCCCAGCAAAAGAGCTGCTAATCCAAGAATCCCGCTCCCTGTGCCGATGTCGATAATTGTCTCGTTGGTCATGCGTCCTTGCATCATCTCGAGCATTAGATAGGTTGTGGGATGGGAAAGATCTCCGAAGCCTGCGCCAGGGGTTAAGAGAAGGATTTTTGCTCCTCCAAATGGAGTCAGGTCGATGTGCGCCTTGCCCTCTTTGAAATCGGCTGAGAAAAGTTCCCATTGTTGATCCCAGTCGGCTGAGGCGTTCTTTTTTTGTTCCACGAGGAGGGAATGATTCATTTTTTGTAGAGAGAGCTGTTTTTTGCTGTGGCCGCCCAATAAAATGTCTCCGGTCTGGCCATCTTCGATGACAAAGATGTTGTGCAAACCGAGCCGTTCGAGTTCATCTTCCGCTTCGTCAGAGGATGATTCTTCAATCAGTCTAAATAGGTAGTAATTCATGGCTATTCATTTTTCCAGAAGGCCGGCAAAAAGAGAAGGAGAACCACAAAAAATTCGAGTCTTCCCAAGAGCATCCAGAAAGTAGCCATGATCTTAGAGAGAGGTGATAAAAAAGCGAACGAGTCGGTGGGGCCGGCTGCTCTAAAGGCAGCTCCCACATTATTGAGAAAACAGGCGATGAGTCCGAGGGATGTCTCGGGGTCGATGCCATCCAAAACGAGAGTTGCTGTTCCGAAGACAACAAAAAAAGCGACGATGCAAAAAAAAGCTAGGACCGTCAAAGAATTTTTCTCATCTACGTCCGCGTTTCCGATCCGGAGTTTTCTCACGCTGTCGGGGCGGTAGAGAGATTCGAGTCGGTGGAGAAGGATTTTATAGGCGATATAAAAACGGGACGTCTTGATCCCTCCCGCACTCGATCCCGACATGCCGCCGATGAACATGAGAATGAGCATAAACATCTGGGCGGGAAATGGCCATCTGTCGTAATTGGCGGTTGCAAACCCTGTTGATGTCTGCATGGAAATGGCTTGAAAGACTCCTTCGCGAATTGAGTCTGATAGAGAATAAATGCCGATGTTTTCTTCGAGGCCAGCTCGCGGCTCTCCTATAAGAAAGGAGGAAACTGCAATGCTGCCGATGAGGGCCGCGCCTAAAAACAGAAAGAAGTCGGGGACGTAAATTCGGGAGAATTTCAAACGGATCATGTGAAAATAAAGGGAGTAGTTGATGCTGCCGAGGATCATGAAGACAATGACGATCCATTCGGCGGCATTGCTGTGGTAGCTTGCCATGCTTTGGTTTCGGACAGAAAATCCTCCTGTGGAAATGCTCGACAGTGAGGTGCAGATCGCGTCAAAAAGGGGCATTTCGCGGGCAGTGATCGTGAGGAGCGCAATTTGGAGAAGGGTGAAAAAAAGGTAGAGCTTCCAAAGGCGAGAGGCAGTTTGGCGCACGCGGGGACTGATTCCATCTTTGATCGGGCCCGTCATTTCCATTTGGTAGAGAAATTTGCCTCCAACTCCCAATGCGGGGAGGACTGTGAGAAAAATAACGATGATTCCCATTCCTCCGATCCACTGAAGAAGGCTTCTCCAAAAGAGGAGCGCTTTGCCGACGGCCTCGACTCCTGAATAGAGAATAAGTCCTGTAGTGGGATCGCGGATGGGAGCAACGGTGCCCCAATAAGTATAGGTTTTATTGGGGACATGGATGTTTGTCACGTGAATGGGCGTCTCTTCTCCTGTAGATGGATTATAGGCCTTGGCGCAGATGACAGAAGCTCCTGTCGTCGTAAGGCCGGAGATTGCCTCGAAATAGGCATCCAATGGTTTTTCGAGTGTCCCGCTCAAATAAAAGGGCAAGGCAGAGGTCACGCCGCTTAAGATCCAAATGAGGACGACAATCAAAATACTTTCGCGCCGGTAAAGCTGACCTGTAGCGCCTCTTCCGGCAAATTTTAAGATAGCGGAGCGTCAAAAAAAAAGCAAAAGTGCTATGGGGCTGCGGGTGGTGGATCGGGTGGACGATGAACTGATAGTAGGTGGCAAGCGCAAGCGGTAGACAAAGGCCGCAGCTGAGATAGAAAAGATATTTCCCTAAAATTTGGCAGATTTCCTTGAAAATCATTTTACTCGAATAATCGTTGGAGTTCCGGAATTTGACGGGAATGGCAAATAGCAATCACAACGTCATTTGCGCAAAGGATTTTGCTGCCTCTTCCGATTGTCACTCTTCCTTTGCTCTCAATCACTCCGATCAGAAGGTCTTTAGGCAGCTCACTGCTTAGATCAGAAAGAGGAATGCCTACGAGTTTCGATGAGGGAGAGACTTTTAGTTCGACAATTTTGGCAGCGTCGCAGCCGAGCGATGCGATGGATAAAATTGTCTTTTCATGCAGGATAGAAACAATCCGATTGGCCACATTGACTCTCGGTGAAAGAGCTGGGACCACGCCTAGTTTATCGAGGATCGGGACGTAGCCTCCCTCTGTAATTTCGGCAATTGCTTTGGGGCAGCCGAGCTGTTTTGCAAGCGCTGCAATCAAGAGATTTGTCTCATCGCAATGGGTGCAACTCACTAAAGCGTCGATATCTTGGATTCTTTCCGATTGAAGCAGTTTCGGATCTCTGGCATCGCGGTGGATGATGGTGGCCTTTGGAAAAAGATCGGCAAGCTCGTGGCAGCGGGCAGAGGAATTATCAATGATCCGGACTGAGATTTTTTGTTGGATCAAAAAGTGGGTCAAGTGAACGGCAATCGATGATCCTCCAGCTAGCACGACAGAGCGAACCGGATGTTCCGGAACTTGGAAAATCTCGTGAAGGCGGTGCATCACTTTTGCCTCGCCGAGAACAGTGACTTCATCGCCTGGCAAAATATGATCATTTCCATGGGGAAAGAGAATTTTCTCTCCCTCCTGGGTTCTTCTGCGGATCAGGCCTACAATCAGATCCTCTGAGAGCTTTAAATCCCGAATCGGAGTGGTTCCCTGGTTCCAATGGGCAGGAATCGGCAACGTGCGCATTTGGATGGCCCCGTGGGCAAAATGTTCGACTGCAATATCTTCTGAGTGAACGAGCACTTTGAAAAGATCTTGGGCGGCCAGGACTTCGGGACCGATAAAATGATCCACAAAAAAAAGACGTCCGAAATCGAGAGGGGCTTGATTGAGATAATCGCGCGATTGGACGCGAGCAATTGTTTTGGGAAATTTTAAATTTTTCGCAATCGAACAAGAGACCAAGTTGGTCTCATCGTTGCCGGTTGCTGCAAAAAATAAGTCGGGCTGGGTCTCCAGCAGCTCTTCAAAGAGCTTCCAGCTCGGCGCCGAGGCGTGGATCGTCGCTACATCGCTTGTCCGCCCTACTTGCTCAAGCATCTCAGCATCTCTATCGATGAGAATGACGTTGTGCTCTTCTTCGGCTAAAACGGACGCTACATACGCCCCCATTTTGCCTGCGCCTAAAATGATTACATTCATATTTTTGATCATACCGGAATTTCGGTATAATTCATAAAGCTGTTATGCTGTTTCCCAATACAGAAGCAGAATTCTCCTAAACCTATGCGCAAATTGCAGATTGCCACTATTGTCAATTTTTGTTCGAATGAAAGCCGTTTTATTAAACCCTGTTTGGAACAGGCGCAAAAATTTTCCCGCCAGGTCATTGTTCCAGTGTGCGATCACTTTTTTGACGGCGCGCCTGAAAATCGGGCTCTTCTCGAGGAAATTTATGCGGCGTTTCCTGAGTGTCTTTTTGTTGAGTATCCATTCATCCCTCAAAAAATTCCCAAAAGAATTTGGAAACTCATTGAGCCTGCCCATTTTTGGCATAGTTTGTCTCGGCTGATTGGCTTTTCTTTTTTAGAAGAAGGAATTGAGTCGGTTTTATTCATCGATGCCGATGAAGTGCCCGATGCCCATCGATTTTCCGAATGGCTTGGGAGCAGCGACTACCAACACCACACTGCTTTGAAACTTGCCAATTTTTGGTATTTTCGGGAGCCCTGTTATCAGGCAGAGCGCTTTGAAGATTCCGTTGTCCTTGTCCAGAGAAGGGCCTTGAAACCCGATCTTTTACTAAAGCAAGAAGAAAGAGATGCGATTTACGATCTCCTGCCCAATCCAAAACGGCGTAAGGTGACGGGTGTCGACGGCGCGCCGATGTTTCATCATTACAGCTGGGTGCGCACGCGAGAAGAAATGCTGAAGAAAGTGGCTGCCTGGGGACATAAAGGAGACCGCAATTGGACAGACCTGGTTTTGAAGGAATTTTCCGCTCCTTTTTCAGGAACCGATTTTGTCCATAATTATTCCTATAAAACGGTCACTCCTTCTTTTGATATTCGCCTGGAATCTCCGTTATTTGAAAAAAAAGGGGCAGCCAAGGTCAATCGTTTGAGTGAAGAAGAGGTGCTTCAATTCATTCAATTTAAAAAACGATCTATTTGGAAGTGGCTGCTTCAAACTTTTTTTGAGCCTGCGCAAGAGAATAACTCTCCTTGATTTTAAGGAGGCGCTTGAGAGATGATGGCTGGATCAACCAGGGCACCGGTAGCTCAGTTGGATAGAGTACCTGGCTACGAACCAGGGGGTCAGAGGTTCAAGTCCTCTCCGGTGCAAGTTATCTTTATGTTTTTTTTTAAGTTTCCATCGGGTCCTTTAAACACAAATGCTATTTTGCTGGGATGCATCCAGACAAAAAAAAGTGTAGTCATCGATCCCTCCCCCGGTTCCGCAGAATCTCTCCTTCATAAATCGGCAGAGCAAGGGTGGCAAATTGAAAAAATCCTTTTAACGCATTCCCATTGGGATCATTTTGCAGATGCCCATTTGTTGAAAAATAAGCTGGGAGTTCCCTTGTATGTCCATCCGCTTGATGCCAAAAATTTAGAACATCCTGGCAGCGATGGGCTTCCTCTTTTTATTCCGATCCAGCCTGTTACCCCGGATCATTTTCTTCAGGAAGGGGACATTTTAGAAGTGGGGCAGTTACGGCTTGAAGTGATCCATACGCCTGGACATTCTCCCGGAGGAGTTTGTTTTCATTTGAACGGGCAGCTCAGCGCAATCCCGGTCCAACAGGCCCGGGTCAAGCGAGCTCTCTATCCATTCGCGGCAAGGAACTTGCCGCCCTTTACCGGAGCGGAGAATCTCCTTCCTTGCAGGAAGGAGTTCTTCAAAGAACAGATCCTCCTTTTTTCAGGAGATACGCTGTTTCGAGGCGGGATTGGGAATCTCCATTTGCCGACGGGAAATGCCTCGCAAATGAGAAAAAGTCTTGAGAAATTAGCCCGCCTTCCGCCAAAGACGCACGTCGTCCCGGGCCATGGCGACGATACAACAATTGGCAGGGAAAGCGGCCAGAAAATATTTTAAGGAAAAGTTATGTCACTTGTAGGAAAGAAAGTTCCAGATTTTAGAGCAAAAGCGGTAATAAAAGATAAGATTTACGAAGATTTTTGTCTTTCTGATTATTTAGGCAAGTATGTCGTGTTTTTCTTTTATCCCCTTGATTTTACCTTTGTTTGCCCCACAGAGCTCCATGCATTTCAAGAAAGGCTCAGAGAATTCGAAAAGAGGGGCGCACAAGTGGTCGGCTGTTCAGTCGACAGCTGTTTTTCCCATATCGCTTGGTTAAATACTCCCAAATCGCAAGGGGGAATTCAAGGCGTCTCCTACCCTATTGTTTCCGATATTCACAAGTCGATTGCATCTGCTTTTGATGTATTGAATGAAGAAGAGGGAATTGCCTACCGCGGTCTTTTCTTAATTGACCGGGATGGGATCGCCCGCCATCAGCTCGTCAATGATTTGCCCCTGGGAAGATCTGTCGATGAAGTGCTTCGCCTGTTGGATGCGCTGATTTTCCATGAAAAACATGGCGAAGTGTGCCCTGCAAATTGGGAAGCTGGCGATAGAGCTCTGAAGCCGACTGCGCAGGGCGTTGTCGAGTATTTTCGTTAAGACCTCAAGCATCAACTAAGGCCTGAGCATTCTTGCCTGGCCTTGTTTTTTACTTTCCAAAGCCGTATAAACGTTCCCTTCATTCGCCTCAAATAACAAATTCTCAGGATTTGTTATTTGAGGTTCGATAATATAAAAATTATAAAACTGTGAGAATTAATATGGTTATTATTCGCGG
>JAZKAZ010000072.1:0-1756 GCA_040388845.1 Chlamydiota bacterium | reverse complement strand
AGAAGCTATTAACAATGATATTGGCAGTAAGCCCAATGCCTCTGCTTCTCCCACCCAAGTCAATCATTCTTTGTCCTGCTATGGACCTACTAAAACCGTGACACAGTTCTTAACAAATAAAGGGACTCCTAGAGGGTCTCCCTATGAGAGACCGGCGATGAGTGGTAAAAACATCTCTTTGCTAAGTCCTGTTGAAATTCCCCCTACGTTGTCCGCGTCCAACGCCTTCTCTCCTCTTTTCGGAGAAGGAGTGTGGATTTCCGAAGTCACACAGCATTCTTCAAATAATAATTCAACTTCCTCAAATAAAGTGACTCCCCATCCAGTAACAGGTGGTAAAAACATCGCTTTGGTAAACGACGTTGCAATGTCCATCATTTTACCCGAAATGATTGGTCCCATTGAACGCTTGCTAATTGCTGCAAAAGAAAGTATGCACAAAGGAGGGTACTTTGAGAGGGCAGGTGAGGCTGCAAAAGATAAGCACAAACGAATAGAGATGTTTGAGATATCTCTGGAGGCCTATGAAAAAGCGAGTCGAATTTTTAATGAAGTAGCCCAAAAAAGACCGTTGAATGATCAAGAGCTGCTTCTCTCCATTGATGCAAAAACTTGCTCGGCTGGCCTTCTTTACAAAGTGGAGCCAGAAAACCTTGAGGACGAGATTGCCTCTCTTGAAAAAACTGCATTGCTTGCGGAGAAAATCAAGCCTAGTTTGGACTCCAATTTAGTTTTGCCGCAGTTGTATAAAATGCAAGGCGATTTGAATGAAGAAGATGCGGCTCGTTTTGACGAAGGTGCAATCGCTGGGATGTCTGCGCGAGAGCGTGCTATAAAAGCCTACGCAAAAGTGGAGAAGTTTTTTGAGAGTTTAGAGGAATTGAAAGAAGATGAGAACGATCTAAGAGCGAAGAGCTTGCTGGCCTCTAGCCTGCTTTTGGCTGGCGGAAATAAATGGGAGAAATTTTCTGCAACAGAACTTCTGCTAAAAGCAAATACACTTGATATTTCCGATGTTGATTTGAAAGCATCTATTTTATTTAACGTGGCTAAGATCATTCTAAAATCGGAATCAAAAGCCCCATCTGAGTATGGCGATGATGAAAAATTTGCCTTGGAATGTTTACGACAAGCAAGCGAGCTTCCGATCGCAGATCAATTTTTTAAATTCCGCATGATAGTGCTCTTAAGGCAGCAACAAGAAGGAGAAAATATTTCTCTAGACAATCGGATATTTGCCCTCCTTTCTAAAATAAAGCCCTTTTGTGATCCTAGCTTATTGGTTCCTCGAACGGTAGCGGGGTTTGGCAACACTTTGGCTAAAAACACCGATCATGCCCTCCAGTACTATCAGGAAGCAGACGAGTACTGTGAATTCTTGGTTCAATTGAATAAATCAAAAAAATCTTTGATTGCATCGACAGGTGATATAAATACATACTATGGAAAACAAGATGAAGTGCTCAAAAAAATCAATGAGAGTTTTTCTGAAAAATATAGGGAATCTGCCCGAACTTATCTGTCTATGAAATGCAAAGATATGCAAAAAAAGTCAGTCTCTCTTAAATATAGTCGTAAAATCGACAAGGTTCGAGTGGGAATTTTTGAAAGAATTGCTGACTGTTTTATTTTGAAAAAAAATCCAGCTGAGGCCATAAAATTTTTAGAGAAAGCTTTGGGAACATCCATTCCTTGCACGGTTGCAATCAAAATTTTAAGGACCCTCGTTGAGCTTCTTCAAAGTGGAGACGAAAAA
>JAZKAZ010000071.1:1558-4261 GCA_040388845.1 Chlamydiota bacterium | reverse complement strand
CGAGTGCACCGGGTGAATGAAGAGCCATCTCTCCCACTTCGATGTGTCCTTTAGGCAGAGTCTGGCCAAGAAGATGGCGCATTCCTAAGGGAGTGAATCCGGGAGTGTGGCATGAAAAAATCAAAAATTTCGGAGTTTGAGAAAGGACATCTACACACATTTGAAGAAGCGGGATGATTTCGCTTTCAATTTTAAAAATTTCCCCTTGGCTCCCCCGTCCAAATGTGGGGGGATCGAGGATGATTCCATCATAGAAAGAGCCCCTCTTTTTTTCCCGCTTTAAAAATTTCAGGACGTCGTCGACAATCCAGCGAATGGGCGCTTTTCCAAGATGATTGAGAGCTGCGTTTTCTCTGGCCCACTCGACCATTCCCTTCGATGCGTCGAGATGGCAAACCTCTGCTCCCTCTTGAGCTGCGGCTAAAGTCACGCCGCCCGAATAGGCAAATAAATTGAGGACTCGGATCCCCTTCGATAAAAGAGGACGCATTCCCTGCCATAGATCTGCATGCTCTGGAAAGACTCCCAGATGTCCAAATTCCGTAGGGGCAATTTTGAATTCGACGCCCCCGAGAAATACAGTCCATGAAGAGGGAAGTTTTTGCTTGTAGGTCCAGTGATTTTTTTCTTTTTCGCGGGTAAACCTGGCAGATGCAGTTTCCCACTCTGTCGTAAGTGTTGGGCGCCAGACTGCTTGCGGACAGGGGCGGATGAGCGTATAGCTTCCGAAACGCTCTAACTTTTGGCCATCGCCGCTATCTAAGAGAACATATTGATTTGTGGTCATGAAAAAGTCGCTGTGTTATGCACAATGCGCCGCCAAAGAGCGCCAAGTGCAGTATTTACGGATAAGGTGATTGCAGAGGCCCGGTCTTGAGGCGCACGGAGAAGTCCTGCGTCCATTTTTTCTCCTCGCTTGCCGATCGCGATGTAGATCGTTCCCACCGGTTTTGCAGAAGTCCCCCCGCCGGGGCCTGCTATCCCTGAAACAGCGATGGCATAATCGGCGTCTGTCTCGTTGAAAAGCCCCTCTGTCATTTCCACGACAGTTTGGCGGCTGACCGCCCCTTGTTTTGCAAGAGTTGTTCGAGAAACCTGTAAAAAACGCTCCTTCCACGCATCTGAATAAGCAACAAGCGAGCCAAGAAAGTAGAGAGATGCGTCGGGGAGGGCCGTCAAATGGGCTGCAATCTGCCCCCCTGTGCACGATTCGGCCAAACTCAATTTCTTTTGGCGGGAGATCAATTCGCGGTGGACCACTTCTTCAATTTTCCCCTCTCCGTAGAAAAACGTGGGGAATTTGTGCTGCAATTGGAGCGCAAATTCATCCACCGGTTTTTGGCTTTTAAATACTACCTGAAGGGTTCCTAGCGCAGGAAAAAGGCCAATTTCCAGATCGGGGTGTTTTTGTTTTAACGCGCGCAAAAAGGGATCTACTTCTACTTCCTTGAGCAGACAGAGGGAACATCGGGTAATAAAATGGGTCTGTTTTTGAGGGAACTGTTTTCGAATTCTGGCAAAAGCCTCGTTTTGAAACATTTTTTCCATTTCCCGCGGAACACCGGGGAGTAAAAATAGCGCTTTGTCAGAGGAGCAGTAATAGGCGCCAAGCGCTGTTCCGATTTCATTTTTCAAATTTTCGGGCTCTTCCTGGATTGCCAGGTCAGCGCTTTTCCGCGTTAAATCGTCCAGAGTGGGGCCGAGCCCGCCCGTTGCGATCACAAGAGAGGCGCGCTTGAGCGCTTCCTTCAATCCCTTTTCAATGGAGTGCGGATCATCGGCAATGACTGTGTGGCGCGCAACTTGATAGCCCGCTTGTGTCAATTCATGGCTGAGATAGGAGGCATTTGTATTGACGGTATAGCCCCAAAGAAGCTCATTGCCGATCGAGATGATTTCAATTTGCATGGATGGGATTCCAGACGCCAATTTTCTGCGCTTGCAGCTGGGCGTGGCTTTTGATCCACGAGAAGCAATTTTTGCCGAGACGTATGGGGACATTCACCCGCTTGTCTTCCACGAGGAAGGGAGTTGCCCGAGTCGATTCCCGCACCCAAAGGCGAATTTTCTGAAAGATCTCTGCATTGGGCGACTCTTCCACTTCTAATAATTCCATCGTCTTCGGATTTTGATAAATTTGAGGAAAACTAAATTGGAGTCCCCAAAAAATGCTCCCGCTTCCCATCGTCATGGGTCGAAAAACCCCATCAATTGGCGAATAAGTAAACGAGTGCGCTTGAACGTGGACGACCGGCTGAGAGATTTTAACAAGAAACCGATTTCCTGGCACCTGTTGAAGCCAGAGTGCCTCTAAATCTGCTGTAAAAACAGAGGCGAGGACAGATCGAAGGGCAGCGTCTGTTGGAATACGCCCTGCTTTGAGATCTTCCATCCAGCTCGTATATTCCTGTAGAAAAAAAGAAGGCTCAATTTGGGCGCCCGAGCTAAAGCCCGTGAGCGGATAAATCCAAAAGCGCCCTAGTTGGGAGAAGAGCTCTTGGAGCTCATCTGCATCGCAGAGCACTTGTTGCTTGAGATATTTGGACCCTTGATAGGCGCCCTCTTGATCTGGACTAGAAATGCGCAGGAGCGTCATAAAACCTGAAGCTCTTTTTTTACACGGCGCGAGAAGAGAAAAAGGGCGGCAACTCCCAGAGTGATGCAGGAGTCTGCCACATTGAACACGGGAAACGAATAGCCCCA
>JAZKAZ010000071.1:1075-1548 GCA_040388845.1 Chlamydiota bacterium | reverse complement strand
CCCCAGAAAGTAAAATGAAAAAAGTCAATCACATGCCCATAGAGGCAATAGTCAATGGCATTTCCAACGGCCCCTGTCGCAACAAGCCACAGGAAACTCTTCGATGCAGTGTCTTGTTTCGAGAAAAAAAGATAGGCAATCAACCCTAAAATGATCGCTGTCCGGATGGCAAATAGCAGGGTAGAATGGCCGGCAAAAAGACCGTAGGCTGCTCCCGTGTTCGTCACATAATTGAGCGAAAACGAAATGCCGAAAAAATCGGAAAAGACGCCAATTCCTCCAAAAGGATACCCACTTGAAAGAGACCTCATTGGAGGAATATAGAGAAGCGCCAGAAATTTCGAAATCCCATCCAGGCCCAATAACAAAGCGAAAAGAAGGAACTCCCTTTTAGACATCTTAGATCAGACCTTTTTCAAACTTTTCCTGCGCCTTGACCGATTTGTTGAGACAAACCGCCTTGTTCTAGCTCT
>JAZKAZ010000071.1:0-1065 GCA_040388845.1 Chlamydiota bacterium | reverse complement strand
TTCCTGCGCCTTGACCGTCATGGTCGCGTAAGGAACCGCCTCGAGTCTTTTAAGGGGGATTTCCTCCCCTGTGATGTCGCAAATCCCATATGTCTCTTCATTTATTTTTTCGAGGGCCCGATCGATTTGGCGAAGCAGCCCAAATTCTTTATTCGTCACTTCGAGGTTAATATTTTTCACAAAATCATCCGTCCCCTCATCAGCTGAATGCTGCGAATAGCCCTTCGACACATCGGGTTCCGTGACTTCCTTTTTTGTTCCTTGAATTGCCCGCGTTACCTGATCGCGTAGGTCTTCAAGGCGTTTTTTAAAGTGGGCAATTTCATTTTTCTTCAACGGCATGAGTCACTTCCTCATTTTCTGGTTCTCTCGCGCCTTTTTCGGGGGCAATCGACTGAATTGCTTCTAAAAGTTCGCGAATATCTTTAAAACGTTTGTATACGCAAGCGAAGCGAATATATGCAACAACATCAGTTTGCTGGAGGTGCTGCATCACAATATCGCCTAAATCTCTGCTCGCAATTTCTCGGACGCCCCGTGCCATTAAATCCGTTTTGATTTTATAGGCAAGAGCGCGCACCTGATCGTGGCTCACCCGCGTATGACGGCAAGCGGCATCCATTCCCTGGATCAATTTCTCTTGGGCAAAATCCTCGAAGGTCCCATCCCTTTTTTTCACCTGCAAGCTCACATCCACCGTCTCGAAGGTGGTGAACCTGCGCATACACTGGCAGCATTCCCGACGACGGCGGATCGCATTGATTTCCACCGCATCGCGTGAATCGGTCACCTTCGACTCTTCATGGTTGCAAAAGGGGCATCTCACTGGTACCAACCTAAGGTATAAGGGATTCGGCAGCTCTTAGGATCTTTTTGTCCGGAGAGGGGCTTGTCTTCGTATTTAGAGAGTCAAAAGATTTTTGTGAATCTCTTTTGAGCGGCTCCGAATCGGTGGCCGACTATACCAAAGCCCGGAAGGAAATTCAACTAAGGAAAATGAGATGGGATAAAATTAAAATTTGATGGGATTTGAGAAGAAATAGACTTGAAAAAACGGAGGGGGTG
>JAZKAZ010000070.1:1453-3555 GCA_040388845.1 Chlamydiota bacterium | reverse complement strand
CCGGGACAAAAATCAACGAGGCGTCCACATGCCCTGCTTGTTTTGCTTCCCACACCGTATCGAAAACGGGAAGCCCAAGAACAGATGAGCCCCCTTTGCCGGGTGTGACTCCGCTTGTGATTTGCGTCCCATATTCCATGCATTGCTGCGCATGGAATTTTCCGGCCTGTCCCGTGATTCCCTGTACAATCACCCGCGTCTTCTTATTGATTAAAATTGCCATCGTTATTTTCCTTTTGCTGCTGCAACCGCAAGTTCTGCTGCTGTTTTCAGATTCTCAGCCGTTGTAATTTTTAAATGGCTCTCTCGAAAAAGACGTTTTCCCTCTTCCACATTGGTCCCCTCCATCCGGACGATGATTGGAATTTTAATGTGCTGCTCTTTGGCAGCATAGATCACCCCTTCTGCAAGCGTCGCACAATTCATGATCCCGCCAAAAATATTGACCAAAACAGCTTTTACCTTGGGATCGCTCAAAATGATCCGAAAGCCTTCCGCCACTTTTTCTTTCGACGCCCCGCCGCCTACATCGAGAAAATTTGCAGGGGCCGCACCGTAGAGTTGAATGATGTCCATTGTAGCCATCGCAAGACCTGCCCCATTGACCATGCAGCCGATCGTCCCGTGCATTGCGATGTAGGCCAAATCAAATTCTTTTGCAGCTGCCTCCTGAGGAGAAATTTGGGTCGGATCGTAACATGAGGCAATCTCCGGCTGGCGAAAAAGAGCATTGTCATCGACGCTCAATTTCGCATCGAGCGCAAGGATTTGTCCTTCAGGCGTCTCCACGAGAGGATTGATCTCCAAAAGAGCTGCATCCGTCTCGATAAAACACTTGGCAATCCCCTGAGCGATATGCGCTCCTTTTTTAGCTAAATCTCCGCTCCATCCCATAAATTTTGTGAGGCGAAGCAGCTGATAAGATCGCAATTTTCCATCAAATCCAAAAGGCATTTTCAAGATTTTTTCTGGAAATTTTGCGGCAATTTCTTCAATTTCCATTCCCCCTTCAGGCGAGGCAATCAATATTGGGGAGGCTCGATTCCGATCAATCACGGCTCCAATATAATATTCCTTGGCGATATCAACCGGTTTTGAAATGAGGACCGTATTCGCAACCACTCCCTCGGGACCCGTCTGCTCATTGACCATTTTCATCCCGATCAGATCTTTTGCGATCTTGGCAATTTCTTCGCGCGTCTTGGCAAATTTAACGCCTCCTGCCTTGCCACGACCTCCCGCATGCACCTGAATCTTAATCACAGCTTGGCTCAAATGATGCTCATCTGCGTATTTTTTCGCCTCCTCCCAACTCGAGGCCACTCCAAATTCGGGAATGGGAACCCCATATTTCTTTAAAATTTTCTTTGCCTGATATTCATGTAGGTTCATAGAGAAAATCCCGCTTCTTTCTTTTGAATTCCCTTATGTGCTAGAATGGGCTTTCAGATCAACACCCTTTCAATAAATGTTTGATTTTTTCAAAAAACTCATCTCCCCCTTCGCCAAAATCAAATCGGCTCTCTCGCAGAAAATCCGCGCCCTTTTTTCCAAAGCTCCTGATGAGGCGGCCTTTGATCATTTGGAGCAAATTTTTTATGAGGCAGATTTAGGCGCTGTGATTTCTGCGGAATTAGTGGATAAAATCCGCCTTCTCTACCGGAAAACTCCAGATCTCAGCACGGATCAAATTTTAAAAAGAGTCAAAGAAGAGCTTTTAAAAGTATTTACACCTAGATCGAAAGGGGAGCTAAAAATATCTAAACCCCATGTTTGTTTGATTGTAGGCGTCAATGGAAGTGGAAAAACAACGACGCTTGCAAAGCTTGCCTCTTACTACCAATCTCAAGGGAAAAAAGTCCTTGTGGCAGCAGGCGACACTTTCCGGGCAGCCGCCTCTGAGCAGCTCGAGACGTGGAGCCGTAGAGTTGGCGTCGATCTAGTCAAATCACAGCCCAATAGCGACCCTTCGGGCGTTGCCTTTGATGCGCTAGCTGCTGCCAAGGCGCGCGGGGTAGATATTGTGCTCATCGATACCGCAGGGCGCCTCCAAACCAAAACAGACCTGATGCAAGAGCTTGCCAAGGTGCGGCGCGTATGCC
>JAZKAZ010000070.1:0-1443 GCA_040388845.1 Chlamydiota bacterium | reverse complement strand
GTATGCCAAGCCCAAATTCCTGAAGCGCCCCATGAAACGCTCCTCGTCCTGGATGCGACAGTGGGCCAAAACGCGCTCGACCAAGCCAAGAGCTTCCATCAATTCACTCCCGTCACAGGCATCGTCCTCACCAAACTCGACGGCTCGGCCAAAGGGGGCATTGCAGTTGCCATCCAATCGCAGATGCAAATCCCAATTCTTTGGATCGGCACTGGAGAGGCCGCAGACGATCTGGCTCCCTTTGATCCAGAGTCTTATGTCGATGCGCTGCTCGGCCATTGAATAAGTATACTGTATAGAAGCCTTCCCGTGAACGAGCAGTTCCCGCCCAATTTCTAAAAAAAACTTAATACTTCTTTTCAGAATAAGGGATTTATGCGCACTCTGCATCCTTGCCCCACTTTTCCTGCGAATTTAGATCCGCCTGCGGCACGTTCTTTAAGTCTTCAATTTCTCCTCAAAGAACTCATAGGTTCTTTTGAACTCCTTCATGACTTACAAAACTCTGTAGATCAACAACCTTTTTCAAAAAACATCGAGAGCCTTTCAAATGATTTAGAAAGGTTCATTTTTTTTTCCTTAAAAAACCCATCCTCTCAGAAGAGAGGCCTTTTGGACAGGCTTTGCTTTTATTGTGAGATCTTGTTACAAGCGGGGGGTGTCAAGGATCACAAAATTTTGGCTCTTTTAGAAGAAATGAGAAATCCCATTTTGGAGATGAAGTCTCTCACGGCCGCTTGGAAAAGAGGGCAGAAGATAGCTTTGGATCAGATCCAGGCCCAATTTCTCAACTTGTATGCCCGCCTCCATCTCAAACTCTGTCTTTTTTTCTCAGAGCTAAAACCTTTTATCTACGAGGCGAGATGCGACGAGAATGTCCTGATGGTTTTGATTGAGGGGAAAGATGAATTCAATGAGCATCTCGGAGAGAGATCCATTGAAAAGTTTCTCTCGCATCTTTTTCCACAAGGCCCTTTCCAGATCCGCACTCTTGTCTACGAAGGGTATGCCCGCAGAGGATTTGTTTCAGTTTTCGAAGAAGCAGAAAAGTTAATCGACGCCATTGAATGGGAAGCGCCATGCCCGCGTACGCTCCAGACACATTAACTCTGATCCGAGATCTTTTAACTCAATTAAAAGAAGAATCCCCGCAGACGGTTTTCGCAAGCTTAGAAGACACCAACTATTTTCGAGCGCTCTCGAAAAAAGTCCCCTTGAAAGTGGATCCCGTATTAAAAATCAAAGAGCAGATTCATTCAGATCCCATTCCCAAAATATCTCCGCCCCCTCAAATTAAGGCGCTCGAACCAATTGCCTTGATTCCTCCCAAAGCGATGCCAGAAATCAAACCAGAAATCAAACAAGAACCTGAAATCCCCAATCCACAGATTCCCTGCACATTACCCTCTACGCGCGAGTGGAAAAAAATCATTGCCAGGATCG
>JAZKAZ010000069.1:0-6751 GCA_040388845.1 Chlamydiota bacterium | reverse complement strand
TAAGCGACCAGCAACTGCTCTGTATGCCGAATGTATTGATCGTGATTTGAAGAATTGGGATTATAATCTGGATCATGACCGTGCTGTAGATCTTGTGGATTTGCCAAATTGCGGCCTTGATGATAAAAATATTGCATGGCCTGATAAAGATTTCTTTTTCCTCCATACGCCTTCTCAATGAATTCATAGGAAAAAACAGATTCTCCATCGGTATTGACTCCTGGAATCTTCAGATCGAAAGAGAGATATTTTCGCACCTCGCGAGATGGCTCGCTAATCAAACAATCGAAGCTAACTTTACTCAATAAAATATTGGATGATCCCGAATGACGAAGTCCCAGAGAATCTGAAGCCAAATCAGAGTGAATCTGATTCAAATCCAATACATTTTTCAGCCGGCCGGTTTTTGACCGATGCTCAAGACGCATTGTAGTGAACTGTTGCGAAAGATTTCTGCGGCTATCTTTAACAGACTGCACCGTTTGATAAAAGGAGATGTGTTGACACGGGCAGCCCGGGCGGAATTTGGCACTGGGAGAAAAAAATTGGCGATTTACTGGAAAAACCATAAAGTTCCTTGATTTGATAGGCGGAACGGTATAGCTCTCTCTTCGTTAAAATTGCAAGAAAAAAATTTATTTCAAAATCCGATGGACTGCCTCTTTCATCTCGAGAAACATTTGCGTAAATGTCTCTGCATTTGTGCTGAAAAGGGCCATTTGCGCAGCTTCGATCCGTTCCAATTCTGGGTGCATCCTATGACAGAGAGCTCTTTGGATGAAAGAGGTCAGAAAACTGCTGCACGAATATTCAAGCGCAATGATTCGATTCAGTTTTTTATAGCCTGCAAGCGTATCGGTATTTTGCAAACTGGATCCAATTTGAATCGCCAGTTCGGGCCAAGGCTCTTTTTCCTGAAAAAATGTCTCATCTACCCAGTCCTCTCCTTGCGAGGGGAGATTGTGGAGAAACACCTTTCCTATTGAGCGGAAGCACGCAAGCGTTCCGGGGTGAGAAGCAATTCGGTTTTCTGCGAGCGCAAGAAGATCTTTGATCAAGTAACGGGCATGCTCGCGCCCGTCGTAAAAAAAGGCTTTCCCGGCAGAGATCGCCTCAGAAAAAGATTGGTTTCCTCTCACTCCAACAAAATCTCCGCTCAAAGAAATCAATCTGCGGAAATCGGCATTGCTGATGGAACCAGGACAAAGAATGCGGAGAGTTTTTCCTATAGGTCCGATCGAAATGGAGTAAGATAGTTCTTGGAAATAGACTTCAATTGTTTGAATCGAAAAATTCCCTTCTAACACAGGGCGCATCTCCCGATTTTGTATTTCCAAATATTGCACGAACCAACCCATGTCAGGAACGCAGAGATCGACCGGCCTTTCATCCATCTCCAAAGATTTGAGAAGCGCATGTAGGTAGGTTGCGCCGCCAATGGGAGTGGAAAGATAAGCCAAATAGAATCGATGTGTTTTCAGGTAGCGATCGATTTCCTCTTTTTCAGGAGATTTTGTTTTAAAAATCCAGTTCAGCAGCCGTTCATTTTCTACATCTGCAAAGCTTGTGGACACTGCCTTGCGCGTAAAAATGCCCTTCTCTAGAAAATGAAGTCCCATGGAGCGATTTCCGCTCTTGGGGTGAAACCAGTTCGACTCGAGAAATCCATATTCGCCCAGGGATTCCATTTTAGGCATCGGATGGGGCGTCTCCATTTGATTTAAGTGGAGGACCAATTCTTCAGTGAACGGATAGAAGGTCGGGATTTGAAGAATCAGGTCGGACGATCTAAGTTCCTCTAAAATGGACGTGGGGATCAGGCTGAGTAGGGGTTCTTCTTCATAGCGGATGGAGTGAATGGGAAAAGGGTCAGAGGAGGGAAGAGAGGCCGCCCGAGAAGAAACAAGGGCGATCAGTTGGATATTCAGGTGGGGAAACCGCTCCTTTAAAAGGGCAGCGGTTTCAAGGCTTGCGATATAGTCCCCTAATCCATCTGGGATCACCCAGGTAAAAAGAGAAATTTTGCATTCTCTATCCATTTCAAAGCGGCTATATAAACTAAAAAGAGCCCGCTCTGCAGTCAAAGCTTTCAGAGTCGGCAAATGAGTGAAATTTTTCTTGATCCGGGATTGGACGGGATGATCTCGACGATAGAGACGAGGCAATCCCCGATAGATCTTAGGGAAATAGGGCAATAGCCCCAATTTCTCAAACTCTTCTCGAGAAAAGGCCTCGAGCAACATTTTTTCGATGTGGATGGGACCTCTTTCCCCAAAGAGATGCTGGTAATTATCGATGATTTCAGAAAAAGAAAGCGACTCATCATCCATGCTTGGAGATAACGCTTTTTCCAAATTCAGTTGAAGATTTTGGAGAGGAACATCGATGGAGGGATCGAATCCCTCTTCTTTTGATCGGTCCGTCACATCGCGCTTGATGAAATCAAGCAGCTCGGCATGGAAAGGGCTCATCGGATTTTCAGACATTCTTTACGTGACCCTAAGTTGAAAGTTCAAGCTATAAATTTATTCTAGCTAGGCTGATAAAGCATTTAAAAGGCCGAAGTCAACAGATTTTTTTGAGTGATAGACAACATCCGCCCCCAATCAACAATGGGCTCTAAGCCGTCGTCACCTCAGAGCGGTGATATGTCTCCCAAAGAATTCGGAAGGGCAGACACTCCTCTAAAAGCTCATGGAGAGTCCCCTCTCCGAGTTTTCGCCCTCGATCAAAAAAGATGATCTTATCTGCATGCTCGATCGTAGAGAGTCTATGAGCAATCAAAATCTGCGTCACATCGCCATGCAATTCTCTCATGGCTTTTTTAATTCGATTTTCAGAGATCGCATCGAGCGAGGATGTTGCCTCATCCATGACCAGGATCGGGGCTTTCTTGACGAGCGCGCGGGCAATCGCAAGACGCTGCTGCTGGCCGCCGGAAAGCGTCTTGCCCATCTCTGCAAGCATTGTATCGTATTGTTTGGGCATCTCAGCGATGAACTCATGCGCATAGGCCTTGCGGGCCGCTTCTTCAATTTCCTCTTTAGAAAACTCTCTGCCAAAGGCGATATTTTCTGCGACAGTGTCGAAAAAGAGAAACGGTTTTTGAGGGACAAAGGAGATCTGTTCGCGGAGCGATTTTTGCGTGATGGCGTTGAGCGGGATTCCATCGATCCGGATCTCCCCTTTTTGGACTTCATACAGCCTTGGCAAAAGCTGGACGAGAGTCGATTTGCCTGCACCTGTAGCTCCAACCAAAGCGACGACTTGCCCTCTCTCAATGGTAAAACTTACATCCCGAATGACCCACTCATCTCGGTATTTAAACCAAACATGGTCAAATTCGATCAGATTTTTAAATCCCTGAAGATCTATGGCTCCATCGTGGTCTGCAATCTGGGGCTTGAGGTGAAGCACTTCAAACATCCTCTCTGCTGCGACAACCCCCTTCTGGATATTGGCATTTTCTTCGGCAAATTTTTTAACTGGCTCATAAAAAAGATGGAGCAGGCCGCAAAACATGAGCAGCTGTCCCACCGTCATATGGAGAGAATAAAGGCCAAAAAGGACTACAACTGCCAAACAGGCAGTTGCGATCAAATGGAGCAGAGGGCGGGTCAAAAGGCCGTATTTTGCGCTCTTGCTCTCGAGAATGGCCATTTGATCGTTTTGTTCTTTGTATTTGCGAAGCGAAAAGGCCTCCATCGCAAAAATCTTAACTGTCTGAATGCCTGCAAGAAAATCGAGCAGAACAGAACTAAATGTTTCCTGATTTCTTTGAAGCTGTCTTGTGATTCGCTTTACTTGACGCGTCAAAAAGACAACGGGGAAAATAATGAGAGGGAGCCCCAAAAAGATGATGAGAGAGAGCTGCCAAGAGAGATAAAAGCAGGCAAAGAGAGTGGATGCGAGGGTGAAGGGGGTTTGCAAATAATTGGTGAGGCACGAATTGAGCGAAGAGGCGATCTGTCCCGCATCGCCGACTGCACGCGATGAAAGGCTGCCTAAATTTTGTTCCTGATAAAAACTCAATGGGAGCGATTGAATATGCTCAAAGTATTGCTGCCTTAAGTCCCGCGTCACGCGGATCGAGAGGAGCTGCGTGACATACCGGGCGGCAAAAAGAGTAACTGCCTTAAAAAGCGCCACTGCCACCAAAATCGAAATCAGCATCGAGAAATTTTTCTCAAAATCAAAATAAGAGGCCACCTTATGCATCACCCAGCTTAAGGGATTGGTATCTTTACGTCGCGCGATGTGGGAGGCTGCTTCCTGTTTCGAAATCACCCCATCGCCATTTTGATCAATTGACTTCCATCTCCGCGTGACCTCAGAGAGGCTGATCTTGTCTTTTACTTTTTTTGTATCGGGGCTAAATAGAGTGAAAAAATCTGCTCCCGTATTGGCCATCAGCCCTACAGAAAACATCTCGCACTGGTTGGCAATTGTCAAAAAGAGAAGGGTGACAAAGGTGAGGATCGCAAGAGTTAAATGGCGGCTATTGCGAAGAGCTGCTTGAAGAAGTAGTTTCATGAATCGCTGTCGTTTTTATTACTGAAAGTGATTCAAATTTGCCCATTTTCCGAAATTTTTGATAGCGATTTTCTAAAAGATCAGAAGTTGGCGTTGTTTTTAAGAGTTCCCACTGTTCTTTAATGAAGCTCTTCACCGATGCGTAAACGGCTTTTGGATCGAGATGAGCGCCGCCAAGCGGCTCGGAGATTTTTTTGTCGACAATGCCGATTTCCAAAAGATCTTCCACATGCATTTTAAGAGCGGCTGCGGCCACAGCGTTTTTAGTTGGGTCTTTCCAAAGAATGGAGGCACATCCTTCCGGTGAAATCACTGAATAGTAGGAATGTTCCAGCATGCCGATGACATCTCCAACCCCAATGCCAAGCGCACCTCCAGAACACCCCTCTCCAATTAAAACGACCAAAATAGGAGTAGGAAGACGAGCCATTTCCCAAAGATTTTGGGCAATGGCCCAGCCCTGTCCCCGCTCTTCAGCAGTGAGACCTGGATAGGCGCCCGGTGTGTCGATCAATGTGATGACAGGAAGATGGAATTTCGCAGCAAGGCGCATACACCGCATCGCTTTGCGGTATCCTTCCGGATGGGACATCCCAAAGTTGCGATCAATGCGGCTTTCCGTATCTTTTCCCTTTTCTTGGGCAATGATCACAAATTTCTCACCGGAGATGGTAGCCAGCCCCGCAATAATCGCACGGTCATCTCGAAACGTCCTATCGCCAAAAAGCTCAACGAAATCTTCGCAGATGTTCTGAATATAATCGATAGCATGTGGCCTGCTCGGATGGCGGCAGATAGCGACCCGATCCCAAGGTTTCAGCTGCGAATAGACGGATCTTTTCAGCTGATCGAGCTTTTTTTCCATCTTGGCAAGTTCATCTTGAGACCAGAGAGGATTATTTTTATTTTGCTCTTTAATCTGACGGAGCGTCTCCTGCACTTCAAAAATCTGTTTTTCGTGAGATAGGATCGTCATTTGGATTTAGGGGCTCCTTAAAGAGTTCATCATTTCCTGACCGGGCAATTTGGCATCGCGAAAATCTTTGACCAGTTCAACTGTGGTAGGTTTTGTAATCACAATCGAAAAAATTTCTTCTATATCTTCTTGAGCGAGGCGAATGCAGCCATCGCTATCATATTTCCCAAGGCGGCTCCGATCCTCTACAAGCTCTCCGGTGGATGGATCAGACATCCAAGGAACTCCATGCAATCCGAATCCCTTAGACGGCTCAGAACAGTTTTCCAGCTCTTTGTCAAAAGGAATCCAGCGGGTTCCAAAAACGCGAATCATCTCCGTTTTCTGCTCTTGGAAAAAGCTCATCGCACCAGGCTTATAAATAGCAATTTTTTCACCGAGCGAATATTTCCCAATAGGAGTCAAATAACCGGAGGATTTCCGAGGATCTTGTCTTCCGATCCCCACTTGATAGGTTTTCAAAAGAACCCGTTCATTGGTATCGAGATCGATGTAATAAAACCAAAGAAGCGAGCGAGATAAATCGATCAGCAAGTGAAAATTGATCTTTTTCTCACTCTTAAAGACATTGAAGCGATCTCCTGGAGAGACTTTCTGCGTGAGATAATCAAGCTTTTTATTGAGGCTACGGGCAATGAAATGGCGCGAAGTCGCATAATGAGAGGCATAATCGGCAATCCAAGCAGGACGCCCCTTCAACCAAGGCACCCGGCTTGTGTAAGAGACAGTCTCGACAATGGGTAGTTTAGAGGAATCGAGCGCAAATAATTGATAGATCCGATCCACATTTGGTAGAGTGACAGCGGCGGGGAGATTTGGGGTAGGAGGCAGGACGGGAGCAGATACGGGTTTTTCTATTTTTACAGGCTTTGCGATCACTGGATCAGGCCGAGGCGGTGAATTATTTTGAGCAGGAGGAATGGAGACGGCAATCGGAGGGGTAAGAGGGATTTCTTCCACTGTGCCCAGATCTCGGATAGGCTTTGACTCCCGCTTGAACCATCCGGTGAGGCCGATTACAGTGAAAAGAACCACTGTCGCAATTAAAAAATACTTCACAGCCGAAGCTCCAAATTCAAATCTTTAATATTCGCGTTCCCATTATCGAACAAAGAAGACTATTTTGCAACACTAGCCAAGGCTGAATAAAAAAATATCATCACAGATGTAAATGCCACAAAGTAAGAATGATATGATTTTTTGTGCAGATCTCTTAAGAATGACTGTTACTTAGATCGTTTT
>JAZKAZ010000068.1:0-3007 GCA_040388845.1 Chlamydiota bacterium | reverse complement strand
AAGCTGCAACTTTCTCTTTTGGGCCCAAGCGCAAAAAGGCGCCTATAAAGGCAGTTAGACCTCCTGCCCAAAAGAGAAAACGCCATCCCTTTTCAAGACTTCCCTGCGAGCCAAGCAAAGCGACCCATCCTGATGCAATCAAAATACCGATCATTGTGGAGGCCCCGTAAAAACTGCTGAGGAGAGTTCTTTTTGATAGAGGCGTTTGTTCAAGGACAAAGATTGCCCCTCCTGTCGATTCGCCTGCTGCAAAAAAACTTTGCAGCATTTTCCCTAAGGAAAGTAAAACGGGCGCCCAGATCCCTGCTTGGGCATACAGAGGGAGCGATCCCATCCCCACTGTGACCATGGCCATCCCAAATAAGGAATAAAAAAGGGCCTCTCTTCGCCCAATGCGGTCCCCGATCCACCCAAAGAACAGGGAACCAAGAGGTTTTGTTAATAATCCAAGAGGGAGAATCCCATATGTTAAAATCAGGGCGGTTAGCGGATCTTGATTCTGAAAAAAAAGAGGGGCGATGAAGGGGGCTAAAAGGGCAAAAAGGGCGTGGTCATAATGTTCTAGGACGTTGCCGATTAAACCTGCCAGCCGGTCCCGGGAAAACGGACTCATATTCACTCTCCTTACGCCAGTATGACCTGGATCAAGTGTTATACCAAGCATCATAAATAATCTTCATTTGGATCGCCGATTCTAGGGGTTTTGGCGCGGTCCAAATGAAGATTATTTATGATGCTTGGTATTAAGAGTTGATCGCTTGTTTAAAGCAATCTTTCAGCCTCCATTGAGGCACCTCTGGTGATGCAAGAGAGTATACTCAACTACAGATCAGATTTCAACAGGAGGGATGGAAATGGAGACGTGGGAATGGTGCGACAAGAAAGGAAATATTTCATTTTTGAGAAAGCTTGCTACTTGCTCTGGAGCTCTTCCAATTAACTTTGACGGGTCGAGAAACGATTTGATTTCTTCAGAGGAGAGATGAAATTCTTTTTGAATTTCCGAGAGAAGAAATTTCCCTGGATTTTTCTGTTTTTGGGCGTTCAAATGAAGCTGCCGCAAGGTCTCGTGCAACGCTTGCCGGTCCCCTCCTTTTTTTACAGCGAGCATAAGGATATTTTCCATAGTGAGAAGGGGGAGCTGCTCTTCGAGGCGCCTTGCTGTCATTTCTCGGTCCACTCTGAGATGAGATATGAGATGGACAAGTAGATTCAGGATCGCATCTGTGCCGAGAAAAGCCTCAGGAATAGAAAGTCTGCGGTTTGAGGAGTCGTCGAGAGTTCTTTCGAGCCATTGGGTAGCTGCAGTGTAGGCCGGGTTTTGGGCAAGCGACATCACAAATCGAGAAAGGCCGCAGATCCGCTCGGAATAGATGGGATTTCGTTTATAGGGCATGGCAGAGGACCCCACTTGGGAGGAGCTGCTGGATTCAAAGAGCTCCCCGTCATGCGCAAGCAAGCGGATATCGGTTGCCATTTTATGGGCGCTTGCGGCAAACGATTCGAGCGCGTTCAGGATATTTAGATCGAATTTTCGGGTATAGGTTTGCCCTGCGATCGGAAGTACTTTTTTAAAGCCAAAATCGGAGGCGATGAGTTTTTCCAATTCAAGCACTTTCTCGCTATGTCCTTCAAAGAGCGCAAGAAAAGAGGCTTGCGTGCCGGTTGCTCCCTTGGCCCCTAGAAAGGGAAGAGAATCGATGAGCTTCTCCCATTCAAGGGCGTCTAGAAAATAGTCTTGAAGCCAAAGACAGACCCTTTTGCCCATCGTGGTGGGTTGAGCGCTTTGGAAGTGGGTATAGCTGAGACAGGCAGTTGCAGCTTCCCTTTCTGCCAGGCAAGAGAGGGAGCGAAGAACATAAATGAGTTTGTGGAAAAGAAGGCGAAGCGCTTCTTTGAGCTGAATCAGATCTCCATTATCCGTAACAAAGCTGGAAGTGGCTCCCAAGTGAATGATCGATTTGGCCTCGGGGCACTGATCTCCGAATGCATGGATATGGGCCATGACATCGTGGCGAAACTGCTTTTCGTATTTGTCTGCCAACTCGAAATCGATTGAATCTACACAGGCGCTCATTTGAGCAAGTTGGCGCTCATGGATGGGGAGCCCAAGTTTTTTTTGGGCTTTTGCAAGAGAGAGCCAAAGCTTTCGAAAGGTGCTGATTTTATATTGAGCAGAAAAAAGAAAGGAGATTTCTTTGCTTGCATAGCGCGCCGAGAAGGGGCTTTCGTACTCTTCCTGGCGCGTTGATTTCACTTTTCAACAAGCCCTTGCAGTTGGGCCAGAAGATTTCGGATCTGCTGTTTTTCTGATCCATCAGGATTGCTCAAAGGGTTTTTGAGCATTTCGCGCGCTCTTTTCAGAAAACTGATGGCATGCGCTGCAAAGTCGGGAAGTCTTTTGTCGTCTTCTGGCAACGGAAATTCCAAGCGGATGAGGCTGAGCAGCTCCTGTTTTGGTTGACCTGAATAATTTTTTACGATCATTTCTTTTTTATCGATGGGTCCGCTGCGAGAGGCCAAGCTGTAGACTGCCTGTCTCGGCATCTGATCGAGCTTATTGTGCAGAGATTGAGGCAAGATCGTGTGAAATTCATAATATTGTAAAAAATTATACGGTGTTTGGCGATTGCCGTAAGTCGAGTAGAGCCACGCAGTGAACGCCCCATCTTGATATTTTTTTAAAATATCTTGCGCTTTTTTGATCCGCTCTCCATGCAGAATGACTGCTTGATTGGTGATCGCTTTGACCTCTGAGGTGATGGTAGAGAGCGCTTTTAAATCGGCATCGACATCATAGGTTTCGTGAAAGCGAAAATTTTTCAAAATCGCTTCGAGATCTAATTTCTCTTTTTCATTATTTAACAATGTTTTTATTCCCAATTATAACTCATATGCAAATGCAGTTGTATAGATGGTCAAAAAATAGAATAAAATAATTATTTGCATAAAAATATGTTGAACAATTGCGAAACGATAAGAATTCAAGAATACTTTGAAAGTTAAA
>JAZKAZ010000067.1:4006-6649 GCA_040388845.1 Chlamydiota bacterium | reverse complement strand
GGGCAAAGCCCGCTTTTAAACCGAGCTTAGATCAGAGAGCTTCCGCAATATTAATTCAAACCAGGCTGGATGCCAGGGGCATCGGTGCTTGGAATGGGACGAACGGGCTGTTTGGCAGGGACTGGCGGCGGTGGCGGTGGGTTTTTCATCTGCAGATCGTCTGCGAGCTTCATACGCCCTCTTTTCTTTAGCGCATCCCAGCTTCCATCCATGATTTCTTTGATATCGACGGCATCTAACGTTTCAAATTCCATGAGCATATCGGTCATCAGCTGCACTTTATCTCGATTCGTCTCGAGGAGCCCAAGCACTCGTTTATGCGCCTCATCGATGAGTCCGCGCACTTCTTTATCAATTTGTTTGGCTGTTTCGTCGGAATAATTTTTCTCATGGTAATTTGCCATTCCGAGATATTGTCCCGATTCGGTTCTTTCATCATAGGAAACAGTCCCGAGGGAGTCGGACATCCCCCACTCGCACACCATGCTGCGGGCCATTTTAGTTGCCTGCATGATGTCGTGCTGCGCGCCAGACGACATATCTTTGACAAAGATCTCTTCGGCAGCTCTTCCACCCATCAGGATGACGAGCTGATCGAGCACTTCTTTTTTCCAATAGCTGAGCCGGTTTTTCGTAGGCATAAAGTGGGTGGCCCCGAGAGAAAATCCACGAGGAATGATCGTCACTTTTTCCACAGGGTCGCTATGTTTTACTACAAGACTTGCAATCGCATGGCCCGATTCATGGTAGGCGGTTGTGAGTTTTTCTTTTTGATCCATCTCTAGGCTTCTGCGCTCTTTTCCGTAGCGGACCTTATCGCATGCCTCTTTTACCTCAATGGAGGTGACTGCCGAGCGCCCTTTTCTCGCAGCAAGCAAGGCTGCCTCATTGAGAACATTTTCTAGATCGGCGCCAGATGATCCGGGAGTGCTGCGAGCAATGTCGTAGAGATCGACAGAGGGGTCGATTTTAATTTTTCTCGCATGGACCTTCAGAATTTCAAAGCGGCCTTTAATATCGGGTAAATCGAGGACGACGCGTCTGTCAAATCTGCCTGGGCGGAGGAGCGCTCGATCGAGGATATCTGGCCGGTTGGTAGCAGCCATCAAAATGACACCTTCTTTTGTATCGAATCCATCCATTTCAACAAGGAGCTGGTTCAAAGTCTGTTCCCGCTCATCATGTCCGCCGCCGATTCCTGCGCCGCGATGGCGTCCCACTGCGTCGATCTCATCCATGAAGATGATGCAAGGGGCTGCTTTTTTCGCCTGGTCAAACATATCGCGGATACGGCTTGCGCCTACGCCTACGAACATCTCCACAAAATCTGATCCGGAAATCGAAAAGAAGGGCCGATCCGCTTCCCCTGCGACAGCTTTGGCAATCAAAGTTTTTCCAGTTCCTGGAGGGCCGACCAATAAAACGCCTTTGGGGATGCGAGCGCCCAACGCTGTGAATTTTTGAGGATCTTTTAGAAAGTCGACGATTTCACTGAGTTCCTCTTTTGCCTCGTCTGCACCTGCAACGTCTTTGAATGTCACTTTATTCGACTCTTTTGTCATCAATCTGGCAGGCGATTTGCCAAAATTCATCGCAGACGATCCTACTCCTTTCATTTGGCGGGAGAAGATAAAATAGAGGAAAACAATGACTAATACGACCGGAAGAATCGTCAAAAGATATCCGAAGTAATTTGGAGAGGGTTCCTGACTTTTAAATGTTTTTTCAAGAACTGTGTTGCGAGGCTGATCAGGAGCGCGGTAGGCAAGAGCTTTATTAGAGCCAAAATTCTCCCATTCCTGCTTTGCCTGAGCAAACCAATGGCCGAAGACTTCTGGGTCTTGCTTTTCGAGCGCGCGGGTCGATAGTTCCTGATTATTAAAATACCAAATCACGGAGGCCACTTTTTGGCGCGATTTATCCAGGAGAGACTCATTCTTTTCCAACTCATGCGAAACTTGAGCGTATTGCTGCAACTCCTCGACATATCCGCGCACGCTGCGAAGAGCCCCAAGGCGGACTCCATCTACTTCCCTCCCTAGATCTCCAATCAATGCAGTCAACTGATTCATGGCGTTGCGGAAGGTGCGCAATTGCTGTTCAGGAGATTGATCGGCAGAAGCTGACAGCTGGCTGTCCAATGTTTTCAATTCAAGTTTGATCGATTCACTCCCAATTCCAAGGAGCTGCGATCGAAGGAGCGCCACTAAATTATGAATCTCTTTTCCTGCGACATCGATGCTTTCTAGGACTTGCGTTTGCTGGGCAAGTTCTAAACTTTTTTGGACAAAGGGAAGACTTACAACAGGTCGATCGGAGAGAGTTTTGATGACAATTGCGCTATCGCGATCGGGGGTATCATAAAGAGTTCCGATGACGGTATATCCCAAACGGGGAATCGTCTGCCCACTCAAGTGCAAATAGAGATCAGAGGCGTCCAGAACATTTTTTTGCAGAAGATCGAGCTCTGCTCCCAACCGAATCGTATCCGCTCGCAACTCATGGTTGCGATTCAAAAATTCCAGATAGCGGTATCTCTCTGTGCTCTCCTCGGGCAGCTGATCCCGAAATTGCCCGCTGAATGTGACGAGGTTTTCATTTTGGGCAACTATACTAACTCCCAAACTATTCAGGAATTTAATT
>JAZKAZ010000067.1:0-3996 GCA_040388845.1 Chlamydiota bacterium | reverse complement strand
TTCAGGAACGGTGAGATTTAAGTTTGTAAGGTGTTCCGCCTGATGGCTAAAAGAGACTCTTCCTGCGCGATCTGAGGAAAATGTTTGAACTCCGATAATGATCAAGATAGCAGCTAGGAGAAAAATAAGAAATCCCCCGGGGAAGCTCTTTTTTGAATCTGGTCTCATTTTGGCCATAAACGCCTTGTTTTGTATAGGTTATATTATAGTTGAAACGGGTCAATTAAACCACGTTTCCCCTAAAAAGTAAAGGGAGAACCTTTTAGTTCCGCCCCAGAAAAGTCCTCATAGCAAATAAAAATTAAATTGTCTCTGCCCCATCAGGTTCAATTCTTAGAAAACTAACCCGGAGTCCCTTGAAGCAAAAGAAATAAAAACTTCCATCCCCAGACTTTCAAGGCCACAGCTCTTTCCAGAAAGAAATTCTTTCACAACCTCTCCCTTTTTGGCAACAAAAGGGATTTGGGACCTCAAAAAAGCGGGCACGCCTCTTTCATTCCAGGTTTTCCGGCACCTCAAGCCAGGAGATCCCAACTGAAGAATGTAGGCATCTTTGGGGAGTTTAAAACTAAAATGCCCCGTCCAAACATTTTTCCAATTGCACTGGAATAGACCCGGTTCATCGCAGGGCTTCACTTCAACGATCCAATCTCCGCTGTTAAACTTACCCACTGTCAGTTCTAGAGGCCCTTCAAAGAGAGGAGCTTTTTTAGCGAGGATAAAAAGAATCCCTCGATCTATGAAAATTTCCCTTGATTGCACCTTGAGCCGTTTATTGGCAGCCTTTTCTCCGATCCAGTCTAAAACAGACTCTAAAATCGCTCTTTGCCATGAAAAGGATTCCTCGTGCGCAATTTTTTGGATCAAATGTCTCTGCTCGATCCGCTCCATCCCGCTCATTTCGACAAAAAGACCCCATGGACCTCTTTCAATTTTTGCATCTATTTTTCGGTCCAAATACGCTTTCAACTCGGCAGATCTTTGTGAGAGAAGAACTAGATTTGTCTGCACCTCTTTGCCAAATGTTCGATTGAGATAAGGAAGGATCTCGAGCCTCATACGGGCTCTAAGATAACTTGGATCAAAATTGGTGGGATCGATGAGCGGCTTGAGATTTGTCTGCTGCAGAAAATTGAGGATCTCTTCCCGTCTTAAAGAGAGCATAGGGCGCCAAAGCGGCATTCCTTCCCATTTAGATACAGGCTCCATCCCAGAGAGAACTGGAAGATGAGCCCCCTCCAACACTCTTTTTAAAACCGTCTCTGCCAGGTCATCTCCTTGATGGGCAAGAAGCAAGGCTTGGAAAGGAATTTTTAAAAAGAGACTATGGAAAAAAGAGAGCCTCGCTTCGCGGGCTTGGCTCTCTTGATTTCCTTTTAAGGAGCGCTGCAGGCAAGCAAGATGAAATGTGCATCCAAGAACATCTGCCTCCTCACTCAAAGCTCTCGCCTCATCTCCACTCTCGCCTCGCCATCCATGATCGATGTGCGCCAAATGAAGCTCCTTTACACCGCATTCCAAAAGCGCGTAGAGAAGAGCTTTTGAATCTGGGCCTCCGGAATATCCAAGAAGGAGTGGGCTTTTGCCATCCCAATGACATTTGAGAAATTGTTGTACGCACGAGACGAGATGGGTTAAACTGAAAGACATGTTACCTATTTTATGGCGCGAGGCTCTTCGAAACTACATCCAAATTTTTCTTCTATCCGTCGCAAGCTTTATCTCTGTGCTCCTGGTCTTAAGAATAAAAGAGATCGCCCGTTTTATGGCGCTCAGCGGAGACTGGACAAAAACTGGACTCTTTCTAGTTTACCAATTCCCCTTCATTTTGCCGATGGCAATTCCTATTTCTGCGCTCATTGCCTCCCTTCTTCTCTTCCAACGCTTAAGCCAAACAGGAGAACTCACGGCGCTCAGGGCCTCCGGAATCAGCCTAAAAAATATTTTAGCCCCTCTCCTGTTTGCATCCCTCCTCCTTTCGGTTCTCAATTTTTCCATCAGCTCTGAAATCGCCCCTTATTGCAAGAGAGCATCAAAAACCCTTCTCTACCGAGAAACCTCTCAAAATCCCCTTCTACTCCTTCAAAGACAGCAGCTCGTAAAATTGAAAAATGCGTATCTTAAAATCGATGTCGAAGAGGACGGAAAAATCGCTAAAAACGTCAATCTCATCGCCTACAATGAAAGCAATCAACGCCTTAGCCTTTTTTCAGCCAAAGAACTCAGAATGCTTGGAGAGGAACTGCATGGCAATGACCTTGCCATTATTTCTCACCTCCATTCCGAAAAAGAGGAAATCTTCGATCCTCTCGTGATTGAAAATCAAGCTTGTATGTTAACAGATGCACCAGCTCTTTCGAGCGCATTAAAAAAGAACCGCCCCAACCTCGAGGTAAGTTCATTGAATCTTCGGATGCTCCGCGCAGCCATCGAAGACGGACAGGGAAAAGGAGGGGCTGCTCGTGTTGAAATCTTTAGACGCCTCTCTCTTTCTCTGGCTGTTTTCAGCTTCACTCTACTTGGCTGCGCCTTCGGGATCACAACGGGCAGAAACCCTTCAAAAAAAGGGCTGCTGTGCGCAATCGTTCTCGCATTAGCGATTTTACTGACCTATCTGCTCGGAAAGGAGCTCAAAAAATATCTCCTTTTGGCGCTCCTCACCTTTCTTCTTCCGCATCCTCTTATTTGGGTGGCAAGCTCCCTTCGTTTGCGGCGCATTTCAAAAGGCTGTTCATGAAAATTTGGCACCGTTATTTGGCAAAGCGGCTGATTCTCACTTTTTTGTTTTTCCTTCTTTCTTTATTTCTGATTTATACAGTTGTGGATCTTTCAATCAATGGGATCAGATTTTTGTCCAAAGGGAATGTTTTTGATCTCATTTCCTACTATTTAGGCCAATTTACTATGTATTTGGACCTTTTCCTTCCTTTGACCTTTCTTTTAGCCTCTACGAGAGTTCTCTTCGATCTCAATTGCCATGGGGAACTGACCGCCCTTTACATGGGAGGGCTTTCAAAAAAAAGACTTCTCTCTCCTTTTTTTCTCTTTGCTGCCTTTTTAGCCACCCTCTGCTACATCAATAGTCAGTGGCTTGCGCCTCACCTTCAGAGCTCTCAAGAGACGTTTCGAGAAAACTGTGCAAAGAAAAAAAAGAAAATAAAGCGCGTTTATTCCCTTTCCCTCATCGACGAATCCGAGCTGGTTTATCAACGCTTTGAGGCGAGCAAAAAAGAGCTCTTCGACGTCTTTTGGATTCGGTCAGAGAGCGATGTGTGGCACATGAAGTACTTGAAAGTTGAATCAAAACCTCTCGAGGGGCGCTTTGTCGATCATTTGACTCGTAACCAGAGCCTCCAGTTTGAAAAATCAGAAAGCTTCGACACCCGACAGATGCCTGAAATCCAATGGAATGATCAGGCCATTTTCCATAAAATGACTCCCCCGGCAAATCGCTCGATCTCCAACCTCTTCAAACAGGCTTTTATCTCTAGCTCCAATAGAAACGTCATTTTTTCGTATCTTCACTATAAGCTTGCGATGCCCCTCTTGTCTTTGCTCGTGATTTTTTCCATCAGCCCGTTGTGCATCCGTTTTTCCAGAAACCATCCCGTTTTTTTGATTACGGCCCTTTCTCTTTTTGCGCTTCTCGGACTTAAAACAATTCTCGAGGGAATGCTCATTCTCAGCGAAAATCAGGTGCTTCCGGCCTATATCGCTCTTTGGAGTCCGCTTATACTTGCATTTGGCTTAAGCGCCAGATCCTTTCTGAGACTTTAAGCCATTTTTCAAAGGCTGTGTTGGCATCAACAAATGACAGGATATTCAGGATAGGAAAATATAAAATAAATGCGGTATGTGAGTTTTTGTTTGTAACAAGCCTATTTCTTTTCAGCGCAGAGGGGAGCACTGAGATAGCCGCAGAGTTGCTGAGGCGAGGGAGGCCCTCGCGCTCCCAAAAAATCGTAATAAAGAATTTTTAAAAGATTCTCTTCTGAT
>JAZKAZ010000066.1:14823-27270 GCA_040388845.1 Chlamydiota bacterium | reverse complement strand
GCGGACGCACTTGCAAGCCTTGTTTTGGCAGAATACAATGCCAAGACATCGAAAGGGCAATCCGAATCGGGAAGCAAGCAGGAAATTTTAAACCTTCTTGAAAAAGTTCTCGACTCTCTGAAGCGCGCAGCCACAGCGGGCTAAGAGCGGGGCTTTGCCCCACACCCCATCAAAGGACTGAAGAGTCTTTTGGAATCCTTTTTTATTTTAAAAATAGAGGAGTGCAGAGGACGCAAGTCCTTTGATGGGACATGGGGCGAAGCTCTATTTCTGTGATGAAGCTTTGATTAGAATCCTCTCTTTTTCTACAATGGACTTTGGGAAAAGAGGGTCTCTCTATGTTCGTCCTTGTCAGAAAGCATTCATCGCGTCTTTTAGAAATGGTGGGCGATTATGTCTCGCTCGTTCTTGATGTTTTTGGAGCCGCATTCAAGCAGCCGCCTGGCTGGGTTTTGATCCGAGAGCAGCTCTTTCATATTGGAGTGATGTCGCTTTCTGTGGTTGCGATCACTGGCTTCACGACTGGGTTTGTGCTGGCTGCGCAATCTTTCTATCAGCTGGGCGAAAAGGGACTTTCGGGCGTGACGGGCGTTTTGGTTGGGAAGGCGATGCTGACAGAGCTCGGACCCATTCTTACAGCGCTTATGGTTACGGGAAGAGTTGGCTCGTCGATGTGCGCAGAGCTGGGTACTATGAAAGTGACCGAGCAGATCGATGCGCTCAAGTCGATGGCGATCAATCCCAATGCCTATCTTGTCGCCCCTCGCTTCATTGCAGGGATTTTTATGATTCCGCTCCTCACTTTATTTAGCATTGTGATGGGGATTTTTGGCGGCTATTTGATTGCCGTTTATTTTTTTCATTTGTCCCCTGCTACCTATTTTGATCCGATGCAGGCCCACCTCACTTTGTTTGATGTAGCAACCGGTTGCATCAAGGCATTTATTTTTGGAGTTCTTTTAGTCACTGTCTGTTGCTATAAGGGGATGAAAACCTCGGGCGGCGCTGCAGGTGTGGGCAAAGCCACGACGCAGAGCGTAGTCACAAGCTACGTATTGATCCTTATCTCTGATTTTTTACTTACTATGGCGCTCAATATGATCCACCAAGAGCTCAAATACGATTGGATGAAGGGAATTTAATGATCCGGATTCGCAATCTTTGGAAGCGGTATGGAAAGATCGATGTCCTCAAGGGGCTTGATCTCGATGTCAACCAAGGCGAAATTTTAGTCATTCTGGGAAGATCGGGCGTTGGCAAGAGCGTCCTTTTAAGACATATCATCGGGATCGAAAAGCCCGATTGCGGGTCGATCGAAGTCGATGGCGTCATGATCACCGATCTGAAGAAAAATCAGATCTATGACGTTGTCAAAAATATGGGAATGCTCTTTCAGGGGTCTGCACTTTTTGATTCTATGAACCTTGAAGAAAATACCGGTTTCTATCTGAAGCAGCATGGAGATCCTTTGACGGGAGAGCCCTATCCTCTGGAAGTGATTGAAAAAAAAGTGAAAGAAGCCTTAAGCCGAGTGGGACTGGGGGGATCTGAAAAAAAGATGCCCTCTGATCTATCTGGCGGAATGCGCAAACGGGCAGGGCTTGCTCGGATGAATATCTACCACCCCTCCATCCTTCTCTACGATGAGCCGACTACAGGCCTAGATCCGATCACGGCCCAGCAGATCAATGAACTGATCGTCAAGACGCAACAGGACTTAAAAGGAACGAGCATCGTAGTCACTCACGACATCAACTCAGCTCTTTTCATCGCAGATCGGCTTGCGCTCCATCAGGATGGAAAAATTGTCCATATTGCCGATCCAAAAACATTTATGCAAATCGACGACCCCATCATTAATTTTCTGAGAGAAAGCGGTTGTTATAAACTAAGAAAGGACTCTTGATGACTGACCAGATGAAAAATATCCTCATTGGACTTTTTGTGACAATGGCCATCACGATCATGGTCGCCATGATTCTCTTTCTCGAGCCCACAATCGGCGATGGGAAAAAGACCCTCCAGGTTCGGTTTGCCAACGTATCTGGAATTACGGTGGGGACACGAGTCACATTTGCCGGCAGACCTGTAGGAGAAGTCGTCCATATCGCGGAGGTGGCAAAAGCAAGAGATGAGCCATCCGAAGAAACAGGTAAAGTTTATATCTATCAACTGACTCTCAAACTAGACTCAAGTGTGGATGTTTACAGCAATGATGAAGTGGCTGTTCGAACAACAGGCCTCATGGGAGAAAAATCAATTGCGATCCTTCCCAAAATGGCCTCCCCCGAAAAGCCAGCCCAGCTGGTTACTACCCAAGTTATGATTGCAAATTCTGTCGATCCGCTTGAAAATACATTCAATCAAGTCACAAAAGTAGCAAGCAGATTAGAAGGGGCCGTCAATCACTTTGACCTGTGGTTCAATGCAAATCAGCTCCATTTAAGCAATGCTCTTCAATCGTTCCATGGAGCCATGACTCAAGTGGAAGCAATTCTCGCTTCTGCAAGAGCAGAAAATATCGTTCCCAACACACGGACATCGATCGATCTTTTAAATGACAATTTGAGACTTGTCTACTCGGGCCTAAACGATGATCAGCTTCTACACAAAGCCGCAGCCCTTGCTGAAAATTTGAATCTAGCCACGGATTCTTTCAATGCAGATGGAGCAGATGCCCTTCGAAATATCAACCAAATTTCCCGCGATATCGCAAGCGGCTCTGGAACGATGGGACGACTCCTTGTAGGCGACGACTTTTATCTCCGACTCAATTCCCTTTTAAGCAAAGGGGATACATTGATGAATGATATGAATCATTACGGCATCCTCTTTCAATACAATAAACAATGGCAGAAGGGCCGCACCCGGAAAGCCAATTTCTTAAAAGCCCTCGACACTCCTCAAGAATTCCGCACCTACTTTGAAGGGGAAATCGATACCATGACCACATCAGTTGGAAGATTGACCGAGCTGATTGAGCGAGCAGGCAGCGAGGAACGCTCAAAAATCATGGAAAGCAATGCCTTTAAAAGAGATTTTGCCGCCCTCATGCGGCACGTCCAAGGCCTGAACGATTCCCTCAAGCTTTATAACGAAGGGCTCATTGCCGAAAGCGAGTTGGAATTGAACCAGGAATAGGCTCTTTTCCAAATGCCGATTTTTTTAGTTTCGTTTCTACCTAAGCCATTGGCGAATTTAGTGACTGAATATACTATTTACAATTTCTCGGTTCATTCTTCTCATCTATTGCGCTGAGCTGCCCGTTCAAAATCCTTGAGTAAAATCTAAATTGGCTGATATATCACAATTGGCCACAGTCTTAGACTTGGACCTGGCCAATTATGGTATATACCACAATTGGCCACAACCTTGGATTTGCTCAAGCTCTGCAATGAAGAGCAAATTAGAATCTATCGAATAATAAACTTGTCTGTAAAAATTTAAAAAAAGGATATAAATTATGCACCAAAATTTTATGAAAGATCTTCATTTTGACCGATTGAGTTTTTTAAAGAAAAAAGGATTCGAGCCCGCAATCATTTACGATATCGGCGCTCATCGGGGATTCTGGAGTGCAAAAATAAAAGAAGTATTTCCAAAATCTCAGTTTTTTTTATTTGAGGCAAACGAAAATAACCGAGTTTTTCTGCGCGCGCAGTCTTTTCCTTATTTTTTTGCGCTCCTTGGCGATGCGGATAAGACCGCAACCTTCTATGCAAACGGATCCACAGGCGACAGTGTTTTTTGCGAACAAACAGCCTACTATCAAGGAACAAGGTGCAATGAAAAACAGCTCCAAATGACAACGCTTGCCTCGGTTGTCGAGAAAAATAATATCGCTTGGCCGAATTTGGTAAAAATCGATGTCCAAGGAGCGGAAAAACTCATCATTCAAGGAAGTCCGCAAATCATCACTCACGCTGAAGTGGTGATTTTAGAGACCAAAATCCTCGAATACAATAAAAAAGCCCCCTTGATCCATGAGCTTATGGAACAGATGGCAAATCTTGGCTACTCGATGTTGGATATCTTGGAGTGCCACTATCTTCCAACCGGAGAATTAAACGAAATGGATGTTCTCTTTGCGAAAAACGACTCCAAGTTAATCAAAAAAGGAATGCTCATTTAGTAAACCGGGGGCTTTGCCTCAAAGCCCCTTTCCTTCGATCCGCTCAAGCTGATCTGATTTTCCGCTTCAGAAACTCGCACATCTTTGTAAAAAGCGACATAAATAACAGGGCCATTAAACTAAAAAAAATCTTGAGCAAAAGCTAATGTCGCTGATAGCTTAGTGAGAAAAATTAGGATGATATCATGGATTTGCTCTTTATGAACCACGAGCTGAAAGTTTTTACCATAAGATTTTTTGGAGTCTTACTTGCGGCCCCTATTATGGGATGGGGCATAATGATATGCGCGGAAAAATTCGAAAAATCCTGGAAATCGAACAATCGGAGAAAAAAATGGTTGGCATCATGCGGGATATTTTTGATATTGGCAGGCATCGGTGGGTGGCTTCGTTAGCAGCGGCAAGCATTTGTATTTTTTGTTTTATCCTTTCTTACGAATAATAAATTGCCAGCATGAATTATTGACTGGAGCACTTCTTTTCTTAAGTCAATCTCTGAAGGTCCCTAATCCAAAGCCCCCCTTTCCTCATCAAAGATGCCGAATGCCCAACGTCTTGAATGTCTGGGAATGGTAGAGAGCGCCAAAGGCTTTTAAGATAGCCTTGCCTCGTTCGGCCATTTCGCCGTCGATCCGCTCGAGCGCTGAAATCGTCCGGTTGAAACACTCAGGATCGATCGCCCTTTCTCGGACAAAGAGAGCGGGGCTATAGAGGAGCCAGCGGAGGAAATCTTGTTCCTCTTTTTTGGTAAAATCAGAGACGATCAGTTTGACGAAGCCATAGAAAGTTCCAAGCTCTCCCGCTGCAGTATCGACTGCATCTTTAGAGCTAAAACAGAGGGTATTCGGCTCAATGAGATCAATGCATTTCAAGATGAGAAACTGATAAAAAATTTCGATGAAGTCTTCCCGGTTGCGGCGAGGCAAAGTATTTTTCCCATGGAAAAAATGCTCATGAACTAAAGGGAGAAGCGCGCTGCAAAAACGATTGAAATCTGCCTGTTTCCATACGGGAGGAAGGAAAAATCCACACTCTTCGGGTTTTTCTAGCTGCGCTTTGAATGCAGCCAAAAACTCTTCTGCTTGGTTGAGGTTGAGATACTCGTTTGTCTGATAGTAAAAGTCCGTCTCTTTAGGAAGCGTTAGAACGAAAAATTGCGAGCTGAATTCGGCATTCATTTGGAGCATCTCAAGAGACTGGCTCCGGGAGTATTCTCTCCAGGAAGTTCGGTCTTGCAAATTGATCATCAAGAGCTTTCGGATGGGTTTTTCCGCACCAATTGAGCGGAGATACCCTCGAAACTCATCCAAGATTTCCACTTTATTGATCAACGACTGACGAGTAGGCGATGGGAGGCGGAGCACGTCGATTCTTTTCTCCTTCACCTGGATTTCATAGTTGCGGGAAGGAAGATTTGACTGTCCGATCGGATCAAAGGGAATGACCCCCTCTTCCTCTGATCTAACGATATCGAGGATTTTAAAAAGCGGGCCGTTTGGAAATTTGGCAAGGAGTGTTCTCAACTTTTCATCGTCGATCTGAAATTGATTCCAGACAGTATCCCCTTTGATTTGCCGTTTATTTTTACTCTGTTTGATTTCTTCGCCGCGCCGCATAGTCCTGTGAATCAATCCAATCGACTCCTGTTTTACCCCTCCGATCCGCTCAAAGAAACTTCTAGAGAGCACATGTGCCAAAAACAAGAGCATTCGAGAGATTTTATCGCTCTCTTCGGGAGGATAGGCAATCAACTTTTGATACTCATCTGTGCGCATGGAACTGCGCAAGAAAGTCAGGAAATCATCAAAATACTGAAGGCAGCTTTTCCCATTTGTATTTTGGAGAAGATAGCGGGGGTTGGCAGCGAGTAAAAGGGCAAGAATTGCCTTACTTAACTCGGATGCGAACGTATTGCTCCCTAAATGAGAGATATTTTTGAAAAATTCAGAAATAATGGGATGGCAATCGCCTAGAATTTGAGCGGCAGATGCATGGAAATCTCGATCCTGCATTGAGCGGGTCTTCAAAAGAGGATCTTCCTCAAACGATTCGGAATCTGCGTCAAAATCACAGGTGAGTTTGATATTGCGGAGCAGTTCGGCGCTAAAATAGGGCTTTCCCGCTTCGTTCCGGATATAAAAAAGTTCATACTCCCGATCTCTTCGCACCGTCTCGAAATCCATCAACCCCGTTTTTGTCACATCAAAAAGAGTTGCTTCCTCGTTCTCGCTCCATTCTTTACTCCACGCCTCGTCTCCTTCGATTCCTCCGATAAATTTTTTTGAAAAGCGGGTGGCATAAAATTGCTGCAGCGCTTTGAATTCCGGAGTCTCCGCAATTTTATAGGGACAGGGCTTACCTAGCCGATAGGTCAAATAGAGCTCGATTTTTGATGCCGATTCTCCGACAAGGTCCATCATCGCAGAGATCCCCTTGCGACTTTTTTCATTTTCCCAATTCATTTCTGGATTTTCATAAAGAGACAACAGATGCTGATGGATCGATCGATAGGTTGCATCCAAGATATTTAAAATCATCTCGCACCCCTCTTCACTGAGCCACTGAACGTGGTCGGGGCCTAATTCCTCTTTTTCGGTAACAATGCGGTTTTTTTGAACAATCCAAAGGGGTGGCGGACTTTCCATGTCGATACTAATGATTGCGGCGAGGTTATCCATCGCCTGCTGGATCCCAAGAGCTTCTTTTATTTTCGGAGCCATAAATTATCCTAATTATTAGTCCTAATATAATTATCATACTTATTGCTATTTAGTTTCAATTCTATTCTAAAAATAAAGTTATAAACATTATTATTTCGTAAGTTTGTTATATATAATATTTTATAAATTTCGATTTTCTAAAAAAGGACATTTGAGCTACATATTGAGAAACAGGTCTTCCATGCTGCCCCTCGTCCGCTCCCTTATCCCCCCCCTTCTTAGTTTAGTTTTTATGATGATGGCAAGCGGACTCTTCAACACCTTTGTTTCGATTCGGTTGGAGCTGGAAGGCTATGATCCTGAGGTCATTGGAATTGTGACATCTGCTCTCTACGTCGGGATTTTAGTGGGATCCTTAAAAATAGACCGTCTGATTGCCAAAAGAGGCCATATCCAATCTTTTGTCATTTTTGCAGGCATTCTGGCTTTCTTAAGCTTAGCTCAGGGTATGTGGATAAATCCTTGGTATTGGTCTGTCCTCCGCTTCATCGGGGGCATTTGCATGGCGGGAGTTTTCATCGTGATTGAAAGCTGGCTCTTAATGCAAAGCTCTCCTCAATTGCGAGGAGGCATTCTCTCGATCTACCTGGCGATTTTTTATGCAGCTCTCTCTATCGGGCAACTTTTAATCAATGTCTCAGACCCTATGAGCATATACCCCTTTTGCATCGTCGCAGGCCTGCTCCTCACCTCCATTCTCCCCATTTCGGTGAGAAAAATCTCGCAGCCAAAAATCGAAGAGACATCCCGTTTAAAATTGACGCAACTTTTTCGCATTTCTCCCCTTGGACTTATGGGAGGGGTGATCTCAGGGATGCTCCTTGCCGCAGTGTATGGCCTGGTTCCAGTCTATGCGAATGAAATTGGGATGAGCGTCTCTGAAATCGGCACCTTCATGGCAGTCCTTATTTTTGGGGGATTTAGTTTGCAGTGGCCCTTGGGACGGCTGGCTGATAAAGGAGAGCGGCGGCGCGTGCTCAACTTCGCAAGTTTCATGTCGGCTATTTTCGGAGTCATTATCGCCCTGAATTCCCACTCATCGAATCTGCTGCTCGGCCTCGCCTTTCTTTTCGGCGGATTTTCCTTCACTCTTTATCCTTTGAGTATGGCTTACGCCTGTGAAAAAGTGCAGGAAGGTCAAGTTGTAGCAGCTACAGGGGGCTTTGTCCTTTCGTACGGGATTGGGGCGATTCTCGGACCGCTTTTAGCGCCCATTGCAATGGACTTCTTCGGCCCTCCCGGCCTCTTTTACTTTTTGGCTTTCATCTCTTTTGTCCTTGGACTGATTGGACTGAAGCGGCCATTCCCTGTCAAAACATCTGATATTTGACAAATTTTCTAAGGTGAGGAAACATGCTCGCCATGCTCCCATTTTTTTGGATACTTATGACCGCAGGCTTTAGCCAAACTTACGAATATGAAGTGTCTGGTATACAAAGCTGTGAACTTGTTTGGGAACAGGAAAATACGCGTCCTTTCGATGAACTCATCGTCTCTTGGAATGGCCTCCGCCCCAAGGTTGGAAAATGGACGGTTTGGGTCAGTTTGATCCAAAAAAATGAGCAATCCGAGTATCTAAAGTACGCTGAATGGACGCCCGTCAGCCAAAGAACCTTTGCATCTTCACCAGAAAGCTCTTTTGCAAAAACTTACCAGGACACAGTCCTTCTGAAAGAGGACGGGAAATGCGATGGGTTTTCAATCAAATTAACCGCTGAGAGTGGGGCCGATCTTACTCAATTAGACTCTCTTTATGCCTGTATCTCCTCTCTTTCCGACTACAAGGAAATCTATCCAGAAATTTTGGAGCCCGTCTATTTGACAAAAACACCACTTCAATCACAAATTGTTCTCGATCATCCCCGCCATAGAGATCTCTGCTCCCCCACCTCTCTTTCCACTGCCATCAACGCCCTGTCGGGAGAAAAAAAAGTAGATCCACTTCGCTTTGCATCTCAAATTCACGATAGTGAATTTGATATCTATGGGAACTGGATCCTCAATACGGCAGCGGTCTATGGGGAGTTAAACGGAAAATATCGGTGCCATGTGGAGCGGTTGGCAGATTTCAGCGCCCTTCATAAACAACTGATGCAGGGCCATCCCGTCGTAGTCAGCGTCAAGGGCAAGATCCCGGGAGCTGCACAAGCTTATCCAGAAGGCCACTTAATTTGCGTCATCGGATACGGACCGAAAACCAAAAAAGTCCACTGCATCGATCCCGCTTTCCCAACAAATGCGACGACCTCCGTCTCCTATGATTTGAACGATTTCCTCAAAGCTTGGGGAACCCGCCGCAACCTCAGCTATTTATTTGTCAAAAAATTTATTGACACAACTGAGTAGCCCGAAGGCTTCTCCTCTCGAGAATCTTGGCATACCCGCTCTTCAGATCGCAATTCTGCAATTTTTTATATTAAAATATATCGCTAGTAAAATATAATTTATTAATTGATTTAATGCTAAAAACATAATATAATAGTAATGTAAAAATCAATTTATATTACAGGAATTATATGCTCGCTACAATAAGCAGACACAACGAAACTTCAAAAATTCTGGAAGAATCTCTGCCAAAAGACTTAGTTAACCTTGTAAATGAATATTCCCCAAATCACAGAAAATTTGAAATAGTCACGCTTTCTCTTGGAGATAAAGTAGCGAACTTTTTTTTAAATTTTTTCTCACTTGGATATTATGGCTCGGGTAAGCAATCAGATCTGTTAAGAGGACTAAAAAACGAAAATTGGGACGAAATAAAATTGGCGATTCAATGCGGAGCAAAACTTGTAACAGACAATACACTTTCCGTGATAACTGAATTATTCTCAGAATCAGTTAATAACGAGTTAATTAAAATAATTTATTTGCAATCAGGAATCAATGAAGATTATTTACAATCACCTATCAGCAGAAAAATTTTCAAATTATCTGGCAACAAACAAGATATTTATAACAGCTATCATTATTGGCAGTTTAAGTGCATAAAAAATTCTAACCATATCGATTTTGATGAATTTCCAATGAATAACAAAACCGACATTGCATGCGAAATTTTAGTATCAAACAAACAAGATTCAGAAGAAATATTAAAAAAATTATCACATAAAGCAATAAGTTTTATATCAGATTGCTTATCGCCATTTATAAAAAAATGCTTTTATGAATTTTCCCATACCACAGTGTTTCCTCCCTCAATCTTGGATAAAGAAATTCTAACAAAAATAACACTCACCAACGAGCTAGAATTCGCTGAAAAGTATTTAATTAATTACCTGAATGAGAAACCAGATGATGCAAGAATTTTACTAGAAAATATAATACTCCATGGCAATGGAGAAAAAGCTGAAAAAATTGAAAAATTAACGAAATATTTAAGAGAGAATAATTATAACGAAGCTGAGATAACTCGCATCTCTAATCTATAGCCAAATCAAGGTTATTCACGCTTCAGATCGTGCTGCCATTCCATGTAGTTAGTGACAAACGCTACAATCCAAACAATGCCCCCGCCCAATATCCAGCCCAAGGGACTCACTACTTGAATTCCAAAAGGGACCAGCGCAATGGTCGTAAAAGCGCCAAAGCTAATGATGAAAGTGAACAGCGCTAGTTTGAATTTTGTGATGCTAAGCTCTAAGAGAGCCAAAAAGGGATAGACCGTCGCATTGAGAAAGCCCACGACGATCGAAAACAAGATATCGGCTCCAATATTGGGAACCTGTTCGAAATAAGTGATTTCAATTCCTGGAATGACCCTGTCTACAAAAAAAACAAACAGGAAATTAAGAAAAAGGCTTCTTACATAATTCATTGAGGTAAATCTGCGCTTGGTGGGTTGGGTGCGTGTGGAGAATCGGCCTTATGATGATGCCGGCCGTGTTTCATATCCAGGTAATTCGTCACAAAGCTCCCTATTGCCACGACCACTGATGCTAAAAGATACCCTTCAATCGTCGTAATTTGGATACCAATCGGTAAAAGTTTGAGGATGGCGTAAGAAGCAAAGTTCAATATGAGGGCAATCAGCCCGATTTTAAGCGCAGAGGCTGAGTGATCTACAAGTCTGAGAACGGGGTAGATCAATGTATTCAAAATGCCAAGGGCAAATGCAAAAATCAGATCTCCGCCGAGATGAGGGAGTTTGGTTTGATTTACGACATCAATGCCCGGAAGGATATGATTTGCGAAAAAAACAGTTAAGAAGTTAAAAAACAGACTCTTCAGATAATGCATAACCCCCCGTTTATTCTCTTGAATCAGGTCCAAAGTCCAGTTGGCCTATCGCTACCTTCACCGAACAAAGCCCCTCTAATGCCACCTTACAAAAAAAGATTTACTTTGACAAGAGGGCTTTGCCTAGGCCTAAAAAAATTCTTCGGATTCTTTTTAATTAAACGTGGTGTGCGAGTTCTTGGTTGCAAGAAGCTCACACATCGCATCAATAACAAGGATTCCAAAGGACACCTAAGTCCTTTGGTGGGGTTTGGGGCAAAGCCCCAAGTAGGAATTCAGATCTTTCCCTGCAGCTCGATCAGCTTGCAAAGGGCCTGCATGGGCGTCATATAGTCGAGCTCCAACTGCTTGATTTCCAGCAGCGCCGGATGTTCCTGAGGAGGCAATGCAGGCAGTTTTTCAACATGTGCCGGAGCAAATAGAGCCAGCTGCTCATCGAGTTTTCCCTTCCTTCGGGAAGTGGATTTCATCTCGAGTTGCTGGAGCATTTCTTCTGCGCGCTTGATTGCTTTTTGCGGGAGTCCTGCCAGTTTAGCCACGTGGATCCCATAGCTTTTGTCCGTGCCGCCGCGGATGATTTTTCGGAGGAAAATGATGCCAGAGGGAATCTCCTGGACAGCCGTCTGAAAATTCACAGCGTGGGAGTATTCCGCCTCGAGACGCGTGAGTTCCCAATAGTGAGTTGCAAAAAGCGTTTTGGCCTGTTTATTGGGTGTTGTAAGAAGATATTCAGCAACGGCCCAAGCAATGGAGATTCCATCGTAGGTGCTGGTTCCTCTGCCAATTTCATCGAGTAATACAAGCGAGCGCGATGTCGCGTTGTTGAGGATGTTGGCAGTTTCGCTCATCTCCACCATAAAAGTGGATTGCCCGCGCGCCAGATCATCGCTTGCCCCGATCCGTGAAAAGACTTTGTCTATGATGCCGATCCGCGCTGATTTTGCGGGGACATACGAGCCCATTTGAGCAAGGATCGCAATGAGCGCAACCTGCCGGATGAAGGTAGATTTACCCGCCATGTTCGGTCCCGTAATTAGCATCAGCTGCTGTTTGGGACTTAAAATTGTATCATTGGGAATGAATGATGCGCTTCCGATTGCTTTATCGAGGGTGGGATGGCGCCCTTCCTCAACCTCAAAGAAGTTAGAATTGTCGACGATGGGCCGGATGAATCTACGCTCGTAGGCCACTTTTGAGAGGGCCAAAAGAACATCCAGACGCCCGAGGGCCTTTGCTGCAGCTGAAATGGAGGGCGCCTCTTTTGCAATTTCCAAGCGGAGCTCTTCAAAGAGTTTTGCCTCGAGCGCCTTTGAGCGCTCTTCTGCCGTCAGCACTTGATGCTCAAAATGCTTCAATTCC
>JAZKAZ010000066.1:12560-14813 GCA_040388845.1 Chlamydiota bacterium | reverse complement strand
ATTCCTCGGTGATGAACCTCTCTCCGTTGACGAGAGTCTGGCGCCTTTGGAAACTCGCTGGAATTTTATTGCTTTGGGCGTGGGTGGCCTCGATGTAGTAGCCAAATGCTTTGGTGTAGCCCACTTTTAAGGTTTTGATGCCAGTCTCTTCGCGCAGCTTAACTTGATACCCCGCCATCCAGCTCATCGAATCTCTGCTGAGCTGTCTCAATTGATCGAGCTCTGCATGGTAGCCATCTCGGAAAATATCCCCTTCACCCAGGCGATGCGGTGGATTTTCGCTGAGCGCGGTTCGGATTTTTAGAGCGAGAGGCGCCGCATTGAAAAGCAAATCTAAATTGGCCTGAATTTTTTCTCCGCTAAAAGATCTTAAGGTCTCTTTGATCCCCGGAATGGGAAATAAAGAATTTCCCATCGCAAGAAGATCGCGGGGCGTTGCATAGCGAGCGGAAATTTTCATCATGAGCCGCTCCAGATCACGCACTTCATCAAAGAGAGCTTTTGCCTTTTTGGCCTCGATGGGCTTGCTCAAAAATTCGGCGATGGCATCTTGTCTTCGCTCAATTTCTGCAGTGGAGAGGAGCGGATGTTTGATCCAATGGCAAAGAAGGCGGGCGCCCATGGGAGTTGCCGTCTCGTCCAAGAGATCAAGGAGCGTATGTTTTGAATGGGCATCCGACATTGATTCAGTCAATTCCAGATTGCGCAAAGTGGCCCGGTCCAGCGCCATATAATGGGAAAGCGGCTCTGGTAGAATCTCTAAAATATGATCGAGAGGCAGACTCAAACGCTCCTTGAGATGTAAGAGAAGAGCGCCTGCTGCGGCAATGGCAGCCGTTTGACCTTTCAGACCAAATCCATCGAGTGTTTGGACTTTAAAATGGGCAAAAAGAGCTTCCCCGGCAAGTTTCGCATCAAGACCCTCTGTCTCATTTAAGACAAAGGGAAAGGCGTGGGAGAGTTCTTTAAAAAAAAGAGGATGGGTCTCTTTAAACCGCTTGGAGACCAAAAGTTCCGTTGGACGAGTGCGGACAAGCTCATCGAGCAGGTCCTGCTCTTGTTCGAGTTCAAGCGCGCGAAACTCCCCTGTTGTCAGATCGATGAGTCCAAGCCCTAGAACCGAGCCGATTTGGGCAATTGAGACAAAAAAATTATTCCGCTTATCCGATAAGAGTTGGGAATTAATGATCGTCCCTGGAGTTACGATCCGGGTGATTTCCCGTTTCATAATCCCTTTCCCCTTGCCCCCCTCTTTTAAATCCTCAGTCTGTTCGGCAATTGCGACTTTATATCCCTTGGCAATCAATTTGTCGATATAGCCTTCAGAAGTATGGAAGGGAATGCCGCACATCGGAATCCCTTGGCGCGCAGTCAGCGTCAAACCGATTTCTTTTGACATCACCTGCGCATCTTCGTAAAAGGCCTCGTAAAAATCGCCCAAGCGAAAAAACAGAAGGGCGTCTGCGGCCTCACCCTTGCAGGTTTGCCATTGGGACATCATGGGAGTTTGAGCTGTGGCTGTCATATCTGCAATATGCTACCATTTTGCACATGTTCTGGCAACGCTCTCTTCTATCCGTTACGTTTGCGACCAGTTGTTGGGAAAGGGACTGGCGCCTCATTTTGCTGGATCCTGACTACTTGCGCGTGCGCCAAATCGAGAATCACCGCTTCCCCTTTCAAGAGCGGCTCTTAATCATCAATAATGTCCACGACCTAACCGCCGTAAAAAAAGCAGCGGATGCAAAAGTGAAAGAGGGCGTATTGACCAGGTATGTGGTGGCAGATGAACTGACATCCGATATGCTCCCCTTTTTTCAATTGAGGCGGAGCGACTTTCAACCCCAAAAAGATTCTTTCAATGTGAACTCCGACTGGATCTATTACAATGCTTTAGGCCCGCTTTCTGCTCTGTATGCGGCAAAAAGCGACTACCTTCTTTATATGACCGGAGATGTGAGACTAGATAAACGGGTGAATTGGATCGCCCGTGCCGTTCGGCGGATGGAGAAAAAGGAAATTTATAAAGTGGCCAACCTCACTTGGAATGCGCAATATGGCGAGGCCAAGAGAGAATCGTACAAACGAGAGCCTTTTTTTTATGTGGCCAAACAAGGTTTTTCCGATCAACTTTTTTTGGTGAAGCGAAAAACGTTTTGTCAGCCGATTTACGGGGAAATTCGACCAGACAGCGGACACTATCCGCGCGGCGATGTGTTTGAAAAACGCGTTTTCAGTTTCATGAAAACCCAT
>JAZKAZ010000066.1:0-12550 GCA_040388845.1 Chlamydiota bacterium | reverse complement strand
CTTTTCAAGAGAAAGCCTTGAGCTTCTGCGCTCCCGCATCGACCTCATCGAGGTTCTCTCCCCCTATTTGAAATTGCAGCGCGCGGGAGCTGCCTACAAAGCCCTCTGCCCTTTCCACGATGAAAAAACCCCCTCGCTTGTCATCCAGCGAGGAGATAGCCATTACCATTGCTTCGGCTGCGGCGCCCATGGTGATGCGATCCAGTTTCTGATGACGCACCTTAAGATGAGTTTTCTGGAGGCAGTCGAGAATTTAGCCGAGCGCTTCCATGTCCAATTGGAAGAAGTGCAAGAAGACAGCCGCCCCAAGGGCCCTCCGAAATCTGTCCTCAAAGACGCTCTGGAACAGGCCTGTCAATTCTATCAATTTATTTTGCTCCACACTCTAGAGGGACATGGCGCACTCGATTATCTCTACAGCAGAGGGATCGATCTCGATTTCATCCAAACATTTCAGATTGGACTTGCACCCAAGGCGCCCCAGCTTTTTCTCAAGGCGATGGGGGAACAAAAAATCTCCCATTATATTCTCGAAGAAGCAGGCCTCCTCTCCAAGGGACGGGAATTTTTCTCTGACCGGATCACCATCCCCATTCGGGATGTGACGAGTGCCGTCATTGGATTTTCAGCCCGCAAATATAAGCCAGATACCTTTGGCGGAAAATACATCAACACCTCAGAGACTGTCCTCTTTAAAAAATCAAAGGTCCTTTTTGGATTGAGCTACTGCCGCAAAACCATCGCAAAAGACCGAAAAGCCCTGATTGTGGAGGGACAGCTCGATGCCCTGAGACTTATTTATTCGGGCTTCAATTGGACAGTTGCCGGCCAAGGAACTGCTTTTGGAGAAGAACAAGCCAAAGAATTGATCCATCTTGGACTGAGACAAGTTTATCTCGCACTCGATGGCGATCAGGCCGGTCAGGAAGCTACCGTGAAGGTAGGAAATCTGTTTCAAAAAGAGGGCATCGAAGTGCTGGTCGTCTCTCTTCCAGAAAAATGCGATCCTGACGTAATGCTCCAAGAAAAGGGACCTGAAGAGTGGAAAAAAAGCCTGGATAGCAGCATCGATTACTTAAGCTTCCTCGTGAACCATTTCTCCAAATCGATCAACATTCAGTCCCCTGCTGGCAAAAACGAGCTAGTGAAATCGATTGCGCAAAGAATCCGAGGGTGGGACCATCCTCTCATGGTCCATGAAAGCTTGCGCAAATTAGCCAAATTGACCCAGACCCCCGAGTCGATCATCGGGACTGCCGAGGAAAATGTCCCCCAAATTTATATCAAAAGATCGGCATCGGTCACCTTCACCGAAATCGATCCCGATCGGATTTTAGAGGCCGATCTCCTCCGCTGGCTTTTTCTCATGGGAGAGAGTTCCCCTGTACTCCTTCAGATGACCGAAGCCAATTTAAAGGGAGAACATTTTCGAGTGGCAGCCGCGCGAGGCCTCTTTGAAAAATACATCGCCGCCTCGCTTGAAAACAAACCGCGCGACCTCCTTACCCTTGCAATCAGCCTAGAGAGCGCAGAACAACAGCTTTTCATGGCAGAAATCCTCCAAAAAAGAGTTAACCGAGAAAAAGCGATCGCCTGTTTCATCGATACCGTGCAGAAAATCTTAGAGAGGAATTGGATGCATGCCAGAGAAGAGATCAAGCTGAAGATTTATAGCGGAAAATGCAGCGAAACAGAAGTTCTGGAGCTGGCCCGGCAATTTGATCAAATCAAACGGATCCGCCCCCAAGCAATCATTCCAGAGGGAGTCAACGTCAATGCATGAACATTTGATTTTTTATGATGATGAGTGCCCCCTTTGCCATAAGGCAGTGAGGCAAATCCTTGAAATCGACCAAGACCAATGTTTTCTCTTCGCTCCCCTCAATGGCGAGACGGCAGATGATGTGCTCAGTGGACCCCAAGCGCCTTTAAGGCGGATGAATAGCCTAGTTCTTGCCGAAAATTATCGCTCGACAGACCGTTCCTTCTGGATCCGATCGCGAGCGATCTTTCGAGTCTATTGGTTGATCGGCCGTGGGTGGGCGGTGATTGGACTGCTTTCTTTTTTACCGGGGTGGTTCGGGGATCTTCTCTACCGCTGGCTTGCCGAGCATCGGCATCAGTTTAAACTCCAAATGCCGGAGGACCCGGGGCCCTCCGATCGCTTTCTGAAGTAGGGCAAGAAAGACTTCAGCGCCTCATTATTATTTGTCTGATCTGAGCCATATAACTGCTGCATTTTTCCATCACTCTATCTGTGTCTTTTTTTAACGCATCTACTAAAATTTTAAATGCAGCATCTTTTCCTTCTGCCAGACTGCGAAATTCTTTTTCATACTCTGAAAGAACTCGTATCATAAAAGAGAGAGGTACATACGTTTCCTGTCTGAATTCCTTCCCGTAAATGACCAAGGACTGATTTGCCGATTGACTCTCTTCTAAGGACTGATTTATGAATTGGGACTCGCTTCCCTGGATAGATAAGACATCCTGAAAATTCATCTGATCTCGTAGAGTTTCCAATAAATCCTCGCAGGAAGAGCGGTATGGTTTTTTATCTGCCATTTCTATTAAAGAATTTTGCAAATGTTCAATATACAATTGATCTGCTTTTAGCACTTGGAACAGCTCTCGCCAGGAATCATCTACTCTCTCTGCTTTTGGCAAAGAATTTGTACGAGGGACTGAATAATACACGATTGCCCCTCCAACAAATACTCCCGCTAAAAATTTCAGACTGCCCTCTTTTTGGATTTTACGGCCTATCTCATAAAAACAATCTTTAATAGACCCGAAAATTTGAAAAATTGCACTGGACTGGACAGTTTTAGGAGGAGAATGAACGAATTTACTGATAACGACTGGGCTTTTTCGCGGGTTGTATCCAGCTAAATCCAGCGCTTCGATTAATTGGGAATTTTTTGAAATTGCAAACACACACATATAATAAACTCCAATTTTAATTGCGATTATTATAAGAATCAACACAATTTTAAACTACAAAATTAATAAACACGAAATTAAAAATTTACATTTAAAGAACTCCTTCCTGCAAGGAAGGAGATTCTCCGCTCCGGTAAAGGGGATGGCCAAGTTCCTTGCCGCGAATGGACAGAGAGCTCGCTTGACCCGGGCCTGTTGGACCGGCATTGCGCTGAGCTGCCCGTTCAATCTATTCTCTATTTGCTAAAGTCCTAAATTTCGCTGGCACTCCCGCTTAATCGCAGCACGAATCACGATCGCAAATGCAGCCCCCAATACTCCAAACATTCCTCCGAATATGTAGTTATTTGTATTCAAATTTCCTACACAATTCTCCAAGGCCCGTTGTGCTTTCAGCCAACCCTTTTGCGTTACCTCCACCAACGCTTGAGCTACTATCGCGTTCGTTTGAGAGGTTTCTATTTCAGCTTGAGTGATCTTTACAAAATCTAAAGATTTTTTTACCTGGCCTATTAAAGTTTCAATTGCGACATTCTTTCTTTCTGTCAGACTCTCAAATTCTTTTTGATACTCTGTAAGAACTTGCGTCATAAAAGAGAGAGGCACATACGTTTCCTGCCTGAATTCCTTCCCGTAAATGACCAAGGACTGATTTGCCGATTGACTCTCTTCGAGAGACTGATTTATGAATTGGGACTCGCTTCCCTGGATAGATAAGACATCCTGAAAGTTCATTTGATCTCGTAGAGTTCTCAATAGATCTCCACAGGAGGAGCGGTACGGTTTTTGATCCGTCATTTCTATTAAAGAATTTTGTAAATGTTCAATTTGCAATTGGTCTGCTCTTTGACGCTCTGAATTATTTTTTAGCGCTTGGAATAGTTCGCGGTAGGAATCTGCCCCTCGATCTGCTTGTGGCAAAGAATTTGTATGAGCTAGGGGGGGGCGAGGGGCTGAATAATACACGATTGCCCCTCCGACAAATACTCCCGCTAAAAATTTCAGACTGCCCTCTTTTTGGATTTTACGGCCTATCTCATAAAAACAATCTTTAATAGATCCGAAAATTTGAAAAATTGCACTGGACTGAACAGTTTTAGGGGGAGAATAAACGAATTTACTGACAACAACTGGGCTTTTTCGTGGGTGATACCCAGCTAAATCTAGAGCTTCGATTAATTGGGAATTTTTTGAAAATGCGACTGAACTCATATAATAAACTCCAATTTTAATTGCGTTTATTATACGAATCAAAAACCTTTTAAACCACAAAATTAATAATTATAAATTAATGACTTATTTTAACTTCTCCGCAAGGATTGCAATTAACTGGTTCACTGGCACCCGCTCCTGTTTCATCGTGTCTCGGTCGCGGAGCGTCACGGTGTCGTTTTCAAGCGTGTCAAAATCAACTGTGATGCAAAACGGAGTGCCTAGCTCATCTTGGCGCCGGTACCGCTTTCCGATGGCGCCCGATTCGTCGTATTCGCAATGCCAAAGCGATTGGAGAGAGGCAAAGATTTTTTGCGCTTTTTCAGCAAGAGGCTCTTTTTTCATGAGTGGAAAAACAGCTACTTTGACAGGGGCGATGCGGGGGGCCAAATGGAGGACTGTACGCATTTCCCCGTTTTCCAACTGCTCTTCTTCGTAGGCGTCGCAGAGAAGAGCTAAGAGCGTTCTCTCCACGCCAAAAGTGGGCTCGATTACATGAGGGATGAATTTTTCTCGGGTCTCCGGATCGGTGTAGTCGAGCGTTTGGCCTGCAAATTCTCCGTGACGGGACAAATCAAAATCGGTCCGGTAGGCAAGGCCATACAGCTCGGAGGTTCCAAAGGGAAAGTCATAGACCAAATCAACGGTCCGCTTGGAATAATGGGAAAGCTGTTCTTTAGGATGCTCTTTTTCATGGACTCTGGCTGGATTGAGCCCGATCAATTGGCACCAATCGTGCATCGACTTGAGCCAATTGCTGAATGTTTTTTCCCACTCGGTCTCGCGGATGAAATACTCGATTTCCATTTGCTCGAACTCGATGACGCGGAAGACGAAATTTCCGGGGGTGATCTCATTGCGAAAAGCCTTGCCGATTTGGGCAACGCCAAAGGGAATTTTCACCCGAACAGTGTCGACGATGTTCTTATAATCGAGAAAGATTGCCTGGGCAGTTTCAGGGCGTAGGTAGGCCACATCCCCTTCTGCCCCTGTTTTGCTCATGTGGGTATGGAACATCAGATTGAAATTGCGCGCCTCTGTAAAATCTTGGGCACCGCACTTAGGGCATTTAACTTTTTTGGTTTGGATCAGATCAGTCATTTGGGCAAGAGTCAACCCTTCAGCATTTTGCTGGAGTGCCTCTTCGATCAAATGGTCGCATCGAAAGCGCCCCTTACATGCTTTGCAGTCGATGAGAGCGTCGTTAAAGCCGTCCAGATGGCCCGAGGCCTTCCAAGCTTTTGGATGCAGGAGAATCGGCCCATCTAGGCCAACCATGTCTCTGCGCATTTGAACGAATGTCTTCCACCAGAGATCTTTGATATTTTTTTTCAGCTCCGCACCGTAAGGACCAAACGAGTAGGTGTTTGCAAATCCGCCGTAGATTTCCGATCCAGGGTAGATAAAGCCTCTTCGTTTGCAAAGGGCGACAATGGGTTTGAGACTATCTTGAATCTGGGCGCTTTTATTTTGAGACATAAATGACCGAAAGCCGTTAATTTAGAGGACTTCCAAGTTTAACCAGTTACAGCAATAAATGAAAGTCTTGAGCTTGAAAAATTTTATTTTATGGCTCCTTTTCCTGGCGGCCGGCTGCTCGCTCAACCCTTCCCTCGATCCCAGCTGTCTAAGAATCTCTTTTTCCCGCTACCCGGAGACACTCGATCCCCGTAAAAGCGGAGATTTTACCTCATCTACCCTGATTTGTTTGCTCTACGAGGGACTGACCCGGTGCCTTCCCGACGGCACTGTTGAGATGGCTCTTTCTCAAACAGTCGATCTTTCAGAGGATCAAAAAATTTATACCTTTCATCTCCGGAAAGCGGTTTGGTCCGATGGAGAGCCCATCACAGCTTTCGACTTTGAAAAATCGTGGAAAAAAATTCTCGACCCCTCCTTCCCAAGCGCTTGCGGCTATCTCCTTTATCCGATCAAGAACGGGGAAAAATGTGCGAAGGGAATTCTCCCTATGAGCAAATTGGGAATTCAAGCAGTAGATGCACACACATTTCAGGTGGAACTGGAGCGTCCCACTCATTATTTTTTATCCCTCACCGCTTTTCCCCTTTTTCTTCCGATCCCGTCGCATGTGGAAGAAAGAGATCCAAATTGGAGTCAGAAAATGGCATTGATTTCCAGCGGGCCGTTTTTGATTAAAAAACTCCATCCCAATTCAGAAATCATTTTGGAGAAAAATCAAAAATTTTGGAATCGAGATCAGATTTTTATCAAAAAGATCCACATCAGCATGGTGGCAGAGGAAATGACTGCTTTCCACATGTTCGAAAGAGGAGATCTCGATTGGCTAGGCGGCTCTTTGGCGCCTCTTCCTCCAGATGCTCTGGAAATTCTCGACTCCCAAGATGCCCTTTGCTATCTACCGAGCGCTGCGACCACAATTTGCACATTCAACACAGAGACGTTTCCCTTTCAAAACCGCTCTCTTCGGATGGCGTTTTCTTATGCGATAAATCGCGACGAGATTGTCAAAAAAATCACGCAGTTAGGGCAGCTCCCTGCAACCCGGTGCGTCCCTCCCTCGCTTTTTGGAAATCAAAACAAAGCGCTTTATCCCATTTCTGATGAGCTTGCAGCTCGCATCTATTTTCAAAAAGCCCTGAAGGAACTCAACATCTCCGCAGAAGAGCTGGAGCCTTTGACCCTCTACTTTAAACACGGCCAAATCGACAAGCGGCTTGCACAAACCCTGCAAAAACAGTGGAAAGAAGTGCTTGGCGTTACCGTCCAATTGGAACAGCTGGACTTCAAAAGTCATACGCAGCATCTCCAAAAAAGGGATTATCAAATTGCTTTGGCTTTTTGGATTGCCCAGTATAACGATCCTCTCAATATCCTCGAGCGGTTTAGAGATCGGGAAAATTTAAAAAATTACTCCGGCTGGGAAGATCCCGATTATGCAGCGCTCTTGGATCTGGCCTCATTTGAGAGAGATCCGCAAAAAAGATTGGAGATCCTAGAGGCAGCAGAGGCTCTGCTCGCAGATCAAATGCCGATCGCTCCTCTTTATCATTGGAATAACCCGAGCATCCACAGTCCCAGAATCGAAGAGATCGCGACCACTCCCACTGGAGGGATTCTTTTTGAGCGATTCCGTTTAAAAAGATAGATCCTGCTTTACTTCTTGCTAAAAAAAGATAAATATTTCATAAATTCTTTTCTCAAAGAGTTTATGAATCTCGTTTCTCTTTTTCGCAACCCTTAAGGCAAATCATAGATGGCTCTCTTAAAAAAAATCGTGACTCCATTCCTATTAGGCGCTCTCTTTCTATCCCTTGCGGCTTGTCAAAAAAAAACGTCTACTATGAACCGAGATAGACAAATGATGCGTATCTGTTTAAGTATGAATCCATCCACGATCGATACTCGGAAAAACGCAGAGGTCTATTCTTCAAATTTGCAATTCCTTCTTTTTGAGGGGCTCACTCGGATCAAATCAAATGGAGAAGGCGAGCTAGCGCTTGCCAAATCGGTTGACATTTCGGAGGATGGTCTTATTTATGTTTTCCATTTGCGCGACGCCTACTGGACCGATGGAGAGCCCATTACAGCTTACGACTTTGAATACTCCTGGAAAAAGATTTTAACTCCCCAATTTGGATCTCCCTGCCCCCATTTGCTTTTTGTGATCAAAAATGCAGAAAAAGCAATCAAGGGAGAAGTTTCTCAAGATCAAGTGGGAATCCGAGCCATCGATCCTTTGACTCTCCAAGTTATCCTCGAAAACCCAACGCCCTATTTCCTCTCATTGATCACCTTTTGCAATTTTTATCCCATCCCGAAACATATCGAACTGAAAAATCCCTCATGGCAGAATTCTGTAGATGAGAGTCTAGTTTGCAGCGGTCCTTTTAAAATGATCAAATGGGTTCAAAATCAAGAAATCCAGCTCAAAAAAAACCTTACTTATTGGGATGCGGAAAATGTGCATTTAGATGGGATCCAGATCAGCATCGTCCCTGATGGGAAAACGGCTTTGCAGATGTTTGAAAATGGAGATCTCGATTTTGTCTCTAGTGTGACAACTCCCCTTTCCATGGAAGATTTAGCCTACTTCCGCAAGCAGGGCAAACTAAAAATAATACCTATTGCAGGCCTCCTCTTTTGCACTTTTAATCTAGAACAAGTCCCCTTCAACAATGCAAATATTCGAAAAGCACTGGGGTTTGCCATCGATCGAGTGGCGATCACCGAAAATATTGCGCAACTATCTGAAATCCCCGCAACATGCTGTGTTCCCCCTGTTTTAATAGGCGGAAAAAATCGGGAACTCTTCAAGCCTTTTGACCCTGAGCTTGCGCGCAAACTCCTAAGTATTGGACTTGCAGAACTGGGACTTCCAGATAATATTGCAGCGATCAATAGCCTTTTTTCCCAATCGTTGATCCTCTACTATAGCAGCGAAGATCTTTATCGACGGACGGCTCAAGCAGTCCAGCAGCAATGGAAGAGTGTTTTAGGTTTAGAAGTCCAGTTAAGAGAAGAAGATTACAAGACCCACCTCGAACGCCTGATGAGCCGCAATTATTCTCTTGGTCTCGAATATTGTGTGGCTCAATATAACGATCCTATTAACATCTTGGATCGTTTTAAATATAAACAAACCAAGAAAAATCTGCCTGGTTTTGAAAACAAAAAATACATAGACCTTTTAAATCGAGCGGCATCCATAAACAATGCCAAAATGAGATTGGACATCCTGCAAGAAGCTGAATTTTTTTTAATGTCCGAAATGCCGCTCACGCCTATTTTTCATTTCAATCAGGGAATATTGATCAATCCGAAATATACAGATGTTGAATTTTCTCCCCTGAGTAATCTTTTATTAAAAAAAATCCGCCCTCCTTTGCAGGAAGAAAAACTATGAGCGTGCAGAAAAATTCTACAAAAATCATCCCCATTGCCCACCCCTTTTTGATCAATCCATCTTATTCATTATCTGTAACTTATGATGCAGTTACCCATTCATTCTTTTTGAATACAATTCAGCAAATCGTCGATTCCATGATTCCTGAACCTCTGTGGTCAGATATGAAATCATCCCTGGATTCTGAAGAACTCGGGACGATTTTCTATCGTCTCCAGCGAATGCTTCCCATTTTCAGACACTCCCAACTAGACGAGTCATCGAATTCGATTTGCATCTCCTATATGTGCCCAGCCGATTACACTCATGGCGTAGGGAGATATGTGATGGATACTTTAAGCCGTTGGCTCGTCCCAGGCAGGCAGCTTGCAATTGTCGGAGGAATCTTTCTTAATTTCCAATTTGTCCATTGCCCCTCTCTTCGATTTTTTTTAGATCATAAAGTTGTATCGATCAATAATAAAGATGAGCTGGAGATTATCCGGCACAATTTGCCAGAATTAATTGGCGAAATGAAAATCAATATCATGTCTGTTTATCATGCCCGTTATATCTCAACGCTCCGAAATATTTCCACGGATCAAAAAAATTTGCTGATTCAGGAAAATCTATCCGGTCTCCTCAATCAATCTACTGAAGACGTAGATCAAAGTTTATATGATCAAATGCAGGGGTTCATTAGTAAATTAGACGCTGAAGAGAAAATCGACGAAGTCAAAAAAAATATCTCCAAGCTCGTCCACACGAGGCCAAAAGCGTTCGACCGGAATATTTTTTATGAAATGACCCATTTTACTGTTTTATTCAGCGATGAATTTTCAGCTAAAAGAAAACCCCGGCACATCAGCAGAGTGATTGCTTATCAGTATCTTTTTAAGAAACTTCTCCAAGAAAACATCCTTAAGACTCCTGCAGAGAGACATCTGAGTATTAAAATTCTAAAAACAACCCACAACCTCGAACAACCTCTTCTTGCGATTTTAATTGGAATGAATTTTTTAAAGGAAACCGAGCGATTCGAAATTCGACATCTCTTAGATGCAATCCGATCTTGCGAGCCAACTGCTGTTTACGTAGATCAATCTCTGGTGACGGATCGACGGCATGAAAAAATTCGCTTTTTTTATTTAGAAATCCAAAAACCAGAGGGCCAAGGATTCACCCATAACGAAATCAAGCTTCTCAGACAAAAACTCCCAACTGAACTCATTCGACAAATCGAAAATGTGGTCCACCCCATTTTCATGCCGAGAAATGAGGAAGAATTGATTCGCAATCTGATTGTCCTTAGCAAGCAAATTAAATATGTCAGAGATTTGCCGCAAATTACCATTCATTATGAAAAGCAAGCCGAATTCGATCTTACATTTACGGTCATTATCCTACGTCTCCTAAAAGGAAATACCGAACCGATCAATAAACTTCTGGAAGGACTCCAAAGTTCTTTAAAAATTGATATCGATGACATCCGAATCATGGGCTATCTCAAACAAAAATATCCCAAAGAAGCTACGATCCTCCGTTTGACGCTGGATAAATCTTCCTTTTTCCGGCCAGATTATTCCGTAGATCTATTGCGAGCCAGACAAAAAATTGTATCGGAGCTTGAAGCATTGATTGGAGAATTTCGAGACTTTAATGGAGGGATGATTCTCAAACAAGACGAGGCCTTAACGCAGCTAAGGCAAGAATTGGGAACGCTTTGCCAGCCCCAAGAACTCCTATTGGAAACCTATTTTTATTCTTTAAAACCTGGAATCATGCAAACCATCCACGACTCTGCTGTCTTAAGAAAACATTTTGAATTGCTCATCAAAACTCTTGAATGTGATTTTTGCCAGAATCCTTACCAAATGAATACTCTTTATCTAAATCAATTTTTTCTCGGATTTATTAAAGCTTCAGCCCCCAATTATAAAGAAGAAATTTTGAACGCAATTGCCCAGCTAAAAATTCCTTCTCATGAATTGACTACCTCCTATTTACAAATAGATCAATCCGCTAATTTTGGTTTTATTCTTAGGACAGACGCTCCTGAAATGGCCCAGCAATTTGAAAGCAAAGTACTTCAGACGCTCCGGAAATTGGAATCTGGTCGTCAATGAATTGTAATGGTTCGTTGAACTTGATTGAATTGTCCTGGAACCACAAGATTCCTGCTATCTAAAAGACTTAAAAGAACTTTGTGCCTTCCCTTTTTTAACCCGTATATGTAGTAGGGCTGCCACGAAGTGAGGATTCGATTGATCGTATCATCCACAGTTAAGCGCACTTTATAACCATCCGGAGAAAGCTCGCAGTTGGTTAAATAGAAATCGAGTAAAACAGGCTTGTCTGACGCTAGAGGCAGCTCATCGCTTGGCTCATTGTAAGTGAGATAAGGCCCTGAAAGATCAAGATTTTGATTATTTTTTTGGCTTCCTAAATAAAAATAGGTTCCATGAAAGGTATTTTCCCCTTTTAAGCTCTCCCCAAACGAGCGGGCGGGAAATATCCGAATCGTATGCATTCCTTGCTTCAAACTAAATGGCACTTCGAATTTATAGCTTGTATCGTAAAAATATCCATCCTCATTGAAAGGATCAATGGCCGGCTCATTGATCGGAAAATAAGGAAAATCATCGATCACCACATGAATTGTTTGCCCCATATCAGTGCCTACAATCTCATCTGCTCGATCAAATTGCGAATCGCTTCCCAATGCATAGCCATCAATCCGAAATTGGATCCATACCGGATTTCCATCGAGAACAGTTCCTTTTTCAGGGACTGCGACTTTCAATACAATCGTGTTCGACTCAGGAGTCCGAGCAACTGGCATAACGCGGATTTGTTCTTTGGCACTTGATTTATCTGCCAAAGCATTCATTGCCATCATGAGAGGGGTAATCGCCAAGAGGACATTCATTTAGGACTCCTTCGTAGAAATTTCCTCATATCTGCTTTGCTCTATTTTTTCAATTTAAGATTCTTAAGTCATTGAAAATACGATAGATACGACCACCTCTTTCATATTGCTTAAAAAAAAAGCTCTGATCATCTAATTTTTAGACCTTTAAGAAAGAGGGCCCCATGTTCTCCTTTGCTTCGCACCCTTTAAAAAAAGGAGTTTTCTTAATTGTCCTTTCTTCTTTTTTTTACATGCTAGTCAATGCATCTGCTTATCACTTGCAAACGCGTCTGAATATCTCTGAAGTTCTTTTATTTCAAAATGTAATTTCGCTCATCTGCCTCGTCCCATTCATCATTCGAAAAAAAATCGCTCTTGCGACAGCGCACTGGAAAATTCATCTCGTGAGGGACTTGGCCGGACTCAGTGCCTACTATTTTCTCTATGTCGCCCTGCAATCGATCAATCTGATCAATGCGATTGCTCTTCACTATACCAGTCCCTTTTTTGTCCTGATTATCAGCGCCCTTTGGTTAAAGGAAAAAGCACTTGCAACGATCTGGTGGTCGATTGGATTTGGTTTTGTCGGATTGATTATTATCTTACATCCATCCTGGGAA
>JAZKAZ010000065.1:3927-17252 GCA_040388845.1 Chlamydiota bacterium | reverse complement strand
TACAGGATAACGCCGCGAAGCGCTGCTAAGGATATACAGGATGCGGGGAAGCCCCGCACCCCAAGCTCCGCTGGCCAAAGGACTGACGTCCTCTGGACTCCTTATTTTATTTAAAAAATTACAGGATTCCACAAGGACGTAAGTCCTTTGGCCAGCGGAGCTTGGGCTGCGGGGCTTCCCCGCATCCTGTATATCCTTAGCAGCGCTAGTAGCGTTATCCTTAAGCCGTATCGGCGTTATCCTGTTAAACTTGGTCTATATAGAAAGGTATGTAAGTAACGGTCGGCTCGCACGCACCCGAAACAGTGGATTTTTCTCATAAAAGAAAAAATTGACCGTCACAAAACCTCTAGATCCAAAGTTTCTCATCTGATATCTTTGGATCTCTTAAATCTTTCCTTGAGAGGCGCGATGCTTGAATTCTTCCGAAAATACCAGCGAATGATTTTTATCTTTGTCACTGTCATGGTGATTGCCTCCTTTACTTTTTTTGGAACGTATAGTGCATTTGATTCCGGAGAGGTGGAAAAAAAGGACCGAACGGTGACGCTTGGAATCGATGGTTCGAAGATCCAATTATCTCAATTAGCGCTTCTTTCTCGCTTTCTCTCCTCAGATCGGGAAGACCATTTGGCAAGGGATTTCACTTCCAATTGGTTCAATGACGGAGTGGTTCGCCACGATTTCCTGGAGACGGGATTGGCAGACCTTCTGGTCTCTGATTATTTTGAACCTTTGAAAAGTGGACTGCAAACTCGTTTGGATGCAGCCAAGCGGTTCCGTCCTTATATACATCCTCAGGCTCCCTTTTTGAGTGCAAAATCCGTTTGGGGTCATTTTTCTCCCCTGCTGAATCAAGAGATGGAAGCCCTCCAGGCCGAAGCCAGCGCAATTCCGGCCGTTTTTGCCCATCTGAGTAGGCTCTATCAGCAGCAAAGCCACTTTCAGCCCGAGTTTTTGCGCAGAATTCTGACGTATCAACAGCAGCAGTATCCAATGCTGGCAAAAGACGAGAGACTCTATTATGAAGACCTATCGCTTTTCGGCTTCCATTCTTTAAACGATTGGTTTGGAGGCGATTTTTTAGATCTCGTCTCCCAATTTATTTTAAATGCGGCAATTGCAGCGGAAGAAAAAGGGTATCGAGTGAGCTTCGATGAGGCAAAAGGCTCTCTTCTCCATAATTTTGAGCAGGCAATGCAGAAGCAGGAAAAAAATAAGGAACGGGCGCCTACTTTTTCTCAAGCATTGCGAATGGTCGGCTTCGATGAAAAATCAGCTGTTGAGACATGGCAAAAAGTTCTTCTTTTTCGAGCGCTTTTTCAAGATGTGGGGCAATCCACATTTACGGATCAATTGGGCCACAGAGATTTTGCGGGGTATGCCCTCCAAACGGCAGTGGTTGAAAAATACAGCTGGCCAGAGCCTTTTCATTTCAAAAATTTTGATGAACTCACCTATTTCCAAGTCTATTTAAAGGCAGTTTTTCAACCAGAAAAAGATCCGCTTGCAATGCCTACAAAGGTTTTGCCCTTAAATGAGGTAGAGAAGAAATTTCCTGAGCTTGTCTCCACAAAGATGAAGGCCCATGTGGCTGAAGTGTTTAAAAATCAGATTGCCCTTCGCGCGTCCATGAGGGAAGTTTGGGAGTGGGAGCTAGAGGAAAAAAATTGGAACCGGCTAAAAAAAGAATTTCCAGAATTGCCTAAGGGAGCTTCTAGAGATGAAAGATTTCAGGCGCTGGAAAATTTTAAGGGAAGTAGACCGATTCTCGATGCCTTTGTTCGAAATGTTCTTGTAGAGGAGAATCCCGATTGGATTCGAGATGCGTTGGAAAAAGCTGCAAAAGTGGAAAAAGTTTTGAGCTTTTCTGCCGGAACCGTAGATTTAGGCCATATTGAAAATGGGCGGCAGTTTAAAGCCCTGATCGATTCTGCTCTGAATGGAGATCCAGAAGCTCTTGCTTCATTGCTTCAATATTCAGACGATGGGAAAAGCTATTACCGCCTTGAGGGATTAGAAAAAAAAGACGAGCCTGCAATCCTTACATTCAAGGAAGCTAGGAAAGTGCTGCCGCAGCTCACAGACCGTCTCTTTGAGGCCGAATATCCAAAGATCCGCCTTAAGTTTCCTCAAAAATTCCAGAATGCGGAAGGGGAGTGGAGACCTTTTGGGGAGGTAAAAGAGCAGGTCGCCTTGCAACTCTTTGAGGGTCTCTTTAAAGCGATGGATTCCTTAGCCCCTGCAAAATCAGAGAAGCCGTCTCCTCTATTTTACGCGAAAAACCGCCTTTTGGCGCCTGCTCGAGAGGCATTAGCTGCGCTTGAAAAAAATCCAACTGATCTCAAGTGGACTGCAAGCAATAGCGATCCCTTATTGGATCAATTTAAACTGGAACAAAAAGAAGAGTCCATTCAGCGAAGCTCAAAGGAAGTGTGGATGAAAGAACAAGCTTTTCTCCTGGTACCTAACCAATGGTCTCCGATTCATGTAGCTGAAGAGGGCCAAATTGTTTTCTTTTATCTCAAAGAGAAAAAACCATGCTCCACTCCTCTTTTAGATCAAATGAGTGTAGGAAAAGAGACACTTGCCGCCGATGCGAAACGGTATCTCGCAGAGCGGCTCTTAGAGACTGCAAAAGGGAAAAAATCGATTGTGATTCCTGTAGAGAGGGTGGTTGAGTGAGCCTTTTTGATGATGTCCCAGCGCTATCCCCCATTCAATTTTTTGGGTTAAGCGCTTCGTGTTTCTCCATCAAAGATAAATGGAGGCCTCATAAGGACTATCTGCTGCCGGAGACTTCGGAGCTTTTGAGCGAAGAGCATTTTGCAGATGTCTTTGCGGGATGGAATCGAGAGAAGTTGGCGTTCTATGTTTCCGTTTCTAGGCCTTTTCAAAAAATTGGCGAAAGCGATTTTCGAAAAGGAGATAGTGTTGAGCTCTTTATCGATACGCGCGATCTAAAAACAAAAGGAGTGGTCTCCCGGTTTTGCCACCATTTTGTTTTCTTTCCTGTAGAGACGCAAAATTTTTACGGCCGCGAGATCACCCGTTTTCGCAATGAGGACACACATCGCCTGTGCCATCCGGAAGATTTGCAAGTCACCCCGGATCTGGACGATGAATCCTACCGTCTTACCATAGAAATTCCCAGTCACTGCCTTCATGGATATGATCCTGTAAGTTTTCCTCGCATTGGGTTTACTTATCGAATCAACAGGTTCGAAGGACCTCCGCAGCACTTTGCTGTTTCATCTGAAGAATACGTCATTGAGCAGCATCCAGCGACTTGGGGTACGCTAAAACTAATTCTCGAGGAGTAGATTATGTACTATACAGCCTCTCATGAATGGATCCAACTCAAAGGCCAGGCCGGGTTCGTTGGAATCACCAACTACGCTCTTAAAGAACTGGGCGAAATTGTTTACATCCAGTTGCCGAAAGTAGGACAAAAATTTAAAATGGGCGAAGAGATCTGCGTCCTGGAATCGACAAAAGCCGCCTCTGATATTTACGCACCTGTGTCCGGCAAGGTGATCGCTGTCAATGAAGCTCTTCTCACATCCACATCTCTCATCAATCAAGCGCCCGAAACGACTGGATGGCTCTTCCAGCTCGAAATTTCCCATCCAAAAGAAATTGAACATCTTTTAAGCAAAGAAACGTATCAACTCCTCATTTCGTAAGTGTAAAATTAACTTGGAAAGAACTTTGTCTGCAGCGTAGAATTCCCGCTCCATAACTAAAAAGGGGATTCTTTTATGACATCAATCACCGCGCTCAAGTTAGCAGATCTTAAACCCACACTCTTGACGGAGAGACAAATGGGGGCTGAGAGATTGTATCGAACGAGCATTTGGTCCCCCATACGGACACCGCTCGAAGGCCGTTTTGCTCTCAAGGTAAGTGAAGAAAAAGGGATTCTGAGTATGGGATTGAATGACATTCCCGTCAGTTTAATTACGAATGCGCAATTTTCTGTTCATGATAGCGAAACAGATCCAAGAAATAAATTTATCACTATTCATAAACTTGATTACGACATTGAGCTCATCCTCGAGACATCTGCAAAAGTCATTGAATGCGTTGAAATTTTTAAAAAATTCGATGCGACCGAAGTTTCCGTTTCTCCCTTTATAACCCTTCCTAAAGAGGCGCGAGTAGGCCCTGTTCGATGTCCACCGACATTTAGAGTAGATCCCAGATATCTTATTTTTATCGCATCAAATCGGGCACAAGCAATTCGCCATGAATGTCCTGAAAATGTAACTGTAGAAGATGCAATTGCTGTAATTTTCCAAAACTTCCTAAATACAAAAAAAACCTCAACTGAAAAAAAGGAACCTATCAAAAGTTCCTTGGTAGAGGAAAAGAAAGAAGAGACAGTAAAGCTAAAAAGTAGATTCAACCCTAAATCGATGAATGAAGTAGACTAAAAATTTCCCTTTGATCTTTTAATAAGACCTAAAAGCTCAAAGAATCTCAAATTCTTTGGGCTTTTTTTAATAAAAAAAAGGATTCCATAAGGACCAAAGGTCCTTTGGCGGGGGTGTGGGGAAGAGTCCCATCGAAGAAAAAGATCCTATTACAAAATCACGCATTTTAAACACCTACTTTTGGTCTCGCGCTCGCCGATCTGCCGGATCACCTCTTTGAGTTCAGCTTCGAATTTTGGCAAGTCATTACTGATTGATACGATCCTGCGATTAATGGTTTTCAATGGATCTTCCTTAAACTCTGCTGTTTGATGTATATCTGAGACTGTCAATTCGCGCATTTCCAGGCTCGATTTTCTATTTCTATTGGCCGTGCGAATCAGCCTCTCCAATTCTCGTTTCCGTTCTTTTAATTTCTTTAAATCCCCAGAACTTAGATTCAAACTTCCTCTGCTGTCCACAGAAGACCTACGGGAAGCTCTTTCTAGGCTGTTGATCGAAGAGCGTGGATCAACAACTTGTGCCATGTCATATTCTCCCGAGATTTTTTAAAATTTTAAGCAATCAGAATCCTCCCGACTCTCTATTTTGTAAAGATGTTATACATAGATATTCCCATTTCTTTAAAATGCAGCAAAGATGGGTGGATGTGTTGAAAAATCTGAAGATCTTTCTCTTTGCCGTAGTTCTTTTAGCGATGGCTCTTTTTCAGAAATCGATTTTTGAGAAGGTTTTAGGGACCTGTGCGAAGCTTACACTCAGCTATATAGGAGGTTATCAATTTTCCTATGGAGAAGTGAAGTGCCAAGACCATCAAATCCATTTCTCCCATATCGCTTTATCAAATACCCAAATAGAAAGTTCATCTTTTCAAGTGGATGCAGAAAAAGCATCACTTCAGTTTGATTGGAGCCAATTTCCAAAGAAACTCAAAGGGCATCTCCATGTCAGCTGTCCTAATATTTTTCTAAAATCGATCGAAAAGAAAAGTTGGAATCCAAAAAAAAGTTGGCTTGAAATCACCTATTCTGTGAGTGAGGGAACCCTGGAGCTGCCCGGAATCGAGAAGGCGCAGTTTTCTTATGATCATTCCGATTTGGATCGAAGAGAGCTTCTCAATTTTCGATGGGGCGACTCTACAATTTTAGTACAGAAAGAGGAGCTTGCCCAAAAAACTCAAATTAAGGCGGAACTCAAACAAATCAGGGCGGCTCTTTTAAATGAATTCATGCAGTTTTTTATGCCCTTTGATTGCGAAGGGCTTAAAATAAACAGGGGCGTCTTAAGAGGAGAGGTAGATTTTGTTTGGGAAGAGGAAAAAGAGGAGAGAGCCGTTGTTCATTTGGAAGTAGAGGAGTTTGCCTTTGATTTTCGTGATTTAATCGGAGAAAAAATCGAGGGAAAAATTGACTGGGAAGGCTCGATTGACGGGAGTCAAAAATTATTTGATTTATTTCTAGAGGGTCATTTGCGCGCATCCATTTCCCAAATGTCCCTTTTGACTCCATTCGGCTCTCTAAAAGAAGTGGAAGGAACATTCAGCGCTCATCCGGGAATTGGATCTAAATGGGAAGTGAAGGGCGAGGGTAAGTGGGATGGAAAAGAAGTTCCTCTTTGGTGGGAAGGAAGATGGTATTTCCATAACGGCTGTGCCAATTGGATCGACACAAAACTTAAGATAGCAGATCGGAATTTTGTATGGCTTCGGAGAGAGGCCGGAGAAAAACAGAATTGGGAGACAAAATGGAATCTAACAGCCCACGAGGTCTCATTTTTTCAACCCCTAGTAATCCAGTTTTATCCTCTTCTTTCAGGTTGGAATGTAAAAGAAGGAATGGGGAGCGGGGAGGCTGTGATCGAGGTGGCAGATGGAGAAATCATCTCTTGGGTGGTCTCTCAATTTGAGATGGAAGAAATCGCAGTCGAGAAAGGAGAGTGGCTTTTTTGCTGTGAAAAGCTTCAAGGATCTTTGTCCGACTCCAAAGGGGAGATGGTCTTATTAGGTGGTGCATCCCAAATTCCGTGGGAAAGTGAGAATTGGATCCAAAGTCGCGGATGGACCGGAAAATTCAAATGGGAAAACGGTCATCTGGAGCCTACAAAGGTAGAGGGAATCGTTCAAGAGGTAAATACAACTCTCAGTCTCTCTGGAACCTGGGTAGATTGGACAGCGAAAGCCAATTTTTCTGGATTTTTGGAAGGGACAGTGGATTTGGGGGGAAGCTGCAATCTAAATGAGGACTTGCCCTTTAAGGCAAAAATAGAAAAAGGATCGGTCTCTCTTCACTCTCTTGGAATGCTCGAAAATATTGAAATGGAAATCTCTGCAGGCAAAGAAGAGTTTATCTGCTCAAGGATTAAAGCCCAGTGGGCATCGCCCCTCGGAAAATTCTCTCTTTGCTGTCCACTTCTGACAAAAAGAGAAGATGATTGGAGATTTGATTTTCGGATCGAAAATCAAAGTTGGCACTTTTTGCGCTTAGCAGGGAGCTTCAATGGAGGCCAATTTTTATTCGACAGTCAAAAATCCCAGTGGCTCGGAAACCCTCTTTATTTTACTCAATTTGCGCTTGGCCAAGATTTTAGCAATCCCTCTCTCAAGGAGCTCGATGTCCATTTTGAGGTTGCGTGGGATTCTATTCTCGCAGCAACACCTCTAATGGACGGTTATTTTCCTCCTTCTTGGACTCAGATCCCAGTGACGGGGGGCGCTCAAATTCATCTCCGATATTCAGATCGGGGGGATTCAGAAATCACAATCTGTGGAAAAGATCTTCAGTGGGAAAAAACGCCTATTCTTTTCAATCTACATGCCCTTGAACAAGAAAAGCTCTGGAAGATAGAGAAATTTCAGCTGGCAGACATCGCTCTTCAATGTCATGCGGCAAAAGAAAATGGAGTGTATCAGCTGACCCTTGGAAGGGGAAAATTTGGACTCGGCGCAGAAACGGCATTCAGCGGGAAGCTCGTCCCATTTGGAAGATCCGAATTCATTTTAAACCAAGTGCGTATCGATTTGAACACGTTTAATCCTCCTTTTTTCAAAATCTTCCCTTTGCCGAAACTTGAAGGAATTTTGGAAGGAGAGGGGCATTTGATTGTAGATTCAAATGTGGAAATGGACTTTGATTTTTCAACATCTGGTCTCAAAGCGGGATCCTTTGCCCTAGAAAATCAGGGGCCCATCCATTTCTATTTTTCCTCCCTGAAAGGGATGATTCTCCGAGGTCTTGATCTCCAGGTATTCAAACCCGATCAGAGCCTTCCCTGGGTCAACTGTAAAATTGACCATTTGCAATATGATTCTATCCGTTCTCATTGGATCTTGAAAGAGTCGCAGGTCCACTTAGCGGCAGATTTTTTTTCCCACCAAAATTTCCAAAATCGCCATCTCCGAGATTTAAATTTAAATTGCGCCCTCGATTTCATTGCTGATTTCGATTGGGCCTCTGATTTTTCTACTCTCCAGATTTCGATGAAAGAGGGGTTCATTCCAATGAAAGGACAGCCGCTCCATGTGCAGGATCTCTCTTTTTTTTGGTGCGATCCTAGCTGGACTGCGTCCTGCGATTATTCTCATCAGGGACAGTTGCTGAAAGCCCGCTTGGATGTAGATCTTGAGCCAAAAATCGAAGGGCGTTTGACTCTGCAAGATCAAGAATGCACTGCTCCTCTCGCAATTGATTGGGAATATCAAGAAGAAAGAGGCTTTATCATTCAGGCAATTGAGGGAAATTTCGGAGGCATTGAGGCCTCCTTTCACCCAGACGGCAACCCGGAAGGAGACACTTTAATCGGATGCGCGAAAGTGGATTTTGGCCCTTTTTCTGCACTCATCGACCCAGCTGTTGCCAGAGTATTTCATGAACTGAAAATGGGAAAAGGGTATGAATTCAAAGGGCGTTTAAAACCAGAAGAATTTTCTTTTCAAGGCATTTTAACAGGCAAGCAAGTGGAGCTTTTCGGATACCAATTCCGCACGCTCTTTGCTCAAGTGGATTTGGGTAAGACCCAAATGAAAATCCACAATCTCAAAATCAGCGATATCGCTGGCATCATGAAAATCGATGAAATCCAAATGGAAGGAACTAACGTAAATCCCTGGACCATTTCAATTCCGCAACTGACCCTCCTAGAATTGAGGCCAAGCCTACTGCAGAAGGTCGGGGGTAGCGTAGGTCCGATCAGTCCTCTCGTCGTAAGAGAGCTCAAGATGCTCGATTTTAGGGGCCTCCTTGACGAGAGCAAGACCTACCTTGCTAAGGGAGAGCTCCATTTCATTAACTCCTACAAACGAGAGGCAACTGTCTTTGATTTCCCAGCAGCTCTTTTAAGCAGAATTGTAGGACTCGATCTCGATCTGCTGATCCCCGTCTGCGGGACTCTGGATTTTGAGTTAAAAGAGGGCCTTTTTCATCTCACCCAGTTAGAAGGGGCCTTTAGCGAAGGCAACCGCTCCGAATTTTTCTTAGAAAAAGGAGAAAGCATCCCTTCCATGGATCTCGACGGAAATTTAAATATTTTGATTAAGATGAAGCAATTTGTCCTTTTTAAATTTACGGAAGCGTTTCTGATCTCAATTGATGGAACCTTGAATGATCCCCAGTTCCATCTGCAAAAAAGACGGAGATTTTTTGGATTATGAAGGCATGGACAAAGGCAGGACTTCGCCTATGATCCCTCTTTTTCTCGATTTTATTTTTCCTCCTCTTTGTCTCTCTTGCAGTGAGCGATGTTCGACCAAATTTTTTTGTCCAACTTGTTGGGAGCTTTGTGCGCCGCCCGATCCATTGGAGCGATGCCGCCATTGCTTTGGCGAAATCAGTCAGTTAGGTGAAGTCTGCGGGCAATGCCGCAAAGGCCCCCTTTTGCCGATCGAGAGAGCCTATGTTTTTGAAGCGGGGGCGCCGATCTGGCGTTTCAGGAAAGAGGAGCCTTCTGCAATTGCAAGTTTTGCTGTGAATCAGTGGATCCGTTTGGAATGGCCGGTTCCTGATGCAATCATCCCTATGCCCGATCCGATTTCTGAATCAATTACCAAAGCATTTGCATCTCTCTTGGAATGCCCACTTGTCAAGGCGCTTCGCTCTGAGGGCCCCCGTTTTGAGCTTAAGGAAGGACTCATCAAAGAAGACCTGCAACTTCTCTTAATGAATGGCTCCAATTCAGTAGAATCTCTCCGAGCTGCAGCCTCTGCTTTAACGGAAGCTTTCCCAAAAAGAACATATCTATTAAGTTTGATCCCATATGATCATTTTAATTCTTAGCCTTGTCGTCCTTTTGGGTTTTTTATTCCGAGGGCTTCAGATTGTCCCGCAGCAGCAAGTCTGGGTGGTGCAGCGTTTGGGTAAATTCAACTGCAAGCTGGAGCCAGGACTCAATTGGATCGTCCCGTTTGCAGATATCATTGCATCTCGCCACTCACTCAAAGAAGAAGCAATTGAAGTTCCAGAACAGACGGCGATCACGCAGGACAACGTGAGCGTGATTTTAGATGGAATTGTCTACATCAAGATTTTCGATCCCTTTGCCGCAGCTTACGGCGTTAAAAATCCGGTCCATGCACTGACGCAGCTCGTGCAGACGACGATGCGCTCCGAAATTGGAAAAATTCCACTCGACGAAACGTTTGAAGAGAGGGAATCGCTGAATGCGAAAATTGTCGAGGCAATCAATGAAGCTGCCGTTTCTTGGGGCGTGCGCTGCATCCGCTACGAGATCAAAGACATTAAGATGCCGGAAGATATCCGCAAGGCGATGGAGCTTCAAATGACGGCAGAGCGGCAAAAGCGGGCTCATATTCTCGAATCGGAAGGTTTGCGCCAAGCGCAAATCAATGAGTCAGAAGGGCAAAGACAGGCCCAAATCAATCTCGCAGAAGGGATGCGGGAAAAGATCTTTCTGGAATCGGAAGCTGCCCAAGTAGACCGGATCAACCGGGCCAAAGGGGAGGCCGAGGCGATTTTATCGCTCTCCCATGCGACGGCCCGCGGCATAGAAATGATTGCGGTAGCACTTGGCGCCTCGGGCGGAGAAAAAGCGGCTGGCCTGCAAATTGCTGAAAAATACATCGACGCATTTAAACAACTTGCCAAAGAGGGAAATACGATCATCCTCCCATCCAATCTACAGCATCCTGGATCAATGGTGGCAGAGGCGATGGCGATTTACGAGGCCGTGAAGCGGAAGGTTCCCTCCTATCCAGTTCCTACAGAGACGAAAGTTCATTAAAGGATGGGATTTTCAGGAACGATGCTTAAAAGAAATTCCTCCATTGGGATGATGGGAAATCCGCGATAGATCTCTTTTCTTTTTCCGGGAATTACAAAAAAACAGCTGGCTTCCGGATACTCTTCTTTGAAGGCAGCCAGTGATCTTACGTCATCGGGGCCAAGGTTTGCGCTTCTCTTGACTTCAATGGCCCAGAATCCTTTCGGCCCATAAATAATAAAATCAACTTCCAGTTTTGTTTGGGTGTGCCAAAAAGAAAGCGAATGGGGCTGATCTTGGGCGAGAATCCAGTTCCGAAGATGTTGAGCGACTAAACCTTCCAATGCGAACCCTTCAATTTCTTGCGTATTGTCTAGAATTCCTTGGGGACGCAGGATGCGATAGATCCCCGCATCAAAAAAATAGAATTTTGAATGCGCGATCAATTTTCGTTTCGCCCTTCTTGTGAACACAGGGATAGTGAATGCCAGTAAAAGATCTTCCAGAATTTGAAGATAATTATCGACAGTGGCCCTTTTGACGCCCGATTCTCGACTAATATCGGTGGATGTCCAAATAGAGCCATGGAAAAAACTTGCAATTTCTAGAAATCTAGAAAAATCGCCAATTTGGCGAACTAAACCCTCTGCCTGTACCTCTTCTTTCAAGTAAAGATGCAGGTAATCGCCGAGTCGTGCCGGCGCATCGGTAGATTCCCAGATGAGAGGAATTAGGCCTGTTTTTAATGCTTTTTCTAAAGAGAAGTGCTCTTTTAGCTCGGAGGCCATAAAAGGCCCCATTTGTCTCAAAAGAGCTCTTCCCCCTAAAAGATCGCTGACCGATCTACGCAGTTTTCGACTGCTGCTCCCTGTCATGATGTATTGGATTTCTCTTTTTTCTTCGATTAAGGCATGAATCTCAGGAAGAAGCTTAGGAACTCTTTGAATTTCATCTAAAATGAGAATAGAACCGGGCGGCAAGGCTGCCGCAACATCGCGAATTTTTTCTGGATAAGCACTAAATCGCCGCTCTTCTTCGCCAAGCAAAAGATCGATTCGCATTGCTTTTGGATATTGATGCCGCAGCCAAGTCGATTTTCCAGTTCCCCTTGGGCCTAAGAGAAAGTAACTCCCTTTAGGAGGATTAAGCGCTCGAGGGATATAGCGCGGTTTTGAATCTGCCATCTTAAATAGCATTTTACATCGAAAAATGCTATTTGCGATAGCGTTTTTCGAGGCATCTACATAAATAGCTTAATATAAGCATGTTGAGATGTTATTTTTTGGAAGGCATACAGGCTATTTTATGATGAGATTTCCAATGCGTGGTCTGATGATTTTTTGAGCAATAAGCAACCTGCCTGCAAATAGCGCACACCTTCATGTCAAGCTGCGTCACATTGCAAGAGGGCAAGGAACATTTCTCAGCTTTTTTCTCAACCGCATCGTTCAGGTCTTGATCCAGTCTAAAACCATCTGTTAAAGCCTTTTCAATTTCAGAACATTTATTTATGGCATTAACAAGTTCAGAGGTGACATTCGCTTGCTCTTGCGCCTTGGATAACACCTGCTGCATTTTCATGGGCACACCAGGTTGATTTTTCATTTTCTGTGCCAGAAGATTCAAACGCAAAGCATCTTCTTCAAATTTGTCGAGTTGCTTCTGAGAAACCTGCGGGTTATCTTTCTTTTTCTCATCGTAGACCGTGTTCTTAAAAACAGGAATACCCTTATAAGCTTGACGCATTTGTTCTCTCGCATCTTCAATGTTCCCTGCCGTTGGGTTAGAATTGCCAAACGCGCGCAGATAATTTCTTATGTTTTCTTCTTGACAAGCCCTCCCCAGACTAAGTTCAAGAGCTGATTTTTTTAAATAGGGATATACTTTTAGACTCATTGTCGATTCCTTTTGAAGGAACAAAAGATAAGCCAATGTTTTCTTTTTTTTCAATTCTAATTGGATTTTTGCAAGTGGCTCTGTAAGGAAGGAGATTCTCCGCTCCAGTAAGGGGGGGCCAAGTTCCTTGCCGAGCTAGGGCCCGGGCCTGTTTGGACTGGGATTCTGTTTGTGCGATTCAGCGATAGACCGAAAAATCGATTAGGTGTTTAGAAATAACCTCTTTTTTCTCTCACCTAACAAGTTTGAATAGGCTTGTTTTTTTTGTTCTGAAAGGAAGCTAATCTGAATCAATTCGATCCATTTTCCCATTGAGCTTCGGATTTGTTCTAAAATTTCTTCGATTATTTCCGGGGTTGTCAGCTGCTGAAATAAATCTAAGAAATTCTTGATAAATCTATTCACCTTGCATAGATTATTAACCAATATGAAAAAAAATATTGGTATTGCAGCTAAAGCGTTGGGCGTCTCTCAAGACACCTTACGCAGATGGGAACGGGCGGGTAAGATATCCGTGGAGCGGACTGCTAATGGACATCGCCGTTATGATCTATCTAAACTTCTCGGCATAGCAACTCCTCAACTAAACTCAAAATGCACAATTGCTTATGCAAGGGTCTCTAGTCATGACCAAAAAAGTGATTTAGATCGACAGGCCCAGGTTTTAGAAACTTTTTGTAGTGCGAATGGTTGGACGTACGAGATCATTCAAGACCTTGGTTCGGGCCTGAATTTTCAAAAACGAGGTTTGAAAAAGTTGATTCAAAATATTTGTTCGGGGAA
>JAZKAZ010000065.1:0-3917 GCA_040388845.1 Chlamydiota bacterium | reverse complement strand
CGACTTTTGCGTTTCGGATCGGAACTCGTATTTTCACTCTGTGAGCAATTTGGGATCGAGGTGGTCATTATGAACCGATCAGAAGAGAGTAGTTTTGAAGATGACCTGGTTCAAGATGTTTTGGAAATCATCACCATTTTCTCTGCGAGGCTTTACGGGGCTAGATCAAGAAAGAACCAAAAATTTCTCCAAGAGCTAAAGCGGGCTGCTGAAAATGTCTGATTCCACTCGAACCTATCAAACTCGGCTCGGCTCTCAATCGAATGCCCCACTTCTCGAATACTCAATCCTTATGGCTCAAGTTGAACATAAGCTTTTTGCAGATCTCTCTAAAGGCAAGGAGTCGGGCTCTCTCAAGTCATCGTATCTAGTCAAGTATGGAATCACTGCCAGACAGTTCAATGCCACGCGGGTTAATCTTGAAGGGAAAATTGACTCAATTAAACAACGTCAGACTCAGCTCATCGAAGAAAAGAAGCAGCAAATTGAGGCTCTTGAGAAAAAATTAATTCGGCTTAAAAATAAAAAAGTACTCCATCAAAAGAAACGGAGACTCTCCAGACTACAGTCCCAGCTTCAAAGACTGCAAAAAGATCGAGCAGACGGCCGGATAGCTCTTTGTTTTGGAAGTCGTAAACTATTCCATGCCCAATTCCATTTAGAAGAAAATGGTTACGCTTCTCAGACAGCGTGGAAAGAAGCATGGTTAAAAACCAGAAACTCTGAAATCTTTATTCTTGGATCCAAAGATGAAACTGCAGGCAATCAAAGCTGTACCGCCACCCTGGCCCAAGACGGTTCGGTCACTCTCCGAGTCCGGATGCCAGATCAGTTGATTCCCCAGTTCGGCAAATATCAGCTCATCCCGAATCTCCGTTTTGCACACGGACACGAGGCGATCACAGCTGCCATTCTCGACTGCAATCTGAGAAGAGAACTCTACCTTCTTAATGACCCTGCTTACAAAAGCCATGGCCAAGCCATCACATTTCGCTTCAAAAATGATTCCAAGGGATGGAGAATTTTCGTCTCCCTAAATGTCAAAATGCCTAAACCACCCACCCAATACAGCAATGGAGTCATTGCTGTAGATATCAATAGCGACCACCTTGCCGTCGCTGAAATCGATCGCTTTGGCAATCTGATTCAAGGCTTGACTATCCCCTTAAATCTCAACACAACAACCAACCAGCAGACCCGCGCTCTCGTTGGCGATGCTTCTGCACAAATCATCGCCTTTTGCGAAAAAACACGAAAATCACTAGTCATAGAAGCTCTCGATTTTCAGAAGAAACGGACACAGCTCCGTGAACGATACACCTCTTACGCTAGAATGCTCTCTTCGTTTGCATACCAATCCGTACTCGCTCATTTAAAATCACGAGGAGCTTCAAAAGGAGTGCAAGTCCACAGCGTCAACCCAGCATTTACCTCACTGATCGGGCAAGTGAAATTTGCTAAACGCTATGGCATATCAATTCATATGTCGGCCGCTCTTTGTATCGGCCGTCGATTTTTAGGATTTTCTGAACAGATGCCTCAATCCCGACGGGACATTCCCGACGGAAAAGGAGGCCATGTCACCCTGGATCTACCTGTAAGGAATCGAACCAGGCATGTATGGCATCAATGGAAGCAGCTGAATCAGAAACTCCCAGCGGCGCTAACAGCGCATTTTCGGACGGTGAAGAACCGATCCTCGAGTTCTCGAAAGACGACTCTTGAGACAGATGCTCTTCCGGACTTTATCGGTGCAATCCCGGTACGCGAATCGTCAGCCCCACTGTTCTGCTGACGTGTCTGGTTTGTCTATGAAAATGCATAGATTTTCTCAGATATTTTTGAGCGGTGTATTGATTCCAATTGAGGCTGCAAGTTTCATCGTTAAGTCTTCATTTTGCGGCAATTCCGAATAATCAGGACTTTGCGGTTTAATAATAAAATTACCACCTTTGGAAACGACTTCAAATAATTGTTCGGAAACAGATAAGCGTACATTTAATTTTCTCTGAACGCCAGAAAAAGAAAGCTTATCTGCATATTGCAATGCCAATTCAAGCTGAGCCTCTTTTCCTAGAGGAAATTCTTTTAAATTTTGCAGCCGAGGAGAAAGGAGATACAGTCCTTTTTTAGAATAGAGGTGATCTCCACAAAGTTCATAAGTAATTGGGCATCGATTCATAAAGGTCTTTCCACGGTAACATTGCCAACCATTTCTTTTCCTACCTGCATCAGCTGCTCGAAATAATCATCGGCATCAATTTTTCGTTTTTTTAAGAGGGCATCTAACATAGGACCTTCAGGCAAAAGACCTTCAAAAAACGGAGGGAAGCGGTCAAACACATAGACTTGTTGACCGATAGGCATCCTCAAAGAAACTGCCTCCCCATCATAGCCTTCTCGATAGGTAAATCGATATTCTTTCCCTTTGGCGATTTCTTCGAGATCTCCGGAATAAATCCCGTTGACAAAGACCTTAGCTCTTTTCATTCCACTCCTTTTCAAATAAATTCATCAGAGGGCTGGAGAATTTAATTTTTATATTTAATACATTCAGTATTTTCATGAGCGTCAAAAGTCTCACTGTCTCCTTCCCTTGTTCTATATCAAAAATAACAGTCTTTCCGACACCTGACAGTTTAGCTAGTTCTGTTTGGGATAATCGCGCTATTTTCCGATGAAAACGGATCATCTTTCCGAGCTTATGAGCATCTGACATTTTTTTTCCTGTTATAGCGGTAAAAATAGCCGATTAATAGTTATTTTGCCACGAAAAAGCAGTGTTTAAGCTGTTTTTTACTGTTATAACGGTAATTTTTGCTTTTTTAAAAGCTGGGAAGGGAGTCAACGAGGAGAAAACGATGGAAAAAGACAAAAAATCTTTTTGTTTTAGATTATTTCTGAATTGTTGTTTTGTTTGTATTTAATTAAGTTGGTTTATTAAAATGAACGGCAAAAAAAGGTGATTATGATTTCAACTATTCAGTCTTATCAATTCAATAACAAAGTAGCTCATGTTGATCTAACTAAAGTGCAAGAGCTTTCTGATTCAACAAAAAATATTTTGACAAATCTTGGCGCTCATCTTCCTCAATCCTTTCGAACTATGGATCCATTAATTCATCAAGTTCATTTGAAGGAAGAAACAAAAAAACAGAACTTTTGCAGCAAAATCACAAGCAGTTTTTCCTGTGGAGATCCAATTTATGCAGTTGGAATGGACGCACCATTAGTAGAACGGATCCATTCAATGGAAGAAACCGCGCAGCTGCTAAAAGAAACAAAAGAAAATAGCACTAGAGATAAAGTCATTGCATTTCTGAAAACAGCTGCGGTTGTTGTTTTAGTGGTTGGAATTATTATGGCTTGTATATTTGGTGGAAAGATTGGAATTGCGCTGGGCTGTGTTTTGGGAATTATTTCTTATCTAATGCTTACTGTTTGGTTTTATTGTTCGGCAACTGAAAATATTGCAAATATTGAAAAGAGGCTCCCAGATTATAAAAGACCTTGGTACAACCCTGACATGCATCCCCATGATCTCCGAGCCTTTTTCCCTCCGCTCGGCGGGGCTTTAGTGTTGCCTCTTTTTGAAGCCTATACTCGCGAGTCTCGATTGACGAGGATATTAAAGGAGCAGCAGGAAGGCATCGCAGCGACATTTTCTGAATACCAAGAGGAAAATAATCGGATTTTACCTAATGCCTACCAGTTTTATAAAAATGAATCTCAAAAATGGATCGATCAATTAAATTATAAAATTGAACAATCTCAGAAGAGTCTTTTTGATATAGAGCAGGTTCCTGAAAGGTCGGTTGCTGGAGAAAATGATTTAAAGGGTCGTATAGCGGCTTTTCAAAAGGCTATAGATGATCTGAAAGGGGTCATTGGGTTTTATCGACAGTTTGATGCTTCAT
>JAZKAZ010000064.1:15894-19099 GCA_040388845.1 Chlamydiota bacterium | reverse complement strand
TTGTGTTTTCAACTGTTGCCACAGCGGTTCTGTTAGGCGCAATTGCTATTTTTACTCGGTTATCTGTAGAAAAAGGGATAAATAACCCTCAAGATCAACTCTTGCAAGCGACATTCAATTGCTTAGCGGGAAGCTCTTTTCACGTTAAAATTGGAGGATGGTTGAATTCATTAGGGTTGGCAAATAATGCAACCTGGAATCCAGACCGATTGACCATTTGCAATTATGTTGTTTGGAAAAATCAACTGCCTTTGAAAGGGTAGTCGCCTTTATACAGATTTGAGAGATCTTTTTTTGATCTCTCAAATTTGAAGCGCCAAGAAAGACGTCTAAGCCTTAATTTTGATATCGACGCCCGCCGCAACAGGGAGCACTTTTAACTTGTCGATTGTATCAAGAGTTGGGTCTAAGAGGTCAAGAACTCGGATATGAGTTCTCATCTCGAACTGTTCACGCGATTTTCGATCAACGTGAGGAGATCGGAGAACGGTGAAGATTTCTCGTTTAGTGGGGAGTGGAATAGGTCCGACTACACGGGCTCCTGTTCTCTTTGCCGTTTCAACGATGTCTTGAACGGATCGATCTAGCATTCTCTGGTCGAATGCTTTCAATCGAATCCTGATCTTTTTTCTAGGTTGTTTTGCCATAATAGTTTTACTTCTTGCAGAGTTCTTCTTGGAGTTTTGAGGGTACACGCTCAAAATGACTGGGCTCCATTGTATAAGTGGCCCGTCCCGATGTCATTGAGCGGAGTTGTGTTGAATAGCCGAACATTTCACTCAAAGGCACTTCAGCTGTGACGTCGACAATCCCTTTGATCGATTCTTGACCGAGAATTTTTCCGCGGCGTCGGTTTAAGTCGCCGATCACATCGCCCATGGAGGTTTCCGGGGTGGTAGATACCACCTTCATGATCGGTTCCAGCAAGACCGGTTTTCCTTTGCGGGCAGCATCTTTCAATGCCATGGATCCGCAAATTTTAAATGCCATCTCGTTGGAGTCGACTTCATGGTAAGATCCATAAGTGATCGCAACTTTCATATCGATCAGCGGATACCCGGCAAGAACTCCTGTCTGGAGCCCTTCTTCAATCCCCTTGATGATCGCAGGGATATATTCTTTAGGAATGACGCCGCCCACAATTTTGCTTGCGACTTCATTTCCTTTGCCGGCTTCATTTGGCTCAATTTCGAGGCATACGTGAGCGTATTGGCCTCTGCCGCCTGACTGCTTGATGTACTTTGTTTCGATCGTGCTGGGGATCGTAATGGTCTCTTTGTAGGAAACTTCCGGTTTGCCTACATTGGCCTCTACCGCAAATTCGCGAAACATCCGGTCGCGAATGATCTCAAGATGAAGCTCGCCCATGCCCATGATGATGGTTTGGCCAGTTTCTTCATTGGTCATTACGCGGAACGTTGGATCTTCATCAGAAAGAGAGGAAAGGGCTTTGGCCAACTTCTCTCGATCTGCTTTTGATTTGGGTTCGATTGCCATCGAAATCACAGGATCTGGGAAATTCATTTTCTCGAGGAGCAACGGATGAGCTTCCGAGCAAAGGGTGTCTCCAGTGCTTGTGTATTTCAAGCCGATACAAGCAGCGATATCGCCGGTAAAGAACTCGTCTCGGTCTTTCCGTTGGTTGGCATGCATTTCTAGAAGCCGCGATACCCGCTCATACTTATCTTTTGTGGTATTGATCAGCGAGGAGCCTTTTGCCAAGGTTCCGCTGTAAATCCGGATAAATGTGAGTTTGCCCACGTAGGGGTCGGTCATGATTTTAAATGCGAGCGCGGAAAATGGACTCTCATCAGCCGGGGAAATTTCGATCAATTCGTCAGAATCGATCTTATGTGCCTTGGTCTTGCCCCGGTCTAGAGGAGAAGGCATCCAACGGACTACAGCATCCAGAATTTGCTGCACGCCTTTGTTTTTAAAGGCAGAGCCGCAGAGTACGGGATTGAATTTGTTGGTGATGACTCCTTTTCGAATGACTGCATGGATCGCATCTTCAGAGATTGTATCTGGAGATTCGAGAACTTGTGTCATAAAGTCATCATCTGTGTCATCAATTGTGGCGAGCTCCTCGAGAAGCTCCATCCGCATTTTTTTGCACAGTTCAAGGAGATCCGCTGGAATTTCTTCGGTGTCGTATTTTGCGCCCATGGTCTCGTCATGGAAAAGGTAGGCCTTCATCGTAATGAGGTCGACCATTCCCTTGAATCCAGACTCAGCTCCGATAGGGCAATGGACTGGGATTGCATTGGCGTGAAGTTTTTCGCGCATCGATTTGACGGCATTGAAGAAGTCGGCGCCGATTCGATCCATTTTGTTGACGAAGGCGATGCGGGGCACGCCATAGCGGTCCGCTTGCCGCCAAACTGTTTCAGATTGGGGCTGAACGCCAGCTACCGCATCAAATACAGCGACAGCGCCGTCAAGAACCCGCAAGGAACGCTCCACCTCAATGGTAAAGTCTACGTGGCCAGGAGTATCGATGATATTGATCTTACAATCTTTCCAATGAACGGTGGTCGCAGCAGAGGTGATCGTAATCCCTCTTTCCCTTTCCTGCTCCATGAAGTCCATGGTAGCTGCCCCTTCGTGAACTTCTCCGATTCGATGGACACGACCTGAATAGAAGAGAATCCGTTCGGTAGTGGTTGTCTTGCCGGCGTCAATATGGGCCATGATCCCAATATTGCGGACATTTTCTAGTTGATCTGTCTCAGGTCGCTTACTCATTCTCGGATCCTTACCATTTATAGTGGGCAAAGGCTTTGTTCGCCTCAGCCATTCGGTGTGTATCGTCTTTCTTCTTGATCGTGGTTCCCTGATTGTTGAAGCAGTCAACGAGTTCGCCGGAGAGAGCCTCTTCCATGGAACGTCCTGGCTTCGAGCGGGAATGAGCGATGATCCACTGCATTGCCATAGCAGTCCGTCTGTCATTGGGAATTTCAACAGGGACTTGATAGTTGGCGCCGCCAATTCGACGGGTTTTTACTTCAAGAGAGGGTTTTGCGTTTTCGATTGCCTGTTCAAAAGCACCGAGGGGATTATCCGTCTTAACGCGAGCAGCAAATTGCTCGAGCGCGCGATAGACAATACTGCGAGCGACTGCTTTTTTGCCGCCATACATGAGCTTGTTGATGAATTTAGCAAGCGTCGTGCTATTGTAAATCGGATCGGGTTCGGTCTGACGTTT
>JAZKAZ010000064.1:7746-15884 GCA_040388845.1 Chlamydiota bacterium | reverse complement strand
GCGGCGTCTTCTTGACATAAGTCTACTTCCTTCTTTCTTAAATCGTTGATTCACCCGGCTTTTCGCATTCGCAAAAAACCTGCACCTGGCTTGTACTTGGAGATCTCCCAGTAGAAGCCATGGGCAAGGAGGCTGAACTCAGCTTCCTGGAATTACTTTACTTAGGCTTCTTCGCGCCATACTTAGAGCGCGACTTTTTCCTATCTTTGACCGCTGCGCAGTCGAGAGCGCCTCGGACAATGTGGTACCGGACGCCGGGAAGGTCTTTCACCCGTCCGCCGCGTACTAGTACGATGCTGTGTTCCTGGAGGTTATGACCTTCGCCAGGGATATAAGCAATGATCTCTTGGCCATTTGACAAACGAATCCAAGCGACCTTTCTCAAAGCTGAGTTTGGCTTTTTGGGTGTTTTTGTCTTGACCTGCAGGCAAACGCCTCGGCGCTGTGGGCACTGCTGGAGTGCAGGGGACTTGCGGCGGCGCACCTTTGGGGAGCGTCCTGTTTTTACGAGTTGGTTAAACGTCGGCATGAGTGCCAATCTCCTGAAATTAAAGGATAACGATAGTGAAGGAATATATCTTGAAAGGCCATTAAAGGCAAAGGAGATCTGAGGTGAGAGTGTGGCAGGGGGATATAGTCACTTTTACTAATTGTTGTAATTTGTTCATAATTAATTATGATTAAGCGTATTTTGAGATTATTTATTAATTAATTGATAAATTAATTTGTTTAATTGTAAAATTGACTTGGGAGAGACAGGAACAAGGCGAAGCTTACGACGCTATGTTTGGATGTTAAAATTCGGCCCTTTAATTCCTGCATCTCCCAATTTTTTTTTAAGTAGATCCGCTAAAGACAACGCTCTCCAACGAGGCCTCATGTACCGTAAAGCGATTTTGCTTCTCCTTTGTTTCTTTCTTTGGGCCGAACCTATTTGCGCATCCAATTCTTTCAAATTGGAAGATATCCAGAAGATCATGGAAAGGATCTTTACCTATCATATTGAAAATAAAAAGTTAACGCCCACAATTGTCCGAAGGTCGATGAAAATATACACCGAGCAATTTGACCCCGATAAAGCCTATCTCTTGGAATCTGAGATTCTTCCCTATCTTCATTTGAGCGATGCAAAAGCTCAGGAAATTCTCTCCCGGTTGCAAAAAAATGATTATAGCGATTTTTTTCAGCTAAATCAGATCATGCAAAAAGCAATTATACGCGCTCAAAATAACAGAGATCAATTAGGGACAGAGCTTGCGCAAAACCCTGCGGAACTCGAATCTTTTGTCCATACAACACCTGCAAAATTTGCCACATCTACTCAAGACTTAATGGGGCGTCAAAAAAATCGAATGATCCGGTTTTATCTTTTTCACAACTCCCGCACGCGGTTGGATAGTATAGAGCGAAAAAAAAAGGTGTTTGCTCTCTACGACAAAAAAATCAGGCGCCTTGAATCAAATTATCTGTTTCTCACAGCAGAAATGGCGCCACTAGCTCAGGCTAAGATTGAATATCTCCTCTCGCTTCGCATTTTAAAATCGTTTGCAAAAAGCCTCGATACGCACACCTCTTTTTTTAGCTCTGAAGAAGCGGCGGATATGAGAATGAGTCTGGAAAAACAATTTGAAGGGGTTGGCGTCGTTCTTTCCGAGGGGATTGACGGAGTGATCATTGCAGAATTGATCAAAGGGAGTCCGGCTGCCCATTCAGGGAAGATCGCAGTCAACGATCTTTTGGTTGAAATCGATGGAACGCCCACTGGAAATATCGCGTTTGAAGATGTCCTAGAGCTGCTCAAAAACAGAGATAAGGGCGATATCATTTTAGGCTTTAAAAGGCTGGATTTGGAATCGCACAACGAAAACTTTTTCCGGGTCTCTCTTAGAAAGCGGCCAATTGTAATGAATGAAGAGCGGATTGAGACGAGTTTTGAAAAATTCGGCGAGGGAATTCTCGGCAAAATTGTTCTGTATTCCTTTTATGAGAGCGCAGATGGCGTGAGCAGCGAAAGGGATATCAAAGAGGCGATTCGCTCCTTCAGAGAAAAAGGCCCTTTGATTGGCCTCGTTCTCGATCTCAGGGAAAATTCCGGGGGGTTTTTGAGCCAGGCAGTCAAGGTGGCAGGTCTTTTTGTCTCAAATGGAGTCATTGTGATTTCCAAGTACGGGAAGGAAGATGTCCACTATTTACGCAATATCGTTGGAAAAAGCGTTTTCAACGGCCCTCTCGTCATCCTCACTTCTCAAATGTCTGCCTCTGCCTCCGAGATCGTAGCGCAAGCGCTCCAAGATTATGGAGTTGCACTTGTCGTAGGGGATATACGCACTTTTGGCAAGGGATCGATTCAATACCAAACAGTGACCGATGAAAAAGCCGATCTCTTTTTCAAAGTTACAGTGGGGCGCTACTACACAGTGTCTGGTAAAAGCACTCAAATTGACGGCGTGATCGCAGACATCGTAGTGCCAACGCAGTACGCCCCTTATAATATCGGGGAAAAATACCTTGAATATCCTCTCCCGCCCGATCGAGTAGACTCCGCATACGTTGATTCTTTGTCAGATCTCGATGAAAAGACCCGTTATCTATTCCAGAAAAAGTATCTCCCATACCTGCAGCGCCCGGTTTCCTTTTGGAAAAAACAGCTCCCGGAGTTAAAGAAAAATAGCGCCTATAGACTCGCGCATAATCCCAATTTTCAGGCCTTTATTAAACGGCAGGAAAAAATCCGAGCGCGTCTTGCCGATTTTCCGGTCAATACAGTTGATGAGCACATCAAAGTTGGGATGGAAGATTTGCAAATGACCGAATCGATCGATATCATCAAAGATATGATCTTCATGGAGGCGGAGAGCCGCCCCACAGCCGAACTTCTCCATACAGGCTCCGACTAAGTTTCCTTAGTCGGCTTAAAAAAAATATTACAAGCTGGCGTTCTTTAAAGAGTCTATCTGCGGCTTTTGCGCAAAAAATATTGATCGGAAAGCCCTTTTCGGCTACGATTTAACGTTTTTACGAAAGCCATTAAGGCCAGATAGCTCAGTTGGTAGAGCAGAGGACTGAAAATCCTTGTGTCGCTGGTTCGATTCCAGTTCTGGCCACATTTTTCGTCCAAAAATATTGGACTGAAAAAAAAGTCATGCATATAAGCTTAATCCACTCAAATTCAGTACAAATTCTTCTACAAGTGCCGTTGCACCCGCAAGAAAATGTCCCATCCCGTATGGAAAGATGTTGGGCCTATGTTTCTCCTAATTTAAAAGCTTTTTGTCGAGGTTTTTGGGATTTTCCCTCCAACCAGTTCACCCGATCTTTTGCCCCTCTTGTGTGGGGAGAATTCTTTCTGGGTTGTGGGATTGGATTGGCATCCGCTGCTCGGGATGAGGGTGCTAAAAAGATGCTTTTTAGTGGACCTCTGTTTGCGGTAATATGTGGCTGCCTTTCTATAGACCGTTCTGTAACTGGAGCCCGAAAGATCGGCAAAGGCTTAATGATCACAACTGTCTGCACAGTGGTGCATATAGGAGGATTCCTATTTATCTATTATCCTTATAAAAAGCTTCTAACTCCCGCTTATTTGAAATCTTAAAGATGCACGAGAGTCAAGGCGACGAAAAAATAGCTCGTTTCACTCTTCTATCCTGTCTCTGACTCTTCAGGTGGTTTGTATAAATCACGTTAATCTTAAATTTAATCCAAGAGCGATTACTAATGAAACGAGAGTGTGCCATTTTGGATTGCCATTTCCCGAAAGAGTTTTATAGAGGCTTTCCCTACCAACACCAGCTTTTCTGGCGAGATTCCCAATCCCGCCTTGTGCCTCAGCAACATTTCTGAGTGCGATAAGAAAAAGATGTTGAGATTCTTCGTCTCCTTTAAGACTTTCTTCTAATGCAGTATTCAGATAGGCGACAGCTTCATCGTGGTCTTTTAGTTTCTCGAGAAGCCATTCTTGATGGTTTTTACTTTTTGCCATGTTTTTTCTCCCTAGAGTGGTGCTCTTTTAAATATTCCTTTGCGCTGTTGATATCTTTAGTTTGCGAGCCTTTATATCCTCCACAAAGCAATAAAATTAATTTATTCCCTGTCTTTGGAGTAATAAATTCTAATCCCTGGCCCGTAGTCGATGCGTAACTCCGCTATCCCATCGCCCAGAGACTTGCAGTCTCCAAAATTCCCGAGCTTGAGGCGATCAAGACGGGTCAAGATTTTCGCTCGAGTATGCAACTCCTTGACATCTTCAAACCAAAGGTCAAATGGACACTGGCCTGTGGGAGTTTCGTGGAGTTCGATCTCGATTTCCATGAATACCCCTATTGTATCTTGCGGGATACATATTATTCAAATTGATTTTATTTGTCTAGCGATGAGCGGCTTGCGGCTCGCGTCCTGGGATAAAATCCAGTTTTTTAGGGAGGAACCAATGGAATTAGCACTCATTTCTTCATATTGATGAAGAGGCTACTGCCCGTCGTTTGAATCGGGACAAGACAAAACTTGATGAATAGTTGGGAGCGCTTGTGATATAAGAGACTGCCAATTATCCAAGGAAGTAACAAAATGAAAAAAATTCTCATTTTAGGTTTGCTCTGTTTCCAAAATGTTTATGGGAGTCAGCCACTTGAAAAATACTTTTCCTATATTAAGCAGCTCGCCCAACCCAATGGAAATTACCGAGAGGGAGAAATTGAGATTGCTGTGGATCCTGCAGAAATTTCCCGGATCCAAAAAATACAAGAAAATCGTCTGCTGAAAAAGGGATTTTCTTCAGATGAATCTGCAGAATTTAGTCGAATAGGGATCGTAAATGAAGATCAATATTGGATTTGGCTCCGTGATGCTGTCTATTTTCCTCAAGGAGTGCCGGGAACGTATGATCGACTGCTTTGGAAAAGTGAGTTAAAGGGGCAGTCTCCTGGGGTAGCAGTTTTGCCGATATTACCTTCTGGTCGGATTGTATTGGTTCTGAACTACCGGCATGCTACGCGGTCTTGGGAACTTGAACTTCCTAGAGGAAGGATGGAATCTCAAGAAACTCTCGAAGAAGCCGCCCTTCGCGAATTAAAAGAGGAAACGGGATTGATAGCCTCTTCTGTTGCTTTTTTAGGTGAAATAGCAACAGATACTGGAGTACATTCCTCAATCGTTCCAGTTTTTATCGGTAAAATTTCTGCTCAAGAAGAATCTAATCCTGAATATTCTGAAGCAATTGCTGATGTCATTTCTTTCACAAAAGATGAATTAAAAGAAGGTCTGGTACGGGGCTTTTTAGAAGTTTCTATGCAGGACACGAAAAAACAAATTCCTCTGCGCGATGGATTTTTGACATTTGCTTTGCTTCAGGCAGAATGTCGTAAATTGCTTTAGGATCTCCTGCTCTTAATCAAAGGCCAGAATAGGCAATATCTGCCCGTTCAATATTTGTCCTACAAGGTGCTGCGTCCACATCACAGTTCGCTTAAGAAAAAATACCCGCATCATCTATCAGGCGAGGGTCAATAAGATAAATGGGGATTTCAATTTCCGGGTCGAGATTTGGAAATTCTTCCGAACAAAAGAGTTTGAGTGCAATTAAACGGCTGTTTCCGCTGAATGTAATGTACTTGCCTGTGTGATTGCCAAACGCAAATTGCATGGGCGATGTCGATTGCATAATACGTTCGATCCATTCCTTCGTAATCGGCTTGTGATGGCAGAACAGGTTGGCAAATTGTTGCTTATATTTCTTAAGTGCTAAAACTCTTTCTCTATTTTTATTCACCGCTGGAGAGTTTCCTTCAATAGGGTGAGCCGGTAAAATTTGCGAAAGTTTTGTTTTAATCTGCGTAGGCTCGAGATTCATCATCGCATCTTTAACACGTTGTCTGTAATATAATTTTATAATTAGCCGGGGATGTCTTATAAAATAAGGAATCTCATTTGCTTTGCTAGCCACTTCTTTTACTCTGCCTATCATCCAGGTTATGTTATTAGAGATCCGAATTGAAACGCTGTTATTTTTAATTAAATTCCAGGTCCCACAGAAACATGAATGCATTAAGTTGCATGTAAATATTGGGATTGTATGAAGGCTAAATTGTCCATAGCTTTCCAGCCCTCTCTGAAAGGCTTGTTTTACTCGGGATGTGTTTTCATGAAGGGTCTTCTCATCGTCCACTCTAATAGAGGCATAATTGCCCCTCCTATCTATTCTCCCCAGCGCTAAACTCATCGAATATCTCAATATTTTCTGATGGGGGGAGAGTGTATCGAATCATCAGGATGGCGGACAAGCGTTATTTTAGGTTTCTTTGTTAGGCAACGCTGTAAGACCGGCAAAGGATTGTAAATGACTCAGGAAGGCTAGAAATTTTGATTCGTATCGGCCATAAAGTTGCTATTGTTAGCTAACGTCATATAGGGACCTTTTGCAATGCGGCGCTTCCCGAATGAATAAGTAATTCCAAAGCAAAGATCTGTGCCGTAGTTTTTTGATGGAACAATACCAGATCCGCCTCTCGGAGATAGATAAGATCCGTGCCCTTCGATACTGAGGGAATGCGTCACAGGGACGGAGAACTGAGCGCCTAGGATAAATCTGCCCGCCCTTCCCGCTGTATACATTAACCCGCGTTGGTACGGTGTTCCCAGCCATAGCATGGCGTAGCCATCCGTCTTGAAAGAATGGCTCCAAAATAAATTGACTTGGGAAATCCCTTTAAATTTCAGCGGGATATTCTGTGATTCTTCATGAACTTTGCGGATTCCATAGGAGCTCCACATCCCAAACTCATTGCCCCCTCTAAATAAATACCCCAATTGTCCCCGGATCTGATCGAAAAAGGGATTGACGGCAAAAAGTCCAAAATTTTTATTCAGCATCCAATCATAGGCAAATCCTGCATTCCATCCGGAGGTATTTGGAGTTTGCCAAGAGGCTGCAATCGTAAGAAAACCTTGCTGCTGAACCGTGTTTGAATTCTTGAAGGGGGTAGAGGCTCTCCCTGCCCAATCGTAAATGCCGTAGCTTCCTGCAAGCTGGGTCGAAAATGAGCGGTTGATTGGAATGGATAAATTAAGTGCTGCAAAAGCTCCAAAAGAATTCGGCCAACTCCCTGAATAAATGCCTCGAAAATCATCAAGGGCCAAAGTCAGATCCATTCCAATGGGAAGGCATGATGGATAAAATAAAGCCTTTTGACATGGAGGCTCTTCATGGCTAAAGAGGGCGCTAAAAAAAGAGAGGGCGCTTATGCAGAGGCAAAGATGCTTCATGGTCACTCAAAGTAATGGATTGCAATTTTTTCTTCTTATTTATAAAATTTTTCGTTTACTTGGTCAACGGATGAAAATGGTGCGGTCTCTCTTTTTTCTTTGGGTGTTTGGGATCTCTATTTGCGGTCTCTATGGGCAAAATCAAACGTCCTATGTAACACTCCCTTTGCCAGAGGCCTCTTTGCCTTTTCGTCTGTCAATTGAACAGGCCTCTTTTTCTTTGCCCGAGGGGCTGCAAGCGTTTGTTGCAGGCAGCTACAAAGGGGAATGGGTATTATTAGCAGGGAGAACTTATGGTTTGCATGGCTTTCAGGGAGATACATTTCCAGTATCTTCTCAAAATACAACTGTTTATGTCCTGAATCCAGCAACAGGCGCGATTGTTTCCAGATCTCTGACTGATCCGAGCTCGCAATTGTCTCGGGAGCAGATAGATCAGTTGTCCGTGACAAACGCATTTTTTTTCCAGGGTGATGGGTCTCGCACGCTTTACATGGCTGGAGGATACGGGATTAATACGGCAACGGGGGATCGTGAGACCCAATCCGTTTTGACTGCAATCGATGTGCCAAATTTAATAAAATGGGTCAAGCGAGTGTCTAAGTGTAAAAGTGCGGCTAAATGCATGCGGAGAGTCTCTCATCCCCTTTTGCAGGCGACAGGGGGAGTTTTGTTTCAATCTGACCCGCATCAGCCCTATCTTCTCGGCCTTGGACAGAATTTTATCGGCAGTTATACCGTAAATTCAAATGGCATCTACACGCACCAAATTCGCCCTTTTCAGGTGATTGATACGGGAAAAAATATTTTTATACAGCCCTATTCCCAGCCAGCTCCTATTTCCACTTATAGGCGAAGAGATTTAAACATCGTTCCTATCA
>JAZKAZ010000064.1:0-7736 GCA_040388845.1 Chlamydiota bacterium | reverse complement strand
AAAGAGGAACTTCTCTGACTCAAGCTTTTGTCGCTTTCGGTGGGGTTTTTACACCGGGGGATAACGCCGGGGCGTGGTCGATTCCTATAGAGATTGCCCCAGATGGCGCGTCTGTTATGTTGGATCCATCCAACCCAAATACGTTTGCTCAAGGGATGAATAATTATACGTGTTCCAATGCGGGATTGTATTCTGAAAAGACGGGCGATATGTATACGCTTCTATTTGGCGGAATCAGTTTTCTCTATTCGGTAGATGGGGGATTTTATTTGCCTGGAGGCTCTTTTATAGAAGATTTTGAGTTGGGGTTCACAAATGATGTGACGACGATTCGAATCGATTCTTCAGGCAACTATCAACAATATTTCATGAGCGCAACCTTTCCAGTCATAGTGCCTCCGTTTGGCCCGATGCCGCCTACTTCAAATCTTTTATTCGGAGCGTCGTCCCTCTTTCTTCCTGCGAGCGGCTTGCCGCTTTACCCAAATGGAGTGATCGCATTGGATCGATTGGGATCCTCTCCGATTCTTCTGGGGTATATCGTAGGCGGGATCCAAAGTTCGCTTGCGGAAACAGAGAGCGAAATAGGAAATGTCGACACCCACGCATCAAATTACGTATTCACAGTGACCTTGGTTCCGCAGAAATAGGGAACTATTAAATAATAAATCAAACTGTTTAGTGCTGCATAATCATTCTCAATGCCGATAATTTTTACCACAGAGAAAAAAATGTGCGTTTCTTTGCCTCTGTGAGCTCTGTGCTCTCTGTGGTAAAAACTGATAATAAGCATGTTAGGAAAAATTGAATTACGCAATAACGCCAGCAGATTTTCAAATTTGATGGTCAATTAAAGTATTTTCTGTATGTTCCTTTGTTATATGCACAAAGAACATTTAGGCTTTCTCTACGGGACAATCGCTGCGATAGCAAGCGCTGCCATGGCAGTGACTATAAAATTGGCGGCAGACTTACCGACTGAGACCATGGTCTTTGCCCGATTTGTCTTGGGCCTTCCCTTGCTTTTGCCTTTTATTTGGCATAAGAGGGTTCATATTTCATTGAAATTGATGCCAAAGCACTTAGTGCGGGGTTTTGCAGGCCTCGCAGCTCTTTATTGCTATTTTTATGCGGTAAAAGAACTTCCTCTTGTCAATGCAGTGACTCTTTCCAATACAGCGCCTCTTTTTATGCCTTTAGTGGTCTGGGTCTGGCTCCGAATGATTGTTTCGAAACTGCGTATGTGCGCTTTAAGTCTTGGATTTGTTGGGGTATTGATTCTTTTAAGGCCCATAGGAATGGTTTTTGAATGGGCAAGTTTAGCGGGACTTTGTACGGGATTGCTGGTGGCAATTGCGCTATTGGGAGTTCGTCAGCTTTCAAAGACGGAATCCACTGAGACAATCCTTGTCTATTATTTCTTGATTTGCACAGTTCTTACATTCTTGCCCATGCTGCTTGCATGGAAGCCAATTCCTGATTTCACTCATTGGATGTATCTTGTAGTGATTGCAGTCGTTTCGATGATTTTCCAATTTGCACTCACGAAATCCTTTTCTCATGCGCCTGCTACAAAAGCGAGCACGTTGATTTACCTTGCTGTTGTCTTTGGCGGTCTTGCTGGCTGGCTGATCTTTGGGGAAGTTCCTGATGTTTGGGTTTGGATCGGCACTTGTTTGATCATCCTTGGCGCGCTACTTGCTTTGTTTGATCCTACTCCGTCGCGCCATATCCACCCAAAAAATTAGCAGAGAAATCTCTTTTTGGTATATCCTCTTGCTAGTTTGTTATTTCTGAGATGCATTCTTTCAATTTCAATACCAATTACATCGAAGGGGAGTTTTATAGTGAGCTCAATTCAAGAGTATCGTCCGAAATGTTGCGCATTATTGGAAAAGTTTGCAGGTACAATTGATGTGCCAACGAAAACAATCGATACACAAAAAGAAGAGGCGGTAAGTCATCCAAATCAATTTGGGAACGAAATAAAGCGGATTCAAAATTTGATTCGTGACTGGCTCCAGCGGCAGGGAAGCTTTCCAAAAAATTATAAATTCAAGCTATGTGAAAAAATCTTACAAAATAGTGTCTGCACCTACGGAAATAAATGCCAGTATGCTCATAGTTTAGTTGTAAATTATGCCTTTCGTCTGCTGCAGTATCCTCCTTTTAAACGAAGAGGTTGTGACAATTGGATTGAGTGCAACTACGGAAAATTTGGACTTTGCGGGTATGCCCATAAAGGGGATCTCATGCAAGGCAGCAAGGGTTGGGAAAAGGGGGGGTGGAAAATTTATCGCGGAGAGGAACGGGAAACTTCCCCTTCTACCCCGGCTTCTCTTTCTCCTATTTCATTTTTAGAAAAAGAGCCTGAAGTGGAAACTTATGAGATCGTTTACAAAGTCTACGATTTTTTAAGATTAGACCTTGAATAAAAACTTGAAGCAAAAAATTACGAGATCGCTCAAACCGAAAGGTAGTTTCTGAGCGGCTCGTGAACAGGCTCTTTGCAAGCAAGACGCCTGAGCTCTGTCTTAAGAACTGCCAGCCCAATGTCTTCAAGCGCAGAAATTTCAAAAAGCTGAGCTCCATCTGCGGGATAGCGCGCGCGGAAGGAAGCTGCCAGCTCGGCTGCGCCTTCCTGATCGATCTTATTGAGGACGACCACGTAGGGCTTTTCTAGCATTGCGGGATTGTAGGCTTCCAATTCTCTTCGGAGCATCAAAAACTCCTCAAAAGGATCTCGGTCTTGCCAGGGGGCAAGTTCGATTAAATAGACGAGGGCAGAGGTCCTCTCGATGTGTTTTAAAAAGGCAAGTCCGAGCCCTTTATTTTCATGAGCGTCTTCAATGATGCCGGGAATATCGGCAATCAGGATTCGAATGAAGTCGTCGAACTCGACAATGCCGAGATTGGGGCGGAGCGTCGTGAAAGGATAGGGGGCGATTTTCACCTGGATGTGGGCCAATTGGGAGATCAGCGTCGATTTGCCCGCATTGGGCATTCCGACAAAGCCGATGTCTGCAATCAATTTGAGCTCGAGCTCGATCTCAATTTCTTTGCCGAGAGTGCCCGGCGTGCAAACAAAGGGCGCTTGGTGCGTGGATGTCTTGAAACGGCTATTGCCCTTGCCGCCTCTTCCGCCTTTGCAAATTTCCCATGTTTGTCCCTCTTCCGTGAAGTCGAAAAGGAGTTTTCCTGCCCGATCTTTGACGAGTGTGCCGAGAGGGATTTTTAAAAAGAGATCCTCTCCATTTCGCCCCGTGCAATTATTGCTGCCACCAGGCATCCCGTTTTGGGCCTTGATGATGCTTTTATTGCGGTAGTCTTCAAGGGAATGGACTTGCGGATCTGCGATCAAATAGAGAGAGCCGCCATTGCCGCCGTCGCCGCCGGCAGGGCCGCCCTTAGGAATATATTTCTCTCTGCGCCAAGAGATGACGCCATCGCCGCCTTTGCCCGCCGATAATTGAAGAGTAACTGTATCGACGAACATAAGGCCTTGCGTTGTGTTTTAATTACTGAGGAACGATTGAGACAAACGTCTTTGCGCCCTTGCGGAAAGTGACAATTCCATCAATGAGAGCAAAGAGGGTGTAGTCTTTACCGACTCCCACATTTTTAGCTGGGTGCCACTTGGTGCCGCATTGTCTTACGAGAATGCTGCCCGCTGTGACAAATTGCCCCATGGTTGCTTTGATACCGAGGCGCTGCGACTTAGAATCTCTGCCGTTGCGGGTCGAGCCTTGTCCTTTCTTATGTGCCATGAGAGAACTCCAATCTTTTTAAGCGACTGCAATTTTAGTGATTTTCACGTGGGAGTATTTTTGGCGATGGCCAACAGTCCGACGGTAGTTTTTGCACTTTTTGTATTTAAAAGCGATGACTTTAGGGCCTTTGGCGATCCCTAAAACTTCCGCGTGAACCGCGCATTTTTCCAAGTAGGGAAGGCCGATGATTGGCGCCTGACCATCATGGATGAGAAGAACTTTGTCAAATTTGACAATCCCTTCAGCATGGAGAAGCTCGACATCGAGGATGTCTCCTTCTGCGACTTGATATTGTGTCCCGCCTGTCTCAATGATCGCGTATATAGGGGAGGGGGCAGGTTTGTGCTCGTTCGTCATAAATCCTCAAATAAGAATAATAGTTTTCCGAAAATCATACTGGGTAGGGCTGCATTTGTCAATGTGAAACTATCCGATTTTGACAAAAGGTCTTTTCAATAAAAAAGTTTTTCTTTTGAGGGGCAGAGACACGAGGTAAACAACTGCGGCTAAAAGAGCGATTGTAGCACCAGGGGGCCAATTTAAGCTATAGGCAGCAGCAAGACCAAAGAAACTAAATAGCATAGAGAGGAGGATTGCAGCTCCCATAATCCAATAGAGCCTATGGGTAAAAAGGCTTGCAATGGTTGCGGGAATCGTCAGGAGTGCGATGACTAAAATCGTTCCAATGATCTGGATTAAAAGGACAATTGAGACGGCCACAAGGCATAAAAGGAGCAAATAGAGGCCTTTCACGGCAACGCCCTGTAAAAGAGCCTGTTCTTCATCGAAGCAAATGGCTACAAATTTTCTATAATAGATCGCGACAATCGCAAGGATCACAGTATTGAGTCCTCCCAGCAAGATCAAATCGCGCGTGCTGATCCAAAGAATGTTTCCAAATAAATAATTCATGAGCTCTACGTTCGTCCCCGGCGTAAGCGATAGAAAGATCACGCCGATGGCCATGCCAGTCGACCAGATGGCTGCGATCACTGCGTCTTCCCTTTGTCGGTAATTGAGGTGGATCCAGCCGACTAGGAGAGCAGAGACAATGGCCCCCGCAAAGGCGCCTAAGAGGGGGTCGAGCCATACAATCCCAAATTTTCGCTGTGAAAAAAGGCAAAGGCCCATTCCGCCGAGAACCGAGTGGGAAATGCTGCCCGCGATGAAGGCGATCCGCTTGACTACGACAAAGGAGCCGACAATGCCGCTAGCAAAGGAGGCCAGAAGGCTTGCGATGAGGGCTGTCTGAATAAAAATATTGTCAATGAATGCAGCAAGCAGCATCGGAGCCTTTTTTGAAGTGATTTTCAGGAAGACCGAGCAGAGGAGTATGGTAGAGCCCGAGTGCAAAATGTTCGCACACCTCTTGGGGCAAAAGGGAGGTGACTTGCCCCTGCACGCAGAGGATCCGGTCGACCCGCTCGACGATGGTCCTGAGATCGTGGGTCACTAAAATGATTGTCTTGTTTTTCTTGAGCCATTTCAGCATCTCAAAAATAATCGCAGAGGAAGGGGGGTCGATATTGGCAGTTGGCTCATCGAGAAGGAGAATCTCCGGATCCGAAAGAAGCGCTCTTGCAAGCAGCGCCCTTTGGGCAAGTCCACCCGAAAGCGCGCCAAAAGATTTGTTTTTATGGGGTGTCAATCCCAGTTGATCGATCAGCTCCAAAGCGCTTTGTTTCACAACAGATGGATAGCCACCCCAAAAAGTCGCTTTTGAAAGAGAGCCCAATAAAACAAGTTCATACAGAGAAATGGGAAAGTCTCGATCGGTCCGGTAGATTTGCGGAACGTAGCCGATCTTCAGACGGGCCTGCAGGGGTGTTTGGCCGAAAATAGAAATTTTTCCCAAGCTAGGGCGTAAAAAACCCATGAGGAGTTTGAGGAGCGTCGTTTTGCCGCCCCCGTTCGGACCCATAATCCCGATGAATTCTCCCTGAAGAATTTGGAGATTGACCGACTGCAAAACAGGAACTGTCTCATACAAAAAAGAGAGATTTTCGATCTGGACTGCCCGTTGATCTGGATTTTGCCCCATCTTACTCCCGATGGATCGTTGGATTTGCAATGAGATGGGCAAGCTTGCGCATGTTGATGAAATAATCGGGGGAGTAGGGGTCAATGAAATGGACGGGGAGATGGAGTTTTTCGGCAATCAGTTGCGCTCCCTTATTGTTATATTGAGGAAGAGCGAGGGCGATTTCCGCGCGATGAAAAGCTGCTTTCTTTAAAATTTGCTCCAAATGCTTAGGGCGGGGGTCTTTTCCTTCGTATTCAACGGAGAGCTGCTCAAAGTGATAGTCTCTGCAAAAATATCCAAAGGCGGGATGCGACACCAAAATGACTCGATCTTTTACCTCCGCAAGGAGCGCAAAGATCTCCGCGTCGAGTTGGATGAGCTTTGTTTGGAGCTCTTTCAGATTCTGTGTAAAAAATTCTTTTTTATCAGGAAATTGTTCGCTTAAAACCCTTGCGATTTCGCCGGCCTGAAGGCTCGCCAGTTTGGGACTTAGCCAAATATGCCTGTCGAAGTGATCCATGCTGCAATGGTGGCAGTCCATGTGCCCTTCTTCCAGAAGCTCGATCCCAATCCGGAGATCAAGCACCTTTAAATCAGGATTGCGCCGCAGAAAAATCGGGAGAATTTTTTCTTCAAAAGGCTCTCCGATCCGAAACCAGGTCCCTGCCCGGAGCATAGAAGATACTTGGCTCGAGGTGGGCTCATAGGAGTGGGGATTGGCGCTAGAGGGAACGACCGTTTGCACCTCGACCGTAGAGCCTGCGATTGCCTCCACTAAAAATTGATAGGGGGCGATGCTGACCAGAACCAGCGGTTTTTCTATTTTTGGAGACGCAGGAGCGCTTTTGCTGCATCCAAAGCAGAGAACTAGAGAGAATAATAGTAGGAGCTTTCTGATCATAAATGGTTCACAAAAACTATCGCTCTTTCTCCTATAAATATGCAAGGGGCTCTTTGAGGGTTATCTCGCAACATGCTTATTAGTAAAGTCTTAGCAGAATAGTTCTGGAAGGTAAAACATATTGAATATTAATTTATTTTTTAGTATAATAGAAGATTCTGATAGTTCGTTTATTTGAATTAAATGGCATTAAAAATATGACGAGTTCTGTAAAACATTTTTGTCCTTGGAATACTTGGGAACTCGATCCTAAAGGTCAAGCTGCACTAGATAGTAAGCGTAGCGAAGATAATCGGAAGTCGGAAGGTTTATCCGTTTTAGAGCGAGTGCAGAAGCTCTGTAAAGAGATCGAAGGGCAGTCTGAAGAAGCTGAAAGAAGTCTTTATTCAAACGGAGAAATTAAATATGTCGTCGACAAAACGACAGGGGACAGATATTTCAATGAGTCGCGCTGGATCATTCGTCTTAAGGGGCTCGCGCTCATCCCAGGTTCTATTTTTTGGGGAGCGATGCGTGTGGTTGAAATTACCTCCAAACGGTTTTCGGCAATCGTTCATGGCGATCAGTCCTCAAGGCATCTAGCGCATCTACTTCTTTATCCGTTTTATATCGCCATGATGGTTTTATCCGCTGTTTATACGATATTTTGTCCTCATGATGGAAGGAAGTGTTTTGCGACATGGGAAAGGTGTTTATACAATGGACTTCAAAACATCCAAAATAGGCCTTACATCGCTCCTTGTTTCCAGCCTCAGATCTTTGAAGATGGAACTCTTGGCCCCATCACCGAACACTTTTTTTTGGGCAATTCCAACGAAAAAAACGTTTTTTAGCCAAATTTAAAACGATCTCTCTCTTGTCTCTTAAAATAGAATCCGTTAAACTCCCGTCCTGTTCCTTTTTATGGAGAGGTGTCCGAGTGGCTTAAGGAGCACGCTTGGAAAGCGTGTATACGTGAAAGCGTATCGTGGGTTCGAATCCCACTTTCTCCGAATGAACGAAGTGAAAGAGGAGAAAAGGGACGCGAAAGCGTCCCGTGTGG
>JAZKAZ010000063.1:1017-7677 GCA_040388845.1 Chlamydiota bacterium | reverse complement strand
AAAAATACTTTATGCGATGCGCGGGGTTTTATGTATAATAAGCCTAGTTTTTTATCCTTTATCCTGCCGCCGGAGGCGATCCTGCCTGCGAAGCGGATCCTGTTTTTTCTCTAGATCTGAACATATTTAGGACTATCTATTTTTTTCTATCCCAGATATCCAGTCACTTGTTCATGTATATACTATTGCTCCCACTTTTTTAGCTCTGGCTAGATATAAAATTAAAATCATGAATGATGCGCGCATTAAAAAGCTGCAAGGCCAGCTCCTAGAATTAGATGCCTACCTGATCGAGAATCCAACGGATCTTCTCTATTTGACTGGACTGGTCTTGTCCAAAGGCAGACTCCTCGTCACCCGCACAGAGGCGGCTCTTTTTGTAGATGGACGCTATTTAGAAGCTGCAAAACAAAGCGCCCCTTGCCCTGCCTTTGGAGAAAAAGCTCTTGTGAAAGCGCTTCATCCATTCAAGCGGATCGGATTTGACAGCGCATTTCTCTCCTACGATGCATTTACAGAGCTCCAAAGAGCTTATCCCTATATTGAATGGGCTCCTCTTTCAAATCCGCTTAAAATCCTCCGTCTTCTCAAAGAGCCTCAAGAAATCCTTGCTCTCAAAAAAGCTGCCAAACTCACCTGGCGAGGCTATCAGAAAATTTTGAAGGGGCTGAAAGAAGGCATCTCAGAGGCAGAACTTAGTTTGACCTTTGAATTTTTCTGCCGCAAAGAAGGAGCGTCTGGGCTTTCTTTCGAGCCGATCATCGCCTTTGGGGAAAATAGCGCTTTTCCCCATCACCGGGCCGGATCTACTTTGCTTAAAAAAAACCAAATTGTCCTCATCGATATCGGAGCTATTGTCGATCAGTACCGTGCAGATATGACCCGCGTTGTTTTTTTTGGTTCGCCCAATCCGATCCTTGCTTCTCTCGATCTGCTTGTAAAAAAAGCACAGAGAAAAGCGGTTGCCCACATTCGTCCAGGCATCCGATTTGGAGAGCTCGATGAAATTGTCAGAGAAGAGTTTCGAAGAGAAAAATTAGAAGAGTTCTACACACATAGTTTGGGACACGGGATTGGACTTGATACCCACGAATATCCGCGGATCAAAATAGATGGAGAGGCTAAAGACTTAAAACTAGAACCCGGGATGGTCTTTACAATTGAGCCGGGCCTATATCAGCCGGGATTGGGAGGAAGCAGATATGAAGATATGGTGCTTGTAACAGAAGATGGCCATGAGAATTTCTATCCTCAAGAGCCATGAGGAGACTCAATATGTTAAAATTTAGAAAAAAACTCCTCATCAGCGATCTCGTTCTTTTCCTCATCATCATCGCCTGTTTATTTCCCTTCGTTGAGCACACGGTTGGAAATATCATGCAAAGATCTTTGGATTACAGAGCCTCCCATATGATCGCTCTCTTTGAAGAAGCTCCCGATGTCCCCTCCATGATTCAAATCATGAAGACCGAGGTAGAATTCACCTTTCAGCCAGTGAGCCTCTTCGATGCCAAAGGGGGCCTCATTTACGACTCTATTTTAGATCGGATTGCGGTCCAACCCCAACTTTTCAGCGAGGAGTTAAGGCCAGAAGTGGATCAGGCGATCCAAAAAGGCCAAGGCTATGCGGAAGGGTTTTCTCCGATTTTTCAAGAACTTTTTGGCTACGTCGCAAGGGCATTTGAAAAAAATGGACAGCATTACATTCTTCGAACAGGCTTTCCCCTCAATGAAATCCGAGAATTAACCATCGATTTCGAATTGGGGTTTGTTTTAGTTGGAGCTTTGATGCTCCTGATTTATACGCTCATCACTTGGGTGATTTTCCACCGGCTCACACGCCCCATCCAACAGATCATCGATACGATTCTTCTCTATAAACCAGGTAAAGAAGAATTTTTGCCTCCTATCCTCCTCAATCCAAGCGTTGAGGCTGATGAATTCAGCAAACTTGCCTTCACTCTCAATTCGCTGACCGAAAGGGTTCAAGCCCAAATTGAAAATCTAAAAATTCAGAAAAAAGAAACAGAGGGGATTCTGGAGGCTTTGGGAGAGGGCATTATCGCAACCGATACAAGTGCAAGAGTCACTTTTTCAAACCGGGCAGCCTGTCTAATGCTGGATCTTTCCCATGAAGCTCTGATCGGGCAATCCCTCGATCAAATTCAAGGAACCTCTGAACTTGCTGTGAAATGCCATGAGTTGATCCTACAGGCCTTGCAGACCTCCCAGCCGATTATTCAAAACTGGACGCAGCGGGCAGGCGACACCTGCGTCTTGAATTTGCTCTCTGCTCCCCTTGCGCATCAAAGCGGCGCCCTTCTTGTCCTTCAAGATAAGACTTCCGACTACAAAATTGTCGAAATGGGCAAAGACTTTATCGCCAATGCATCGCACGAACTCCGCACCCCCATCACCATTATCCGAGGATTTGCAGAAACGCTCCAAGACCATCCTGAAATCTCGCAAGAGATGCTCCAGCAAATCACGGAAAAAATCGTCCGTACCTGCGGAAGACTCGATAAGCTCGTGAGAAGTCTTCTGACTTTGGCAGATATCGAAAATCTTTCTCAAAAACGGTTTCGAGCAACGGACCTGATATCTTTAGTAGAAAATTGCAAACATCTCCTTCTCACAGCGCATCCCAATATCGATATCTCCATCGATTGCGAATTGAGCCAGGCAATCGTGACAGCAGATGGGGATCTACTCGATTTGGCCATCATGAATCTTTTCGAAAACGCAGTGAAATATTCCCAGAGTCCCGCAAAAATTCGAATCTTGATTGAGCAGCAGGAAAACCAAATCCATTTGAGCGTCTCCGATTGCGGCATTGGGATTTCTCAAGTGGATCTGCACCATATTTTCGATCGATTTTTTACGGTGGATAAAGCGCGCTCTCGCAAATCGGGCGGAGCGGGACTGGGTCTTTCAATCGTGAAAACGATCATAGAAAAGCACAATGGAAGACTGCACGCCCAGTCGCAGCTGGGAGCGGGAAGCGTTTTCAATATCTATTTGCCGATTAAAAGTTTAGCGATTCGCTAAAAACAACGCATCCCCCAGCAAAAACTTGTATCCAGCATTCCCACAAGTCTAGCAAGGAGATGTCCAAAAGTTCTTGCAATAGCCCCGGGAATCTTAAAATTTACAGCTTCGACTCGCGCTTTAGAGATCTATATCATTTCTTTTGTGAAGTCCTAGCAAGTCTGCATCAGGGTCTATATCTGCTAAACCCAGCTCTTTTTCATTTATATTCAAGACGAAGGCCTCATGTTTTAGAAGAGAAAATACCGCGTGGTAAGCCATAAGATGTCCTTGGTTGAAATCTTCGTATCCTTTTTTTGGTTTATCTGCATCTTGTTTTGCTTCTAATGCTTGTTTTTTTAAAATGGATACAAAATCAGCGATATATCCTTTGTATTTTTTGTCATCCATAATTTATTAATCAACTCTTTCGTTTAAAATAGATTGAAGAATGTTTCTTTGCTCTTCATATAGTTTTATCTCAGCTGGCCATCTTTTGTTAATTAAAGCGTCTCGCCTTGCGGGATGCAATTCGTTCCAGTCAGGGTAATACTTAGAGGGATTGACGATTTTATCCTTATGAATAGCAATCTGCTTTTCGTAGCTATTGATACCCTTTTGAATCTCTTTAACTGATTTCCCAAGGTAGTCTTTTACCATCTTTACGTGATTATCTTGACTGATTGCAGCTTTAAGTACTTCACTTTCTGATTGAGAAATTAATCTATCTAAGCGGCTATTGATGGTGGATTCTAATTTTCCAGCTTGTTTGAGTTCAGCCATTTCACGAGCAGTAAACCCAAGTTCTTGTCCAAAGAAGGCTGTTGTTCGTCCTGTATGAACAACTTCTTTAATTTTAACGCTATTTCCAATTCCTGCCGCTGTTTCAAGAATGAGAGTCTCTTGAGCTATTTGGAGATTTTTGCACACCTCGACCAGTTCTTGTGCGCTTTTTGCGCTCTTACTCGCGATTTTAGCAAGCGCCCCTGGAGTTAGAATGTCAGCCCCGTGCTTGCCTACGGCATACCCGGCTAACTCTCCCCTTTGACCCGATGAGAGGGTATCCCACTGAGTCACTAATTGATAGATCTCTGGAGTTAACGTTTCAACAATAGTTCCCCATTGATCATTTCGAACCAAATTCACTAACGTAGTGACCGTATCGAATATTTGTTTAGATGCTTGGATGGGATGCTTGACAAAGTCAGCAAAAAATAAAAGCAACCCTTCCCCAGATTCATAGATTCCTTTTGGCACTCCTTTTGCAAATCCGAGACCGAATTCAGAAACTGACAGGGAGTTCGTTGTCTGAGTTTGAACATTGAACTGCTCGTAATCTTTTAAAGAAGCTTCATATTGTTCCAAGCCAAAAAGAGCTGCGGCTCGCTCAAGATAACAGGTGGGATCCGTCGGAATAGCTTGTCCAAACTCCTGCACTGCCTGATGGTAATTGCCTAAGGCCAAGGCAGTTTTGCCGCGCGCTTGGTAAGAGAATGCACCTTGTTGCCCTAAATGCTCGCTGAGATAGATATAATAGGCAAATGTTTTCCAATCGCTTTTTGGATAACCAATAGAAAAACCATTTCTTTCTTCCAGGTTAGTCAAAACGGATGAAAATGTTGAATATTTCATGAGAGCATTTGTGGAAAAGAATTGACCATTAGCCCATATACCATCAGCTGTGACTAAGAGTTCATGAACGGAAGAGGGGAACTCTACTTTGGGCAGTAAAGAGGAAAGGGGCTGCTGCAACGCGGCTAATTCTTCCCTAGAGCATGCATGAGGATCTGGGAAAGGAATAGAAGGGATTTTCGAACTCTTTTTTTCTTCCGAAAAAAAAATGGACCCCGCGCCCGCTACGACAACGCCTCCAACGGAGGCACTTAACGTATATCCAGCCACATATGCAATCCCAACACCAGTAGCACAAATAGCAATCCCCGCCGCGATTTCAACAGTGTGATCAGCTATAAAATGTCCGACCTTTCTGCTGACTTTGCAGACATCTTTCCACAGACCGCATAGTCCCATCTCGTTTACTTGATTCAATGCGATGATTTCCCTCTTCAAAAAATATTTTTGTTCGGGTCGAGAACCGAGCCAAGCGAGTTGAGTTATTGTTGTTTGAAATACGCTGCTTGAAGGATCTTGGCTGAAAAGCATTTGTATGATCTTTTCTTCTAATTGATTTTGAGCTTTTCCAGCTTTTTCGCTTTCAAGCCATTCGTTTAAGCTAAAAATATTATCTATTGTCACTAGGCCTCCAAGAAAGTTCTAGCAAGCTATCAAAAAAAGATCTTTTTGGGAAAGATCCAAGTTTTTGGCCGATTCTGGTATAGGTCTGATCCATTTTACATAAGTTATCTAGAAACATGTCTAGAAAGGCGGGCTATATGCATGAACCTATGTTTCTTTGTACGGGTTGGAGTGTCTGGCGCTTATCTTGTGGCCCGAACTGGATTTATTGTGAATCAGATCTTGAATGCCTTTCTTCTCTCCGTTCTTTTGGAAATTGAAGCGATTCAATATACCCCTAGATGTTTAGTCCCAGAGTGTGATGGTGTATACTATGAGCTATTATCACACTCTGGGATTAAACATCTAAGAGTCTGTCTGCGAAATTTTTAGTTTGGGGGCAGACTCTAAGACTAGGTTATTGAAATAAAACCCTCTATCCGACTATGGATAAGAAGACAGAGGGAGTTTCTATGCCGCAGATCATCGCTCTATTTGGAGAGGCCGAAAAAGGGGCCTTCAAAACTCCCCACCTTTTGAAAGAACTTCCTCAGGTAGTCGACCACTTAGGCAATCCGCCGGCAGAGAGCGAAGGGCTTTTTTTTGCGGTGCAGGCGATCCTCTACAATCGGAAAATCATCTATTTTCGTGTAGCGGAAGAGGGCTTAAGCAAGATCGATTATATGTCGGGGCTAAAATATCTCCAAAACAGAGAAAAAGCACCTAGAGTCAATGCTTTATGTCTTCCCGGGGTGGGCGATGCCGAAATTCTAGAAGCCTCACACCAGGTTTGTCAAATTCACGGAGGATTTCTGATCACATCGCAGAAAGATCTCTACGATTTTCTGACTTCGCGCTAAATACTGGGCCCGGTCATTTTTTTGGGAACGACCAGCCGATCAAACTCCTCCCCGCTTAAAAAGCCCAATTTGAGACAAGCATCGCGCAAACTCGTTTCATCCACAAAGGCAGTATGTGCAATTTGCGCACACCGATCATATCCCAGCACCGGAGTCAATGCGGTCACAAGCATCAACGAATTTTTCACATACTCTGCAATCTTTTTTGAATTCGGCCGCAATCCTTCAATGCAATATTTTCTAAAATTCTCCATAGAATCTTTTAACAGGAGAATCGAGTGTAGAAGGTTGAAAATCATGAGAGGCTTAAAGACATTCAGCTCGAAATTTCCCTGAGAGCCGGCAATGCCAATTGAAGTGTCATTTCCCATCACTTGAACCGCGATCATAATGAGCGCCTCGCATTGAGTCGGGTTGACTTTGCCAGGCATGATGGAGGAGCCCGGCTCATTTTCCGGCAGGATCAATTCCGCAAGGCCGCATCTGGGTCCCGAACCGAGCCAGCTGACATCATTGGCAATTTTGATGAGAGAGCAGG
>JAZKAZ010000063.1:0-1007 GCA_040388845.1 Chlamydiota bacterium | reverse complement strand
GTCATGAGCAGACAAGGCCGCAAATTTATTCGGATGGGATCGGAAGGGAAGCCCTGTAAGCTCTCCGATTTTTTTCGCAACCAGCGGCCCAAATTCAGGGGGAGCGTTGAGTCCAGTCCCCACTGCCGTGCCGCCAATTGCAAGATCATACAACCCGTCTAGCGTCTGTTCGATCCGGTGCCGATTTCTCTCCAAAAGCGCCACATAGCCCGAAAACTCCTGAGACAGCATTAAAGGAGTGGCATCTTGTAAATGAGTCCTCCCAATTTTGACAATCCCCTGAAATTCTTTTTCTTTTTTTGCCAATGCCTTTGTCAATGAATTGAGAGTGGGCAAAAGCGAGTTCTTGATCTCTTGGGCAGACGAAATATGCATCGCGGTTGGGAATGTATCATTGGAAGATTGAGACATATTGACATGATCATTGGGATGAATCGGGTTTTTGCTTCCCAATTTGCCCCCGGAAAGTTCAATGGCTCGGTTCGAAATCACCTCATTGACGTTCATGTTTGTCTGCGTGCCGCTGCCTGTCTGCCAAACATGCAGAGGGAAATGGGCCATGAGCTTACCTGCAATCACCTCGTCTGCCGCCTGCACAATCAACTCAGCTCTTTTTTTATCTAGCTTCCCTAAGTCAGCGTTTACCAAAGCGCAAGCTTTTTTTAAGACCCCAAACGCTCGGATCAATACAGGGGGAATTAAATCATCTGCAATGGAGAAATGATGCAGAGAGCGCTGTGTCTGGGCGCCGTAATACTTATCAGATGGGACATCGATCTCTCCCATGCTGTCTGACTCTCTGCGAGTAGCATCTTTCATTTAAACTCGGGGGTTATCCCACCTATACTGAATCCCGAGGACAGGAGTCAACTCAAAGAAATCATCACCATTGCGTCAACTTTTTCATGAGCCAAGCGCTCTTTTAATCCATTTTTTGTATTTTCATAGGTTTCGGCTTGTTGTTTTGCTTTTTCGAAAGTTAAACCGATAGCTTCGGCAGATAGGTT
>JAZKAZ010000062.1:0-4016 GCA_040388845.1 Chlamydiota bacterium | reverse complement strand
AGTTCAAAGTAGGGATTTTCCAAAAGGTGAAGGATGTTCTCACGAGAGCCTGTGAAAAAATTATCCACGCAAAGAACTTCATGGCCATCTTTTAGGAGCCTTTCGCAGAGATGGGAGCCTAAAAAACCAGCCCCTCCGGTGACAAGAATTTTCTTTCTTTTTAAATCTCTCATAGACAGTCGGATGCCACAAACATTAAACGACAACTTCCCTCATGGTATGCCCAATCTATAAACGGTGTCAACTCCTCAATTTGCTCTCCCTGAACAGTGACAACCGCTTGATCACAAAGACGCAATGCGCTCACCGATTCCGCAGAGGAAAGCGGCGATCGAAACAAAAGAAAAATCCGGTCATAATTTTTTCGAAACGCATCTAGAAGCTGCCCAAACTGCGGCGATTGAATCAATTCAGTTCCAAATAAGCTGTAGCCACCTGTGGTCAAATAATCAAATCCCTTGGCCCTCCGGATGGGCAATTGACTTTCAGTCCCTTTCCAAACTTGCAGAAGGCCAGGCAAATCAGAGGGAGATTGGACCGCTGCAAAATCGCAGCGAAGGACTATGGTTTTTAGCGACATCCTTCCTAAATTTTCCCCGAGCGCATAAGAATAATCGGGACCTTTGCCCCCGATCAGTCCAATGATTTTCCCATCCCGTCTTTCTTGGATAAAAAGGGCCAGCTTTCTCAACATCTGAAGGTCGGGACCTGTCACAGCATCCACTGCGGGCCCATCGCAAAAAGAGCTCACAGTTCCAAGGATTGGCCACCCCATCGCCTGCAATTTTTCCAATGAGGTGGGAAATCCCTTCAAAATAGAGCGGATCAGAGAGACAAAAAATGCTCCAAAAGATGCGCTGAAAGCCCCCAAAAAGAGGAGGATAAATAAATGAGGAGGCTGTGGAAGAACCGGCAGGGTAGCCAAATCAAGCGGTTTTGATTCAACATGGTGGAGGTGATGGCCAATTGTTTTTGATTCGACAAGCTGAGTCACTGTCTCCATCATTTTCTGTCCCATTTCCGACTTGAGATCAAGCCACTTTTCCAGTCGCCATTTTTCTGGAAGCTCCACTGCTCTTTCGCGGATTTCCTCCATCTTTTTTTGAAGAAGCATTTTTTCGAGAATCAGAGCTTCCCGTTTTTGCCGGATCGTATCGCGCGCCTGGGCATGGAGCGCAGAGATTTGCCGATTCATGCAATCGAGACTAATTCGCTGCAGCCCCAAAATTTTTTCTCGCAAAAGTCTCCCGTTGAGCTCTTCTACTCTCAAGAGATTTTCCAGGTGATCGCCCAAGATTTTTCTTTGGAGGACAAGTTCCTCCTCCCACCTCTGCCCCTCTTTTGAGCTATGGTATTTTTCCTCTTTCAGGCGAAAAACAATTTCGATTGCGCGCTCGATCAATCTACTGCTGACTGCATCGCCTAAAACCGGACTCAAGGAACCTAGGTCGAAATCGGGCCGGAGCATCTCTTCTTTCAACTGTTTATAATAACAAAGAGCCCCGTTGTGTTTATCCAATTTGGCATTGTATTCCGTAAAAAGAGACTTGGTCATTGGAAGATCGATCCCCTCTAATTCGGAAGGCACTTCCTGCGGGTAAAAAAAACGCTCCTGAAGCATATTTTCCCGGACGGAGAGAAGGCGGGCGCAGTTTTCTAAATATTCAGTTAAATCTTCTCTTTCTTCAGGGTCTTGAGACTGCTGGATCTTTTCAACCCAAAAAGAAAGCGTTTGATCTATGTTAAAAGAGGAAAGGGGAATTTGAGAGGCGGGAGAGAGCGTTTCAATCAACTGATGAATCGACTGCTGCTGAGATCGAATCTCTTTGAGCTCATCTCGCCTTATATCCATGGGATTTTCAATCCCAGCAAAATGTTGCTGCGGATTTAAAGAAAGCTCGAGTAGATCTCTTTGCAGCCTGAGTCCCCGAATTGTGCTATGGATTTCACCCAAACCTGTTGAAAAGTACTGCTCTTGAAAAAGCGGAGTGGCGGGGTCTAATTTTTCGATCTGTTCCAACCTTGCTAGTTCCACATCGATGGAGACAGTTTTAAACAGCATCTCTTGATGAGGTTTTAAAAGCGCCTCGCTTTCCTCTTTCAGTCCAATGAACCCATGAATCCCTAAATTATTTTTTAAATAGGCGACATGTTCGTCTAGCATCGTCCCCATTGTCCCATAAAGCTGCGTCTGTTTGGATTCGAGGTAAATCAGTTGTTCATTTGCCAGTTGATCATGATCTTGTTTTAAATAGCGCTGATATTCCTCCATCAGCCCGTTGACTAAGCGCATCCCTAAATGGCGATTGCGATGATAAAACGTCAAATCATAGATGGATTTGTTGGTCTTATGGCTAACAATTTGCAGACTTTCTCGGATCTTTTTGGCAGTTGCGAGCCAGGGAGCAATGACGAGGCGATAGGGGGTTTCGAATTTCAATGCTTTCGGCGTTTTGATGAGAGTAAAGCCTCCTCCAGAGAATGAGATCGGAGAGCCAATTTTTGCATGAGCTATTTCCGTTTTCCGATTGGGGCTTAACAAGGTGTAATGCTCTGCATCTTTGAATCGAAGAAAAAAAACGATTTTATCCTCTCCCTCATAGCTTAGATCTTGAAATAAAAAAGGGTCGAGATCCTCAAGAGATTTTTCTAGCTCGGCTCGGATGTTTTCCCTAAATCTTTTGAGGATTTTAGTAGGGATCCAACTCGGATCAGATATCGTTGCCTGCAAGCCCATTTTACAAACTAAGGGTTTGAGCACCCGGTAAGATTTCATGAGGGCAGATGCTTGGGGCAATTGAGCGGAACCATTGATCCCTCCCAATAAATCATTTAAGGTGTTCGCACCCCTCCCTGAATTCTCTTGGCCCTCTTTGAAAGTCGCCTCGACTTTATACTTCGAAGTGCGGAGCGCAGCAAAACTTAAGATACATAGTCCCCCAATGAGTCCAATCCGAATGAGGCGCCGCCATTGTCCAAAAAACAGCCGTCTAACATCGCTCAAAGTAAAAATCCGCTCTTCGGAATCGGGGAGAGAGTTTTTTTGCATCACGGGACAAATACTCCCACGCTGCCGCACCCCCTGCCAACGACTTCAAGGCCCGTGAAGCTTGGCAAAAGCTGGGAAATAAAACGGTTCCATTCCGTAATCGGTTTTGCTGCAACATATACAATATCGCCCGGCATTAAAAGAAGGCTTTCATTGGGAAGATGAATGACGTGCTCCCAATTTAAGGTATATATTTTGGGACAAGCAATATTTCCTCGAATCACTTGGATATAGGATTTATCGCCTGTGTAGGGGATCCCTCCAGACTCTGCAAGGGCAAGTCTGAGCGACATATACCCATTTGGCAGATGGATTGCCCGCTCTCTACCCACCTCTCCCATCACCATCAAGCTCGCAGCGGAAGGTTCGGCAATATAGACTTTATCTCCCGCCCTCACCACAATGTTCTGCTGCATATCTCCTTCTTTGAGAAGTTTATGGAGATCTACTGCGAGCAGCTTCCCATCGCGGATCACATAGCTTTTGAAAAGATTTGCCTCGGGAGGAACTCGCGCTCTAGAAAGGACATCAAAAAGGCGAATTTTTCCATCAATTGGAACACTTGGAATCTCAACCAATCCAGCCAATTCCACTTTTCTAGCAATGCGCTCTTTATAGGCGATAAAAATATCTACATCTTGGATCTGATCGCGGTAATGATTCTGGATTTTCAGGCGCGCCTCCTCCAGAGTCAACCCCGCCACATCGATGGGCGCTACATCCGGAAGGACAATCTGACCATTGGCAACTCTGTACCCTATCAATTCCCCAATTTTTACCACCGCCTCTACAATATCTATCCGCTTGGGATGATAAAGAACAATTTGAAGTACATCATCTTCATGGATCCGATCTTGGTACTCGTCTAGGGTTTCCTCATCTAACTCTTCAAATAACTTTCCCTCCATCTCTAAAATAGAGAACTTCCCTTCCCTGATTTTATAAGAATCGAGCACGAACTCATCTG
>JAZKAZ010000061.1:8456-8949 GCA_040388845.1 Chlamydiota bacterium | reverse complement strand
AAATGGACGCTGGGTGGCGGGGCAGGGTACTTGTATGATTTGCGTTATTCCGGCAGCAGCATCGCGGCGGCCTATAACACCAGCAGTGGTCGCACCAACATTCGTAGTGGCACGTTACAAGGTGGGCGCAATGGTGCCGTCGATTTTAAAAGGCCGTACCTGGACATCTGCACTCTTCGGAACTGCCGCAATGGTGGCGCCCGTCGTTTCTGGCGCTGTTGAATCTTCTTTAGAAGCAGTTGCATCGCTTGACCTAAATTCTGCCTTGGACCCCATTTCATCTCCCGTTACATGCGGAATGGTTGCAGTAACCGGTGGCCTCGTTGTAACAGCCGGAGTCCTCGCAGCTAGTGGTTATGTGCTTACAAGAGTTGCGAAAAAAGGAATCCAGACTTGCAAAAATTACTTTAAAAAAGCCCCGCCAACCGCTCCAAACACGGACATTCCTATCACACCCATAAAAAAGCCAATTGTGCCTACGAATTATGCAGAT
>JAZKAZ010000061.1:0-8446 GCA_040388845.1 Chlamydiota bacterium | reverse complement strand
AAAGACTCAGTAAATGATCTGCTCCGTCCTTTGCGAAATGAACATAAAGTAGTAAACGAGAAGGTTAAATTAGTAGAAGAGAAGAGAGTCAGAACAGTTATTAATGATCCTTTATCTGGAAAACCCGCTGAAGAATTAGTGGAAGATAAGATCACTAGATTACCTGCCCACGACCCTCTATCTGGCAAATCTACTGAACAACCCTTTCACCAGTCTACAAGCGCAGCACAAGACCGAAAATACGATCAGAAAGAATCAGTTATACTAACAGAAGAAAAAACTTCTGAAAAAACAAAAGAAGAGAAAAAAGAATCTGCTATGCCGCTAAAAGCAAAAACCGAGCAGACTGAAACGAGTAGCTCTGCCGGAAGAGGGCGCGGCATCCCTGTTAAACCAAGTAGCTCATCTGCTGGCAGAGGGCGTGGCAGCAATTTGCCTGTTGAGAAAGGACGCGATATTTCTGGAGTAATGGGACGGGGAGTGCAGAGGTTGAAAAGTTTTTTCAATTCGAAAATTTCTTCCACTGAACAAAAAGAACAAAAGCTCAAAGAAAAACTAAGCGGAGCACAAAAGAGAGCTAAACAAAAAGAAGCAATTCGAGTGGCTGCCGACGCTGTTAAGACTTTAGACTAACCTGAGCTAAAACCGTTCGATAAAACCCGACATCCTGCGGGAGTGCTGAGAAAGCATCTTCCGCAGGATTTCTTTTTCCCCCACAAATCCAAATTCTTTCTTGGCGCGCGTAGCTGCTGTATAGATCGCCTCTCGTCCAAAATTCTCGCTTCCAGGTGGAAAAAGAGCGATGACCCGATCAAATTCACTTCCTTGAGACTTATGAATCGAAAGGCAAAAGGCCACATCAAAGGAAGGAAGAGTCTTGAAGGAGCGAAACGCCCCTTTCACATCCCCCGGGAAATAAGCCGTAGCTTCTCGAAAATGGATCCCATGGCCCATATTTCTGCCGATTAAGCATCCGCAAGTTCCATTGTATAAATTTAGGCGCGGCTGATTGCTTGTAATCATAATAGGGATGACCCACCACTGCTTTGGCCGGACGCATTGAGCCATTTTTTTAACAAGCCCGCTATTCAATGCATCGATTCCAAAAGGACCTTGGCGAAGCGCTCCGAGCACGCGAAGTTGATTCATTTGGTTTAAGCAGGCTTCGGGGGCTGGTTCTTGATCGCTTAAAACAGGTTGAATTTCTTCAAACAGCCTTGTCTGCAACGTTTCGTCAAAGCCCCAGGGCAGCCTCTTTACACTGGCTTGGGTCTCTGCAAAAAGGGTCTCTATTGCCTCCGCATCGCCTTCATTGATCAACTGCCCTAAGCGCTGGATTTTATCCTCTTTAGTTCTTAGAGATTTTTTAAGAGGCTGGGCCAAAAGCGTTGCCATTTCGGCAAAAAGAGAGATTTCGTCGACGGGGGGGAGTTGATCTGGATCGCCCATTAAGACAAGGCGCGTCTGATCCGACACTCCCTCTAAAAGTTGGAGTAGAAGCGGGACATCGAGCATTGAGGCCTCGTCGACAAGGATCAGATCGGCATCGATTTTTCGGGGGGAAAAAAGGTGGTTTTTCCCCGGGGTTAATTTTAAAAGCCTGTGCAGAGTAGACGTCTCAATTTTTAAGGCAGATCCGAGCACACCTCCGGCAAAAAGAGCCGAATGCAGGTGGGATGCCGCTTTGCCAGTTGGCGCAGTCAGGATGATTTTATAGCTCGGTTTCGCAGCCAGATTCAATGAGGCAAAAAGCGCGCGGATCAAGATCCCTGCCGTATAGGTTTTGCCCGTTCCTGGCCCTCCGCAAATTAGGGAAAAAAGGGTGTTGAAGCAGCTGCCTGCAACAGAGGCCTGCTCCGGCAAAAGCTTTCCCTCATCTACTGTTTGCTTTAATTCGTTAAAAAACTGCGCCTCATCATGAAAAGGAGGGGGGGGAAGAGCTCTTAGGCGCTTGACTGCCTTGAGAAGGGCTGTTTCATACACCCAATTCTTCTGTAAATAATATTTTTTTCCATTTTTTATGACCGGGGCGCTTGGATATAGCTCCTCTCCTCCAGAGATCACTCCTTTGGGAAGCGCGTCGATACTTCGATGGATCTCCTCCGATTGGGGCTCCCAGCAAAGATTTTTTGCTCGGGCATTCTGCATCAAGGAGCTTAAGAAAAGGGATCCTTCTGAAAAGGCGCTTCCATATTTTTCGAGAGTGCGGGCTGCAAAAAAATGATCGAGCAAGTTCTGCTCGGAACTATTTGGATAGACCATAACACTCTCGGATGATGTTTAAATCGGGATGAAAATGGAGATACGCTCCTGCACGAACAAAAAGATAAAATACCCCGCCCAAAGCCTTGCCTTCTCCCAAATGCCTGCCTAAAGCTTCTGTATAAAGAGCTGCCTGTAGGTCATAATTATTTGCTTGCATGACTGCGCGCAAAGAAGGCTCTTGATAATCTGCCTCCGTTGGACCTAGCCAATTGGTTTTCCAATCGAGAATATAATACTTTTCTTTATGGCAAAATATGAGATCAATAAAGCCTTTTACAAAATGGGGGGGATAGCTAAAGAGAAATTCCATTTCCACCCGCGCGCACTCAAAATCGATCTCGCCAAGACAAAAAACTTCGTCCCCTTCCCGAAGGGGAAGTGCCAGAGTCTCTTGCACCATTTGTTGAATGGATTCCTGCCAAGGCTCTAACGAGGAAAACTGGAGCTCCTCTGCAACAAGAGAGTGGATCTTTTCCTCACATCGGCCTTTTTCAGAAAAAAGACGCTCAAAAATCCGGTGAATGACCACCCCGGTCTCTTTGCCGCGGGGCATTGTGTGCAGGTTAAAAACGCCAAAAGGCTCAATCCATTTTGTTTCTAGCAAAGAGTGGCTGGGAAGAGAAAGAGAGGTAAAAGAAGACAGATAGGAGGTCGAGTAGGGCAAAGGGCGCAGTTGGAATGAAGTCCCAGCGAAATTCAAAGAGACGGCTTCTTCAACTGGAAGTAAAGCAGTTGGGAAAAGGCGCTCAAAAGTCATCGATTCCCGGGAAGACAGATTGGCTAATATGTCTTGTAAAGGAGTTTCTTTTTCAAGAAGTCGGCAGAAAAGCTCGATCGGCGAATGCGTCCCCGACTTAGACTCTTTCTGATGCAGCGACACAGGGACATACAGGCGTCTTTTGGCCCTAGTCATTGCCACATAAAGCTGTCTTAATTTTTCCGCATCCATTTCCTCGATTTCTTCCCCGCCATCCGGCGTGCGCGCAGCAAGCCCTAGAGCAAATACCACATCGAATTCCAGTCCTTTACTCACATGGAGCGTCATGATTTGGACTGCGTCTTCATCGCCCTCAACGCGCCTGCGGCCACCTTCTTCTGCCGCAAGGGATCTTAAATCTTTCAGAGTTCGGCTCAAGCCCTCAAAAGAAAATCCTTCCCTAGCCTCAAAATCAAAAAGATATTCAAAAATTTGCATGGCGTCTCGATAAAAGGAGAGGTCAAAGGAGACGATTCTTTCAAGTGTCGATTGGCCAGAGAGCTGGTGATCTAAAAAGAGTCTCCAAAAACCGACGAGTCCTTTTTCAGTCAGAACTGATTTAAAATCAAAAAAGGGAAACTCGCCAGAAGTTGATCCAAAAGGGCCTGCCATGACGACATCGCATACATTCTGATCTTGCGGTTTATAGACCGCCTCAAATAGCTCGCGAATCGCTTGAAATGCCACTGTTTCTCCAATTGGAGTATGGCTGCGCGCAATTGCAGAGATGTTTCTTTCCTTCAAAAAAGATCGGGCAAGTTCTGCTCTATACCGATCTTTAACCAAAATCGCAAAAGCGCTCCTATTTTTTACAAAAGGAGTGAGTCTCTCTATTTCTCCAAGGACAAAAGGAAGAAGCGCAGTATCGAAAAGACTCTCCGCGTCTCCATCCAGCAGCATGAAATGAAGAGCCCCTTTTTCATCCGGGAGGCAGTCTTGAGTCCTTGCTCCCGCTTTTACCGGATGGTAGGGAAGCGTCCGATTTGCTTTTGGCAAATGAAGCCATTCTCTGGAAAATAAAGCGTTCAATGCCCCGACTAAATTTTTTGATGAGCGAAAATTCGTATCGAGATGATAGAGATGTTTTTCTCCCAACAGGTCGCGAGCCTTGAGATACGTATAGACATCAGCGCCCCGAAAGCGGTAGATCGATTGCTTCGGATCTCCCACTAAATAAAGAGCTCTCAAAGAGCTGCTCTCTTTCAGAAATAATCGATGGAAAACATCCCACTGCAGAGCATCGGTATCTTGAAATTCATCGATGATCACAGCTTTGTATTTTTGGCAAATGAGCTCGGCAAAGGGACCCTTCTCCACTGCACTTTTCATTTGAGAGAGGATTTCATCCGGAGTAAAAAACTCTTCAGATTCGAGGATTTTTTTTGCGATCGGATACCAAGCGGCCTGGAGGGTTTGGAGAATTTTCTTTGGCGTCTGTTTGATCAAAGGAGCAAGAACATTTCTTCCCCAGTCAAAAACCCCGGGATAATGGAGAAATTCTGGGAGGACTCCCTTGATTTTTCGATTGGTTGGGCTTAAAAAATCAAAAAGGGTTCCTTTTTCCTTGAGCAGCTGCCGAAAAAAGATCGGATCATCGGGGCTGATAAAACTTTTTGCAAGAGCCGTCAGCTCTGCTTCAAAATCCCCTTTGACCTCCACCTTATAGCCTTTCTCCAAAGAGTGAAAATCGGCTCTTAAGCAGGCCTCTTCAATCGGCGCGCCCGTCCAGGTACGGAGAGCTTCCCGAAAGCAAGAGAACTGGTCTTTAAATGAAACGCCTTGCCTATTTTCCACCCGAAGCAATTGATCGGAAATGGCCTCAAAAGAATCATATTCTCTTAAAAGAAATACGAGCTGTTCTGGACAGAGAAGCTCCTCTTTAATTCCCGATTCTAAAAAATCGCGCACTCCTTCTTTCAGGGCAGTGGGAATTTTGTTCTTTTCTCCTTGCGCCATAGAAAATCCGATATTTGCCTCAAAGGCAAATTCCCGGAGCATCCGGCTACAAAAACCATGGATTGTAAAAATTTGAGACCGATCAAAAACTCCCAGCGCATCTCCAAGAACATACATGGCCTCTTTAGAGCCAATGTACGGCTCCAAATAATCCCATCCTTCCTGAACCTGGTTGGAAGAGAGAAAAAAAAGGGCTTTTTCTAGATTGGCGCGGATTCTTGCCTTTAATTCTCTGGCAGCTGCCCTAGTAAAAGTCACTGCGAGGATCTGTTCCACTTCAATTGGGTCTTTTTGCGACTCCAAAATGAGCCGTACATAGACGTGCTCAATCGAAAATGTTTTCCCTGTTCCTGCCGATGCTTCGAGCAAATGGGGGCCAAAAAGAGGACAATCTCGCGAGAGACAATCAAAGCGCTGCATGGGACTCTTCTCCTTTTCCGCTGCGCGCACGCGTCGGATAGAGCTCAGCCAACCCCGCAAAAGTTCCTTTCAAATACTCTCCCCATCCCTCTAGCAGTTCTTGAGCGCTCGGGATTTCAGACCTGGCCAAAACCCAATTGATGACTGGATCTGTGAAAGGATCTCTTCCGGAAAGAGTGGTTTTCATCTTTTTTTCTAATTCAAGGGGCCCTTTGCGCAAAATCGCATCTGCCCAATCGATCAGCAAAGGCGAGGGCCCCTGATGGCATCGGAAATAGTATTCAAGAAAGCGGCTTAAATATGCCCCAGAATCAGAGTGCTCAAACTTTTTGATCTTGCCGGTTTTCAACATCAAAATATTGGGCTGGGAAAGGACAGCGCCTACAGCAAGCGCCTCTGGCCAAACTTTTAAAACACCGCCGACATTGTCATCTGCGCTGCAAATCAAGCCCTCTGGCGATACATTCTTAATTTCCCCGATCAGACGAAAAGACCGATTTTCCAAAGCAATTTCAAGCGGCGGGACGATGAGATTTCCTCCCTCCCAACGCTTTGTTTGGCAGCTTTCTTGAAAAATCACTGAAAAAATCTCTTTGACCCCCCAAGAAGAAATGTGAGATCTCCATTCATCCGTTTTTTCTTTGAGCTCTTGGACATAAGCTTCGCCAAAAAGCCCATCCGGCAAAGCATTCCTACTAAAAGAAATCTCTTGATCCAAAGGTTGGTCGAAAAAAGTGCGGAGATGACGGCTTTTTTGCAGGGCAAAAGACTCTTCCCAGTCCTCTTTTGCCGGTTCGTTCAAATAAATCCCTTGGATCTTTTGCAAATAAAATTTCCAAGGATGGCGAGCAAGGAGACTGAAATTGACAAAGGAAAGAGCATTTTCTTCCGAAGGGAGCTTCAATTCAGGAAGGGAGCTGAGAGTTTTCCAAAGAGAATCTTTTTCTTTTGGACTATAAAAAGCTTTAGCTGCTCGAAAATCGGCTTTTGAGTAATGGGGTTTTTCTAAATCTGAAAAACAGCGAGCGTCAAAAGAAAGAGAAGGGGGGATCACAGTCAAGGTTTCGGCTTTTAGGGAAAAATAAGCCCCCAAATAGCTCAAAAGCTCTTGAATGACAATAGAGGGCCCCACAGGTTTCCCCTCATCTGCAGAGAGATGCCCATAACTTACGCTCAAGACTTCGCTCGGCGCAAATAAAGCCTGCAGGAAAAGATACCGATCTCTATCCGCCGGCTCGGGAGGAGAGATTTTTTCTTTTTTTAAAAGATCGAGTGAACAGGCAGAATTTTGCTTAGGAAAGCTCTCTTCATCCATCCCGATTAAAAAAAGAGCTTTTGTAGGTGTAAATGAGCGATCCATCGAGTGCATGCAGAGAGAGTGAAGGTGAGAGGCGTGAAGATCTGTTGAAATGGACTTGCTCAAAAGGCGCTGGATGAAAGAAAACGGGAGATTCCCATGAATCCGAGCTGCTGCCTTTCTAAAGCCCCGCAGGCTCTCTTTAAAGGCATTCTCGGCAGCAACATCTGCATCCGAGGAAAAATCTGAGAGGAGAAATTTTTCCACGAGTTTCTCCAAATCATCTGCCCATGTAGAGAGGGACTTTTCTCTTTGCAAAGAGGCCAATTGAGCTTTAAGCACAGAAATCACTTCGATTAAGTCTTCCAGATCGTTTTCTCGAATGTCCCATTGATTCAAAGGATCTTCCGGCGAGACAAAAATCATCCGATTGAGAAGGAGATCCAAGCCCCCTTCCCAAGAGCCCATGTTTGATGAAAGAATCGTTTCTCCCTGAATTTCTTCCAGCCTTTTTTCTCGGGTCTTTTGGTCGAGGCCCCAATCGATTTGAGCAGCTTTCACCCATTCTCGAAATTTCTCCAGCAGATCCTCGCTCCATCCTTGGCTTTTGTAAAAAGCGGGAGTTTCGAAAAGAGCGAGCATGTCTTCCACACCCCATCTGCCCGCTGCCAGATTTAAAAGACGCAGAAACCCTTGAGAAAACGAGCTTTTAGATCCTTGATCAAAACCTAAAATGCGATAAGGAATGAAGTTTTCCGGGTCTGAGAAAACAAATTCAATGAGCGGAGCATAGAGTGTAATATCTGGAGCTGCCACAGTGATCTCATCAAATGAGAGCCCATGCTGATTGACTTGAGTCAAAATGGACTCGCGCAAAATTTCAATTTCCCGAAGCTTTGAGGCGCCCGTCAAAACAATTTGAATGGAGTTATCTTTTTCTAGGCAAACGCCAGACGTCAGAGGCTCGAGGGTGAGAAATGCGCTCTGGAGTTTTTTCAACAAAGAGCTCTCCTCGGAAACTGAATGGGGATACGCCTCTTCTATCTGTAGATCAAATCGATCGAGCGCTTTCAAAGTTTCCCTCCCGAGCTTGCCTAAATTAGCAAGAAGCGGAGAGTGCTCCCGCAAATACCTATTGAGCAGCTCCCTGCTGTTTTGGGAGGTTCCCCGTTTTCTTCCTAAACGGTTTAAATTTCTTCGCTCTCGGTCTGTACAAAAATCGCCCCAAAACTCAGAACAAGGAGAAAAAAGATAGAGAGAGAGGGGGGAAATCCGAAAAAGTTCCTCCCAGAAGAGAGGAGGCAGGAAATCAATCCCAAAACAATGAACTGATTGGAAATTGTGTTTGGGCGTAAGAGTTGTTTGGGCAGGCAAGCGCCAAAATCCCTCTACAAATATTTTTTGCAAAATGGCATGTTGCCAGTTGGCAGACTTTTTTTGAGGCTCAAAGAGACTTTTCCCAAATTGGCCATAGGTAAAAAAAAGAGAGGCGAGCTGATCTGTGAGATCGAGAAGCCGTTTTTTTTTCTCTGATAGAAATTTTAGAAGACCTGGATCGGAGGACTCGAGGAGAGCCTGATAAATTAGGCACCGCATTTCTAAAGAATTGGGGCAAAGCGCACGAGATTCATTCAATACAGAAAAAGCCTCGTCTACTGTGAAAAATTGCAACCCCATGACGATCCCTTTTCGGCGGGTAAGTGCCAAGGGCAGCCATTGCTTAAAAAGATCGTTCGGGACAAGAACCATCC
>JAZKAZ010000060.1:6611-7555 GCA_040388845.1 Chlamydiota bacterium | reverse complement strand
ACAAGCTTGTATTCTTTTTACACTCTTCTCTTTTTCTGCTGTCAAAACAGTCTGGTCGGCTCTGCCGTCCTATTCGCTTCTTTCGAAGACTTTTCGATTGAAACGAAGTTAAGAACATACAGAAAATGTGACATTTCACGCAATCTTTTTCAAAAATTCGGGTGATTTTCGCTCTGAGAAGGCTCTCTCAGAGCGTTTTATTTTTAGATAAATTGAAAGGAATTCACGAAAAGGCGGTGATTTTCTTCATTTGCCTCAGGAGATGTCGTTTGGAAAAGATAGAGATGCTCAAACGTCAGGGAAAGATGCTCATAAACCCATTTTTCGCCCAATCGATAATGCAGATCAAGTACGGCTCCTTTTTGCTCCGCGCGGATCAAGCTTACGCCAGGCAAAGCTTCCACTTCTTTTAAACGGCGATTCACATCTCCTGCCTTTTCTACACTCAGCTGATAGGAGGCCCCATCTTGGAGAGAGGAAATTTCTACCCGATCTGAAGAAATTTGTTTTAAGGAAGGATCCTTAGGGAATCGTAAAAGAAATTTTTCAGCGCCTATGTTTTTTGTAAAAACAACCCAAATCGAAGGATCATCTTCGTCGCTTTCCGCAGGCAGTTTCTGAGGCTGCTCAATAGAGAACCATCCTCCCGCACCCTCCTCCGCAACCAACGTGCCAGACAAGAGAATCGTTCCAATTAAATAATTTAAGAATCTCAAAATTATCCTTGTTTATGTAACTATTGCATCAATAATAGTATAAACACGAATTAATTGCGACTTGTCATATAACTATGAATTTGTTATAAAATACGTAATTTCAAAGGAGATCTTTATGTATATCAATTTTTTTACCGCCTTAACGCTCGCAGCACACGCCCTCCCCACAATCTCAAATAGCCAGACCCTCCCGCTCGAGACCCGCTCAGTTACGCCATCCTACAAAGC
>JAZKAZ010000060.1:3254-6601 GCA_040388845.1 Chlamydiota bacterium | reverse complement strand
TACAATCTAAACTCGCCGCCGCACCTGCGCTTGCACCCCAAGGCCAATACGTGGGAAAACTGGAAGAAAAATGGCAATTCCCGTCAGACCATCTCCCCATTGGAATGAGCTTAGACGGCCTGAATCTGGCCTCCTGGAATGTGATGAATAGTGAATATTTTGATTGGATTACAACAGACGATCAGGGTCTAGCTAGGTCTCTGATCGCGCAAGAACATATTTTTATTGGCGATTCAAAGTTGACTGTCCGCGACATGCATAACATCGACCTGATCCTCGAAATGCTCTCCCACCCAACCCATGCCCGCAGCGTCCTTGCCCTTCAAGAATGCAGCACTCCCTTTCTAGAAGAGCTGCAAAAACGGCTGCCCGAGCCTATGCAAATCGTTTTAGATTCAGATCGTCTCAAAAGAGACCAAAATGTAGTGCTTTACGATACCCGCATTTTGCAACTCAGAGAACAAAAGTCAGTGACAGGTGTATTTTCCGAACAGCCCGAAAGACCTTTCCAAGACCTCCTTTTTGACCGGCTGGATACAAATGAACCGCTTCGCATTTTAAACGGCCACCTTCCTGGCAATCCAGAAGGATTTGCCCGCGATGAATTTGCAGATTATTTAGCAAAGACAGAATCGGCAGATATCGCAACGATTGCGATGGGAGACATGAATTTCAATGAACTGGAAATGGAAGACGCCCTTCGAAAAGCCTATCCAGGGAAAGCGCCGAGCTACACTGTTTTTTCCCCCTATTGCACAAATATTGGCCCCTACGTCTGCATTTCAAAAGCGATTGATCATTTCCTAGTCAAACTCCCCGCCTCATCTAACTTCAAAATCAATACTCCGGAAGAAGTGTTAGCTGGCCTATCTGAAATTACTCAGCTTCTTTGAGGCATATAATTGTAATGATTTTTTTAAATCAGAACAAAACACAAAAAGTTTAAAAATTTTGGAACCCGCCGATCCCGCAACTAGACTTAAAATAATTATTTGAGGAAAAATAAGTCCTCTTTTGGTAAAGATGACATAGAGCTTTAAGTCAACCAGGAGCAGTCTCTATGTGCATTTCTGTTTTCTATGCCCAAGTGTTTGGGTGTTATATCTTTTTAATCAGTTTAGCGATGTTACTTCATCAGAATCGCTTTAAAAGAATGATGACTGATTTTTTAACCAACCATCCATTGGTTTCCCTATCTGGAGCAATCAGCCTCTTGATTGGTTTGGTTGTTGTCATCACTCATGATGTGTGGGTAGCACAGTGGCCAGTTGTGATCACGCTGATCGGCTGGATCGCTATTTTACAAGGGATCATGAGAATTTTCTTTCCAGAAACATTTGGAAAATGGATGAAGCAACTGGCAGCTAAAAATGGCTATACAGTGTGGTGCTGGATTTGGCTCTTGGTCGGACTCTACCTCCTTTGGTCAGGATTTAATACCAACGCTGGCTGGCAGTGCTAGTCTGAGCGCTTTTCCCTCTGAAATTCCAAGAAAAAAATTTCTTGAAAAATAGCCCCCTCTGTTCAATCTGGGGGCTTTTTTCTCTGATTAAATATTCGGTGAATAATCCCTCAGCTAAAGCAGAAGGCTTCTCCCAAGAGCAGTTTTCACCACAACGAGGGACCTAATACTTACGGTTACACCCAATTGTGTAACGGGGGCTTCTAGGGATTGGATACCCAAGCTATCTATTCCGAGAGCTATATTTAACAGCGTTTTTAGGGGAAATTGTCCCAGCCTACGCAAAAGTAAGAAAAATATATGAGATTAGAAGAATTTAAAACAATAGGCGCGATTCATCTCGGCCCTGAAGGACCGAGTTTTCTCGCGTCCTGGGATAAAAACCGATGAATCTTACTTCCTTTCTCGAGAGACCCCGTTTTTTGAACATCGTAGCTCTCAGCAAAAACGCCTTCTTCCAAAAAATAGACTAAATCGCAAAGTTTCGATGCGAGATGCATATCTTGGCTCGAGATGACTACTCCCTTTCCTGCATCGATGAGATTTCGAACCACCTGAAGAAATAAATCTGCATTTTCTGGATCAAGCGCAGAGGTGGGTTCATCAAACAGCAGAAAAGAAGGCTTAAGGCCAAGAGCTCTCGTCATCGCAACTCTTTGCTGCTGCCCTCCGGACAGCTGAGATGGCAAAGAGGCGCTAAAACCTTCCATATCGAAGAGTCGCAATATTTCTTTTGCCCGAGTCTCCGCCTCGTTTTTCTTCAGTCCCAAAAGGACTCTGAGGGGACGGGCGCAATTGTCTAAAACATTCATGTGGGGAAATAGAGAAAACGACTGAGCGATAAATCCAATGAGCTGGCAGCGCTTCCTTGGGGAAAGCTTGCAGATTTGATGTTCTTCATAGGTAATTTCTCCGGCATAGGCAGTTTCCAGGTGCGCTAGACACCGAAGAAGCGTTGTTTTTCCAGATCCGCTTTTCCCGAGAAGCAAAGTCACCCTTCCCTTCGGAATGGTCAGGTCTAATGTTTTTAAAATCTGAACCTCTTTTCCCGCGCTATGCTTTGTCACGGATAGATTTTTAACTTTTAACATAGGAAAACCTCCTTTCAGCCTCGCGTGCGAGCAGATTTAAGAGAGCGGACATGCACAGATAAAAAAAGGCAACTGTCACATAGATGGCAACCGGCCGCATTTCCCTTGAAACTAGATTCATTCCCATCCTTGTGAGCTCGAGCATTCCAATCGAAGAGACGATCGACGTGCTTTTTAAAAGAGAGTCCAGTTCATTATTCAACATAGGGAGAATATTGCGCCCCACCTGCGGCAAAATGATGTATGCAAGACTTTGCCGTTTGTTAAACCCGAGAACTTGCGCACTCTCCCATTGCTGCAGCGGAATCGAATTGACCCCGCCCCGCACAATTTGCGCAACATATCCAGACGAGCAAAGCCCGAGGGCGATCACAGAGGCGAAAAACGGCTCCAGATCGAATCCCAAAAGATCGGGGATCACAAAATAGACGAGCAAGAGCTGGACGAAAAAAGGGATCCCCCGAAGGATAAAAGTAATAAATTCCACCCCTTTGGAAAGAATTGGAATTTTCAAATGGTTACAGGAAAGAGTCCCAAATAATAATCCAAGGATAAAACTGATCGATGCGGATCCTAGTAAAATTTGCACGGTCATCCCCACTCCTTTCAACAGAAGCGGCAGCGAGCGCAATAAAAGGGCAATATAGGCGTCCATGGATTACTCTACCTCCAGATTCCATTTTTTCTCGAGCGCCTGGATTTTCCCCTCAGCTGTGAGTTCTTCTACCGCTTTTCTAATTTGGAGAGCGAGCTCGGCACGCAGACCTCCGAGCTCGGCCAGGTGCCGATCGCGC
>JAZKAZ010000060.1:1628-3244 GCA_040388845.1 Chlamydiota bacterium | reverse complement strand
TGCCCAAAGACTGCATCTTGGGAGCTAAAGAAAAATAGAGAACCTGGAGTTCAGGGTTTTGGTTTTTCATGTGGGAAATCAGAGAGTGATCCATTGCGGCAGCAATCGATTTGCCAAACTTAATTTCCATGACTGCATCAGTGATTTTATCGACATTTTTGAGATTTAAATCGGGATAGCCTTTCATCACTTGCTCCTGATAGGTCCCAGCCTCTACGCAAACTGCCTTTTTAGACACTTTGCTTAAATCCTCCGGCCTCTTGACATTTTCAGGAATTTTTTCCCAGAAAACCAACGGCATCGTCGTGATCTTTTCTCCCTGGTAGTAGATCATCTCCATTTGCTTTTCTCTTTCTTCTGTGATCGAAATGGCCCAGATCAAGGCATCGACTTTCCCGAGGTCCAATCCGAGCATTAAGCTCGGCATACTTCCCAAATCCTTAATGACTAATTTTTTATTGATTTTTTCAGCAACCAACTTTGCCAAATCGATATCGAAGCCCTCGTATTGCCCAGCTAGATCTAAGCTGACATAGGGGGCGTAGCCAGAGGTAGTGCCGACCGTAAATAGTTCATTCGTTTTTGGCTCTTTAGAAAAGAGGGTACTTGCCAGAAAAATGCAGCTGCCAAAAAAAATTAAAAATTTTCTTAAATTTTTCATAATAACCCTGTTAGATAAAATCCTTTTCTTATAAATGCAACTTGTTTCAAGACAAGTTCAAAGAGCTCATTTTAGAGCCTTTCCTATCGGGTAAAAAACAAAAAAACTGGAATTTATTTTGAAGCAATGGTCTGGGCGGAGAGCCCGTGGCGATGATGTAAACAAGAAGATAGCCCACAAGAAAAGTTGGCGGACTCTAAGTGCTCTAAAGACTTGGGTCTTAAGCTCGGCATGGATTTATAGGCCTTAATTTAGGGTTGTAGTAACAGAACTACTCCCCTTTTTGACTGGCAAGGATAGGCCTTGCGGCCATTTCCTTGCAATAAAAGCTTTGGGAACTGGTCCTCTTTCCGCTGCTTCTGCCAGTTATCTGGTTATTTCTATCCGAATAGACTCAACTTTTCTGTGATTTTCCATCCGGCACCAGATCCTTTATAGCGCATTCAAGGCCCTTAGCCAATGCTACAAGTGAAGTTAGGGAAGGATTGCGCTCCGCCCGCTCTATTCCACCAATATAGTTTACATGGAAATCAACTCTCTCGGCCAATTGTTCCTGCGTCAAAGACAGAAAATATCTTCGATTTCTAACTTTGGCTGCAAAGGCAACCAGGATTGGGTCTTTTTTCTTTTTGTCTTGAGCCATTCTATACCTCTGAAACTCCTTTTTGATGAGCTATAGTTTTGATGGGGATTAAGACACCAGAACTGCATCAAAGATAAATTGCTAAAAAACTCGAATCGATTTAAATTCCTAACCTCTTTGAAGGACAAACAATGTCAGCAATATCCCCCAAATACCTTTTTAAATTTCACGGGCTAAAAGAGATCCGATATAATTACGGATCCGAGTTTGTGAAATTTTCTTTCACAACCAAAGATAAAGTAATGGCCTTTGCTGAAAAACTCCGCCAGCAAAATGAAAGAGGCTATCCCATTTTTTCTCTATGCAGAAAAT
>JAZKAZ010000060.1:0-1618 GCA_040388845.1 Chlamydiota bacterium | reverse complement strand
GCTTATACTTCTTCCCAGCGACTGGACATACACTCTTGCAGTGCGTAACCCGGCACAAGATTGTTTAAAACAGCTGTTAAAACAAATATCGCTCTGTAAAAAAGACCGAAAAGCCAAAATTACCTACCTCCGAATCAATCCATGAAAAAAAGCGCTCCCCTCCTCCTTTTAAGCCTCCTTCTCTCCTCTTGTTCTGTCATAATGGCCTCCAAGACAAGCGGCGCAGATATCGACTCCGTTCAGAGTGTCCAAACTCGCATTCAGCTCATCGCCCTCGGCGCCGAGCCAATTCTCACTGAAAAAAATGAAAAAGGCGAACTCATAGAAACATACAGAATCCTAAAAGAAAATGGATCGATTGCCCGTGCGTTTATGCATGGCCTGCTCGACATCAGTACCGCATTTCTGTGGGAACTTGCGGGGACTCCCATCGAAAGTGCCCTCACCGAAAAAAAATACTACTCCGTTAAAGTCACATACGACAACCAGGAACGGATCCAGAAGATGGAGTTATTTTAAAAAGGGAAATCCAAAACGGCTATATGCTACTCCTGCTGTGGCAATTGCTACAGTCAGCATGGTTGAGCCGTAAATAATCCAGGTTCTCCAATTTCTATCGTTGGGATTGTATAGCTCAAACATAGAGCCTCCTTTAAGCACAAGGTCCAATCGATCAGGTTCAGAATACTTTGTTTCTAGATATTTTATTGTCTCTGCACTTCCGCACTCGCATAACCCCGCTAAACCAGATGTTTCTAGCTTAACGCTTACAGAATAACTTGGATTGACAGCAAGACCATTGGGCCTAACATCTATAGATCCTGAAAATGCGCTCCGCCGATAAAAACGATTACGGGCCTCATAGCCATACCCACTCATAAAATAGCATCCTTCAGATGAAGTGTAAGGAGCTCCCCCTGATGATACATCTCTTTTTGTAATTGCCCGCCCCTTGATAAAAAGGCGAAGAACTGGAACTCCCCTTTCGTAAAATTTAATGATTTTAGAATTTTTAAGGGGAAGTTTCGTGATTTCATATTGCCATTTCAATGCTTCAATCAAATTTTCTGGGAAAAATTTTTTTAAATAGAACAGTTCTTTCTCTTTTGCCTTCTTTTGTAATTGACTTGTAGTCTTGTTAAGCGCGACAAATTTTGAAGCCAGAGGGTAACTCAAAAACTCTAGACATAGGCCCATTAAAGTGGATTGTTTAAAGACATCTTTCTCAGCTATTTTGCCCATATATTTTTCCTCCTTTTAAGAAAATTTAGCCCGTAGGCAAATCAGAATAGATCCAATTGCCGGTAATCAGATATCCGGCGCCAACACTCAGAATCGATACTCCAAAATTGACTCCAATTACTTTAGCGAGATAAAAGTCGTCGATAGGGCCTTCTGTCGGACATAACCACAGAATAATTTTATTAAGAGCTGTAGCCGCAATAAACATTGGGATAGACGCTCGAATCACACCTGCTGCCCTATTGGTACAGCCCCCCAAGTGCAAATTCACCTACGGGGAAGATCAAATTTCCCGCAATGGCTCCAATCCGGCAGCAAACATCTGAGGATTCGGCTTGCTCTGGCAGCTCAAGATCATTCTGAAGGACCTGTTCAT
>JAZKAZ010000059.1:2364-6721 GCA_040388845.1 Chlamydiota bacterium | reverse complement strand
CGCCCGCGTATATAGGCAAGTGGACAAACAATAATTTTTTCTTTCTCCACCATCTCCTCAATTTGTTTATACTCTTTATCTTTTTCCCCAAACAAACTTTTTATAAACTTCAGGTTATCCCAAAGCGGTTCCATGTAAGGGTTAAGTTTTGATTTGATATCGCCAGGTAAATACCCAATATCTTTATTACTTAACGGTACTATTGGGCGCGCAATATATATTTGATGGAAATTACGACGCTGCTCTAAAGCACCTGCAATAGATAAAAGTGTTTTACCTGTACCGGCAACACCTTGTATAGAAACCAATTTAATATTGGGATTTAAAATAGCATCAATTGCATGGGGATTTGCCGTAGGATGTGGCTCTAAATAAATGCTTTTATATCCCTTGTCAATTTCTTGGGAAAGATAGATCTCTTTCTCCCCCTCCAGGATTTTCCGGTTATTGAGCAACATTTTCAGCCGCACTTGATGGGTTGTGACCGGAATCACCTTCCCCTTAATGTAGAGAATTTTCCCCGCCTCTTCCACGGCCTTTTCAAAACTGCCCGTCACTTTTTCCAGAGCAGAGAGGAGCAAATTGCCAAACGAATGTCCCTCGAGCCCCCCGTTTTCAAAACGGTAATTCATGAGCGAGCGCATGAGCCTGCTCGAATTTGAAAGGGCAACTAAACACTGACGGACATCTCCCGGAGGCAATACACCTAACTCGTCGCGCAAAATGCCAGTGCTGCCGCCATCGTCTGCCATCGAGACAATCGCAGTCAAATCGAGGGGATATTTTTTCAACCCCTTCAAAACAACAAAATTGCCAGTCCCTCCCCCAACAACAACTACTTTTTTTACAGCGGCAGCTCTAATCATGGATTTTTCGGAGGCTCTGGATTCCTTCTTTCAAGTTTGGCTGGCTAAATAAATAATGTCCACTAACCAAAATATTTGCCCCTGCTTGAATGCATTGCGGGGCAGTTTGAGCATCGATTCCCCCATCCACCTGAATATCAAAAGGAGGCATGGATTCCAATGGGAGCCCCTGCTTGGAAATCACTCCCCCCTGCCGAATCGCATTCCGATCGCAAAATTCGCGAGTAAGCTCCACTTTCTCCAAGATTTCCGGCATGAATTTCTGTCCGCCAAAACCGGGACTGACCGTCATCAAGAGAATGAGGTCGGCTTGGGCAATGTATTTGGGAATCATAGAAAAGGAAGTCTCTGGCCGGAAAGCCAATCCCGCCTTGATTCCACAGCGCCGAATGAAAGCCAAAGTATCCTCAACATCCTCCGTCGCCTCAAAATGAAACGTAATCCGGTCTGCGCCCGCCTGAACGAAGGCCTCGACGTAATCAAACGGATTATAAATCATAATGTGTACATCGAGAAAAACCGGCGTCGCCTTGTTAATGGCAGCAACTGCCTTGGGGCCTAGCGTGAGGTTCGGGACAAAGTGGCCATCCATGATGTCGATATGGATCGCATCGGCGCCTGCCTGCTCAAGACGTTTGGCCTCCTCTGCGAGGCGCCCGAAATCCCCAGAGAGGATCGAAGGGTAGATTTGAATGGGAGTTTTGGCTTTGTGCTGATGCGGGCTCATATTCCTGAAATTTTTGGGTAAGGGGTTATCTTAAGCGAGGAGCGCTGTTCTGCACAAGAGGTTGTGGGAGTGAGCTAGAATTATGGGTTAAAATTTTGAGGCCGATCGAGGCGTTGCCTCGAACTCCACAAAAGGACTTTGTCCTTTTGAAACCTCAAGGTTTACAAAGGATGCAATCCTTTGTTGGGAGCACGAGGGCAAAGCCCTCGTCTTGTAGTGTAAAAAATGTTGAATTCCCTTATCTTATCTGCTTTTTAAATTGGGGGAGGCGTAACCAATGTCAGCAATCACCATTCTGCCAAAAGTTTTACAACTTTCAATCAGCGACTATCTGCTTCCTAAGGAGAGACAAACTTCTTTTGCTTTGAGCTGTCACCTTTTTGCCGATGTAGCAAAAAAACGTCAAGAATTGGACCTACAAACCGTGCTCAAGCGCTATTTACCAGAGAAAATAGAAGCTTTGGGCAGCCAAAAAAGCTTTCTTTCACTTCCAAAAATCAATATCTCTGTGAATTCCGGAAAATTAAACCGTTATAAAGCAACCTTTGTTGGCAAAGAATTATTCAAAAAAATGACCATTTTGCGCACTGGGATTGCCCGAGTTGAGATTTGTTGTTGCGATGCGATCAAAAATCTTAAAACTTTTCAGCATGGCATCGCTACTTTTGAAAACACTTATATTCCGCAACGCTGTCCTATAGATTCTGTAAAAGTCTGGGCAGTAAGGCTTATTACAGATACTTGTAGGATTTACTTTGAAGTAACCACAACGACATATTTTCCTGGTAGTTGTTGGTCAGACGAAAGGATCCATTATTTGAACAACCCAATTAAAAATCGAACAACCTCTACCAGAACTAAGGACGCCGATTATCTAAATAGGCTTGCCGAAGGAGAGCCTTGTGGCTTCAACACTCCCTATTCAATGCTAGCTAACAATATTGGCTGGGAATGGCCTAGAAGAACAATAACGCCTTTCTTCGGCGCCTATTGCTGCAATTTTAACGTTGACTGTTTCCCATGCATAGAAGTAAGCGAAATTAGCCTTGTCTACCCATTAGGACCTCCCCCGCCCACACTTAGCCAAAAGACAGGTCATTTCCTCAAAAATAACTCTAAAAAAATAATTTCTTCGGCAGTGTACATGGCAGGGATTGCAAAGGCAAAAATTTCGAGCTGCTGGCAAGGGCCGGAACAAAGTTTAGCAGCTAAGCCCAGTGAACACATTCTCTAAGATGCTTAAGAACTGAGATTGCTCCTCTTTGTTCTCTGTCAAGAGGATGTAGCCAAGGCAGGGAATTTCACACGCCTCGATTGAGAAGAAGACGAGTTTATGGGAGGAAATAGAAAGAGCTTCCAGCGATGCCGCCAACCTCTTTTTCTGGAAAGAGTCGACGAGGGGCAAGATGGCAAAGACGCGGGTAGAGTCTTGCTTGAAGAACCAATCCCCGTTTTTCTTGCGGAGCTTCTCATCTGATTTGAGGGCTTGCAGAAGAAGGAGAAAGAGATTTTTCAGAGGGTCGGTCTCGAGCACACTCCGCATTTCCATCGGCATTAAAGAGTAGAAAAACTTTTCCAGGAGGAGATTATGCTGTTCGGCAATTTTGCCAAGCGACGCTCTCAATGCAGCCAAAGATTCATTCTGCTTGACGATCATCCCGCCGTTGTAGTCGCGCATCTCTCCAATGATTTGGCTGAGCTCTTTGAGTACATATTCGCGCGCTTTATAAAGGTCTACGGAATTATCGTGTCTCAGGACTGTGTAAGATGGGATCAGCGTGCGGAATACAGTCGCCTCTTTGATGTGTTTTTTGCGCAGATGACCCACTTTGCGGATTCGGTCAGGGATATATTTGATGCGGGTGTGCGCTTTTTTGAAAAGATCTTGGACGCTCGGCCCGTTTTCATCTACAATCCGGAGCAAAATCACGGTAAAACAAAGTTCTGCTCCCTTCTGCTCATCAAACGAAATGATCACTTGTGGCAGATCATTTACAAATCGGAGCTGCCTAGAAAGGGCCATGATATTGCGGAGCACCTCTTCATCATTGCGCGGCATGAAAATCGGATGCGTCAGCTGTTCGATATTTCCTTTGATCTGATCAGGAAGAGAGGTGCGGAAAAGGTGAATTTCATCCAGGGTAAAATCAGTGCCGTCCCTTTTCTCAATTTCGAGATAGGTCGTCTGGAGCGAAGTTTCCGCCTTATCTATGAAGGCAGACCCTTCGACGAGGTGGATCTTGGGAAGGTAGTGTTGAATTGCTTTGATCAAATGGGCAGTTTCAAAAACTTCATGTTCGTGAAGAAAGTTTAGGCCGACCAAAATTCCAAGAACTGTCCTTTCTCTTTGACCGGGCGGGGTGAGCTTGGTCTTGAGAAACTTGAACGTGACATGCCGCTTTGTGGGCAGCGTTTGGGTGTTTTGCTTGATTAGTTTGCGCATGGAATAAAGATTTGAAATCACTCTACTGATGTGGTGATAATCGCGTGCATTTTTAAAATCGTCTGCGCATGTTACCAGAAAATGCTGCATCTGAGAGAAGATGCCTTGATCGAAATCCTTTGAGTGGCTTTGAATCAAGGAGCCGATTTTTTCTTGGATCATCGCCGTCTTGCCATCCGTGGAAAGGCCTTTGAATTCAAGGATGCGGCGTGCGTGGTAGTTGGAGACGACGCCTAGGCGGATTTCTGTTTCGATGGCGTGGAGATTGCGGCGCGCTTCCTCGATATCATGGGCGCTCTTCAGATGGACTACGATTTCGGC
>JAZKAZ010000059.1:0-2354 GCA_040388845.1 Chlamydiota bacterium | reverse complement strand
CGCTTAAGAGATCATCCGATAGATGAGGAAGGCGGACGTCGGATGCAAAAAAAAGTTCCACATTGACCCTTTTCTGCGGGAGGAGCCAGCGGCTGACCATGTCGTAGAAAAAGTTGCAGGCGTTCAGCCTATATTTGCAAAGGAGAAGTACAGATAAAGCGCAGGGGGCTTTTGCTAAGTCAGACCAACAGATCAAAGGGAGCATATCTGCAAAACGAGCTCTTTGCGCAGGCAAAGAAACCCCTTTTGCCTCTAGCAGATCCAGCGGAACTAGTTTTTGGATTAGATCTTGAGCTCCATCTCGGTAGTATTCCGCTTCGATGTAAGAGCAGTTGAATTCAAAATCAAATTCTAATTGCACTTCTAACTGCGATACCATGTTTCAACCTCATTTTCTTGCTTGAGTCGAGCACCTACTAGAATCCTTTCAATACTCAATTCAGCAATTTTCTGACACTTCAAAAGTTCCCCAGGGCAAATATTTTTATGCTGTACCACAAACAAATGGTTTTACAAGCGTTTGAAATTTTCAATCTAGCTAACACGGTTAGAAAAAATAAAGTTAAAAGTTTATTTTTTAAAACAAAACACATCAGTTTTTCTAAATTTTACACTTAAGAACAGAAAAATCTAATGACGTAACACGTTAATAATCGATCACATATGGATAAAATTGTCTATGCGAATTTAATGCGACAAAAACTGAAACATTTTTTTTGAAAAACAAAAGATTGTATATTCATTTCTAAAAATCTGGATCAAAAGTTAGAAGCAATTTGATAGAACACGGGTTCAAAAAAAGGATTTTATACGTAGTTACAAAGATTGAAATTCAGTACTCTACTCTGGCGAGGAAATATCCTTGCCATTATTAGAGACGATTTGGTAATCTTTTTCCTTTAACCATGCGAGTTCGCTATAGGCAATGCAATTTTGCCAGAGCGGTTCGCGCTATTTTATTAACAGGAGAAACCCCTTAACATGTCATCTAAACAACCCACACAACACGACTGGAATAGCAGCAACGTCCTCGACGATGTCGATTTTCAAGAACATGAAGCCCGCCAATTTCGAGACCTTTTACACGGCAAAGAGAAACCCGGCGCTGAAAGCCCCCTTTCTTTACTCAATGTCGGACAAATCCTGAAAGGTCGAATTGTAGAAATTTCAAAAGACTATGTAGTGGTCGATGTGGGTTTAAAATCAGAGGGACTCGTACCGATCTCCGAGTTTTCTGAACCAGAAGAATTGATTCTCGGCAACATGTCGGAAGTTTATTTGGATGCGGCCGAAGGAGATGACGGTCAAATTGTCCTTTCAAAAGAGAAAGCTCGCAAGTACCGCCAATGGGAATACATTGTCAACAACTGCCACGAAGGTTCCATTGTGAAGGGAAAAGTGATCCGCAAAGTAAAAGGCGGACTCATGGTCGATATCGGGATGGAGGCATTTCTCCCTGGCTCTCAAATCGATAATAAGCGGATTAAAAACCTCGATGATTTTATCGGAAGATCTTACGACTTCAAAATTCTCAAGATCAATATCGAGCGAAAAAATATTGTTGTTTCCCGCAGAGAACTCCTCGAAGAAGAGCGCGTTTCTCGCAAAGCGGAACTCCTTGAAAATATCAAGGAAGGATCCCACCGCAAAGGGATTGTGAAAAATATCACTGACTTCGGCGTTTTCCTCGACCTCGATGGAATCGATGGACTTCTCCATATCACGGATATGACTTGGAAGCGGATTAAACACCCATCTGAACTCGTCCACCTCGGGCAAGAATTAGATGTTGTGATTCTTCATGTAGATCGAGATAAGGGGCGCGTTGCTCTCGGACTCAAACAAAAAGAAAACAATCCTTGGGAAGAAATCGAAAAGCGATATCCTGCAGGAACACGTGTTCATGGAAAAATCGTAAACCTCGTCTCTTACGGCGCGTTCATTGAAATCGAGCCAGGAATTGAAGGTCTTATCCACGTCTCCGAAATGTCATGGACCAAAAACGTCACAGAGCCAAGCGAAGTCGTTCATGTAGGCGATGAAGTGGATGCCGTTGTTCTCTCTGTACAAAAAGAGGATGGCAAAATTTCCCTCGGCATTAAGCAGACAGAGCGCAATCCATGGGAAGATGTTGAGAAAAAATATCCAGTAAACAGCAGTGTTGTCGCTGAAATTCGAAACCTGACAAATTACGGCGCTTTTGTCGAATTAGAGCCCGGCGTCGATGGTTTGATCCATATTTCCGATTTAAGCTGGATTAAAAAAGTATCTCATCCTTCTGAAGTATTGAAGAAGGGAGACAAGGTAGAAGCGATCATCCTTTCTGTTGATAAAGAGAGCAAGAAAATCACTCT
>JAZKAZ010000058.1:0-1889 GCA_040388845.1 Chlamydiota bacterium | reverse complement strand
GAGGATAAACAATTAAAATAATTTCAGCTAGGGATATCCGGCGCGAGAGGTAGGGGTATTCGACGTGAGAGGTAGGGATCTCTCTATGGGATTTTTCCAGGTATATATAAATTTTTTGAATCTAAAAAAACGTAAAATGCTGGTTCTTAGGATTCAAAAAAAGTCTGAGGTAGGGATATCATAGTAAAAATTTTACTATGTAAAGTGATCTGATGAAAAGGAAGTCGTTGCCTCTTTGCAGTTGAATTGGTTAGGAGGAAAATAAAAAAAATTTTGAGGTAGGGATGTCTTCGATTGGGCGGAGATTACAAAAGAGTTCCCTCCTTTGGATTTTTTAATCTAGCTGAATAGCAATGATTTATAAAAAAAGAGGTAGGGGTATCTCGAATAGAAATGGGAGGAAAGAAAGGGGAGAGGTAGGGGTGTCTTTGAAGAACTCCTTCCTTGCAGGAAGGAGATTCTCCGCTCCGGTAAGGGGCTGCAAGTTCCTTGCCGCGGCTGAGTTGCCCGTTCAAGAGACTTTTTCTTTGACGGCCCGTTTTTTAGAGGATTCTTTTCCTTTGAGCTGCCGCTCTTTGCGATGGAGTCCTTGCGTGGTCAAAAAGTTCACTTCTTTTCTGTAGCTTTCTCCGAGAGTGTAGCGGTCGGGAGCCGTTTGAATCAAAAAGCGGGAGCCATCTGGGCCGTCGAGGAGCCACCTTTGGATGGCTTGACGGAAGACCGATTCGGGGAGTCCTGATTGCTTGAAAAAGGCCTGCCATCGTTCGGGGTTGATCTCGATCGATCCTTCTGTTGCCAGATCGATCGATTTATTGGTGAACTCTTCCATGATCAGCATCTGCAAAAGGGCTTGACCTGCGTGGAATTGGAAAGCGGAGACAAGGGGAGGGAGATCAGGGACGGGGACTAGGAGCCGGTTTCTTCGATCCGTTTGGAAGGTGTAGTAGGGCATGAGTTGAGTACCTAAAACGATTTCCACTCCTTCTTCTCGGTTGGTCGTTCGAGAGCGGAATTGCCGAAGGACAACTAGGTTTCCGTTGCTCCCATCGTCGAAAAAGAAATTCATGTGGGCTTGCGCGTGGAGGAGTGATTTGATGATGGAGGGAGCCTCTTTGAATTTAAACCCAAGAGTCTCGGCGATCTCTGTTTCGCCCCGCTCAAACCGGAGAACGCGGGCATCGGCTTTCCCTTGCGCCCAGTTTTCAAATCCTGTCTTGCATTCGAATCGGAGAAGTTTGTGATGGTAAATCGAATTGAGGCTTCTCGATCCTTTAGTGACGATCGGCATCAGCTTTGGATCGATCGTCGCAATTTCTGCCACCGCCTTCCCTTCATAGAGAATGGTCGGTTTTCCGTTCGTTGTCCGGATCTCTGCGCGCGACGATAAAAAGCGGCTGACTGGACGTTGGACGCTTTGGGTGATGGCGGGGACATTCTTTTCTTGCCGTCCCCAAAGGGGAGAGCAGATGTCTTCCCATACCACATCGGTTAAAATCGACAGGTGGGGACTGAGGAGGATCGATTCAGGCTTAAACTTGATCCAGAGCGACCACGCAGCGGATCTATCGTTGCTTGCTTGGGAATAGCGCTCTTTTGCGCTCTCTTGGATAGCAATTGAGGCTTTGGCTCCCATTTTTCCGATCCTTTGGATGAAGGAGGCAAAGAGAAGGTCAATCCGGTTGCATCCATCTTGCTCCAAAGGAAAATCGGAGGGACACTGAGGCTGAAAATTCAAAGAGCCGTCTTCGAGGAGTTGAAAAAAACCTCCGATCTGCAACAGAGAGGCGTCGATCTGCTGTTTCATTTGTCCGCAGCAAGTGACCAATTCTCGGGCCAAGAGGTCGACTGCCTGATCATCTCCGATTTTTTTTTCTTTGAGCGATTCGCGC
>JAZKAZ010000057.1:8446-11074 GCA_040388845.1 Chlamydiota bacterium | reverse complement strand
ACAAGCTTGTATTCTTTTTACACTCTTCTCTTTTTCTGCTGTCAAAACAGTCTGGCCGGCTCTGCCGTCCTATTCGCTTCTTTCTGAACACTTTCGATTGAAACGAAGTTAAGAACATACAGAAAATGAGCCAATTACTGCAATATTTTTCCGGATCGCAGTGGAGCTACACTCATAAATATCTGATTCTTAATATGTTGTGACACGGAAAAATAGATCTATTTTTCAGTGGCTCAAACTCTCCTTTTTTAGAGAGACCCCTTTGACCTTAGTCTCTGAATTTTAACCCTCTTTTATTCTTATCGCTTTCATAGACAAACCCATATTCTTTCCTTCTCAATTGAAATTTTTATTGCCTATTTAAAAGAGAAATATTTATTGTAACGATTGAAGAGCCAACCCCCGTTCAGGCTGCAATTTAGATCTGGATGAATCCGATTCTAAAGCAGTTTTTGGCTGGGGCGTTTGAGAATTTTAAAGAGGGCTAGCCCTTTTGGGTATAAAAGCTGCCTCTAAACTAGAAAAAAACTGTGGAGAATGTATATGCATTTGAAGTGGAACAGCGCGTTTAGCAGGGTGCTAGCGTCCTCGGTTGCCGCCTTAGTAGTGACAACGAACCTGTACGCGATTCCTAAAGGACCTTGTGATGTAAAGCCTGAAGTATGCTGCGAAGAGATCAGACCCGGCCCATTCGCTTTTGTCTATCCGATGGACATGAATCTAAACTGCCCTAAGGATTTTTATTTCCATGCCGATTTCTTGGCGATGCAAGCAAAGCAAGATGGAATGGAGTTTGTGATTGAAGATTCCAATGGCATAGGCAACCTCCAAGTAGTCAATGGCACCGTTCAAGGATTTTCCAACGATCATAGAGATTGGAAATATAATTTCGGCGCCCGTTTTGGTATGGGTTTCTACTTAGACCACGATGCCTGGAATATCGACTTAACTTGGACCTGGCTAAACATTAAAAATTACAAACATGCCAATTCCAATGCATCGGATGGGGTTATGATCCCTCTCTGGGAAAATGGAATAGACATGCCGGACGGGGCTTACGGAGATCGCTCAAGCGCTGTTTGGAATGGATCAATGAATCTACTTGATGCTCGCTTAGGAAAGCCTTACCACATCAGCCGGTATGTAATCTTCAATCCTCACTTCGGCATCCGCGCTGGTTGGATTGATCAACACTTTTCCGTAGACTACCATGGATTTGGAACCGGTAACCGCACGATTCACCACGGGAAAAATGATTTCTGGGGATTTGGAGCACGGACAGGAATTGACACGGATTGGATGCTCGGCAAAGGCTGGGGTCTCTTTAGTAATTTTGCAACAGCGATTTTATTTGGGAAATTTCAAATTTCACAAAGCGTGAATGTTTCAGGCGATGATCAAATCGACGCTAGAAGCGACCACTACATGAATGTTCCTAACCTCGAAATTGCTATGGGTCTTACTTGGGGCAGTTATTTCGATAAGAACAGATATCATGTCAATTTAAAAGCTGGCTATGAGTTCCATGTATGGTGGGATCAGCTCAATATGAGAAAATTCTTTGCCGGGACTCCTTCGATCGCTAGCGACACTGTTAGCCGTGGAAATCTGAGCCTGAACGGCTTTTCTTTGAGATTGCAGCTAGATATCTAGTCTTAAATCCCAATGCATTGAATTCAAAGGCCTCGCCGGGCAACCGGCGGGGCCTTTTTCGTTTCCCCTACCGCGGTATAATTTAGAATGCGATCGTCGAATTCAGAGGCTTTGGAGTGCTCCAAATTCCAGTTCCTGGCCCTTGGGGAATCTGCTGAGACGCGTGGAGGAAAGCGCGAAGAGAGATTTTCTCCCATTCCCGAAAATCCCTAAATCGCCCCCAACAAAGCCTCTTGAAGAACGAATACCGCAACGCCTGCTAAATAGCTCACAAGCGCAGTCAAACTCACCCGTCTTAAATACCACATAAAATCGATTTTTTCGAGTCCCATGAGAGCCACTCCCGCAGCGGAGCCAATGATGAGAATGCTCCCACCTGTCCCTGCACAAAAGGCGAGCATCTGCCAAAAATAGGAATCCATGGGATACGCCTGTAGATCGTACATTCCCATTCCCGCTGCAACTAAGGGCACGTTGTCAATGACTGCGGAAATGAGCCCAATTAAAGTGGCAATGAGGGAAATATTATGCACATAGCGATCCAAGAAAAAAGCAAGCTCGCGCAAGAGCCCTGCGGCATCCAGTGCGCTGATGCAGAGCAAAATTCCGAGAAAAAACAAAACTCCCGATGTATCAATCCTTGTGAGGATGTGAGGGACGCGCAAATGTCCACGGCCTGCATGGGGGGCATGGAGAAGATCGGTCACGAGCCAAAGGCTCCCAAGTCCAATTAAAATTCCCATGAAAGGGGGCAGTCCTGTCAATGCTTTGAAAATAGGGACGAAAACGAGCGCGCCAATTCCGCAAATAAACACGAGTTTCGATCCCGGTTCAATCGTTTCATCATGGGAACGCTCAACTAAGCGAAGATAATTCCCCTTCAGCCCCCACCCGAGAATTGAGAGAGCGACGACGAGCGATACAAAACTTGGCAAAAACAGAGAACTAAAAAAGCGAATGCTGTCAAAGCTCTCG
>JAZKAZ010000057.1:6125-8436 GCA_040388845.1 Chlamydiota bacterium | reverse complement strand
AAACAGAGTTTTCATGACAACCTGCGAGGAAATATTGCCATTGATCCAAAGCATCGTTGTGGTGACATCTCCAATCGGAGTCCAGGCCCCGCCTGCGTTGGCTGCGATCACAACCATGCAGCCGAGAAGCATCCGATCTTTGACATCGGGAACGAGTTTGCGCAAAAGAGAGACCATCACAATCGTGGTCGTCAAGTTATCTAAAATTGCAGATAGAAAAAACGTGACTATCCCTATAATCCAAAGCATTTTTTTCTTAGAGCCGGTCTGGATTAAATCAGTGATGACCTTAAACCCTTTGTGGGAGTCGACCAATTCAACAATGGCCATAGCCCCCATCAGAAAAAAGATAATCTGACTCACATCATTGAGTTTTTCTCCTAAAATTCCAGTCTCTTCTGCAAGTGCATTGCCTTTGATCAAAAATAAAAACATCCAGGTAAGAACAGCCATCAAAAGAGCTGAAGCTGTTTTATTGATTTTGATGCTGTATTAAAAAATAATCGCTAGATATCCGATCGCAAAGACCAAAATAATGAACAAATGGGCAAAATAAGAGTCAATCATGGAAAAATTCCTTTTTTGACTCAATTGTCAAATTCGAGAAAATATCTTTGCAATGAAAAAGATCTGTCACCCCAAAAATTATTGCATCCCAGCTTGCAGAATGTCGTGCATCCGGAGAAGCCCAATCACCTGCTTGCCTTGGAGAACAGGCATGACCGTGATGGGCTGGGATGGGTCTTCCTCCATTTTCTGCATGGCCTTAAAAGCTAACTCTTCAGAAGATGAAATGGTTTTAGCGGGCGTTGTCATCAGGGCCCTGCGGAGGTCCCCGTCGGTAAATATCCCCAAGAGATGCTGATTCTGATCTACTACCAGAAGGCAACCGCATCGCTTGACTGAAAGTTCGTGAAGCACTCCAATGAGGAGATCGGACGGACGGCAAACAGGGATCTCTCCCCCCTTCAACATCAGATCGGCTACTTTCAAAGTAATCTTGCGGCCGAGCAGGCCTGCCGGGTGATTGGCTGCAAAATCACCTACGCTGAAATTCTTTGCCTGCATCAGGGCAATCGCTAGACAATCGCCAAAAATCAGCTGTGCTGCACTCGAAGTAGTCGGCGCCAAGTCATAGGGACAAAGCTCTCTTTCAACAGGAAGGACGATTGAAAAATCAAAGATTGCCCCCATCTTTGAATGAGCGCGAGAAACTACGGCAATGGTCAAGGCTCCTTTTTTCTGCACATGCGGCAACAGATCAATCAGTTCCTGGGACTGGCCGCTTTTACTCAAGGCGAGAAACACATCATCCGAAGAGACAAATCCAATATCTCCATGAAGGGCGCTCGCAGGAGATAGATAGAATGAGCGCGTACCGGTTGAAAGAAGCGTAGTCGATATTTTTTGCGCGATATGGCCGCTTTTTCCAACGCCAGAAAGGATGATCACCCCCTTGCAGCCGAGAAGCAAATGGAAAACTTTTTCAACTACTGCTAAATCAATCGTATCGAAAAAGTGATTGAGATAGCGCTGCTGGTTATCGAAAAGGGTTTTTAGCATATACCGATTTTACAAACTACATTGCTTGAAGTCTTCTAAAAAATCTAATACTCTAGGACAAAAAGAGGCTTCATGACAAAAGTTGCAATTGCAGTGGCAGAGGGAGATGGAATCGGTCCGGAAATTATGCGGGCCACATTGGATATTTTGAAAGCAGCCGGAGCTCCTTTGGAAATTCATCCTGTGGAAATTGGGGAAAAAGTTTATCTGAAAGGATTTCCAACTGGGATAGATCCCAAGATGTGGGAAATTCTTCGAGGCGTAAAGGCCTTTTTAAAAGCGCCGATCACAACTCCCCAAGGAGGAGGATTTAAAAGTCTGAACGTCACAATCCGAACGACCCTCGGCCTTTATGCAAATGTGCGCCCCTGCGTCTCCTATTTTCCCTTTGTGGAAACAAAACATCCCGAAATGGATGTGGTGATCGTCCGAGAAAATGAAGAAGATCTCTACGCAGGAATCGAGTATCGGCAAACGCCCGATGTATGCTCTTCTGTGAAAATCATTTCGCGCGCCGGGTGTGAAAAAATCATCCGCTATGCTTTTGAATATGCGAAAAGACACAGCCGAAAAAAAGTGACCTGTTTTACGAAAGATAACATCATGAAATTTTCAGATGGGCTCTTTCACAAAGTCTTTGATGAAATTGCGGCATCCTACCCAGACATCCTCAATGAGCATTGGATTGTCGATATCGGAGCTGCGAAACTGGCCGATACGCCAGAAGTGTTTGATGTGATCGTAATGC
>JAZKAZ010000057.1:0-6115 GCA_040388845.1 Chlamydiota bacterium | reverse complement strand
CCAATCTCTACGGGGATATTCTCTCCGATGTGGCAGCTCAGATCGCAGGATCGGTGGGACTTGCCGGATCTGCCAATATCGGCGAACATGGAGCGATGTTCGAGGCCATCCACGGTTCCGCGCCGCGAAGAGCCGGACAAAACCTCGCCAACCCCTCTGGCTTGCTTCTGGCTGCGGTCCTGATGCTCGACCATGTAGGATTGCCGGAATTTGCGGCAAAGATCCATAACAGCTGGCTCTATACCCTTGAAGAAGGGATCCACACCTATGATATTTTCAAGGAAAGGATCAGTAAACAAAAAGTGGGCACTCAGGAATTTGCAAAGGCCGTCATTAAAAATTTAGGGAAAATGCCCAAAGAACTCAAACCGGTTGCCTACCATGGAACTGCCCCTATTTTGAAACAAACACATCTCGCAACTACGCCCCTTCGCCTCCTTGTCGGAGTTGATGTCTACCTTTATTACAAAGGGAGAATGGAGGAATTTTTCTCGAAAATTTCCCACATCAATATCGGAGCGCTCCGCCTAAAGATGATCACCAATCGAGGCACTCGCGTATGGCCGCAAGGACAACCTGAGACTTTCTGCATTGAACAATGGCGCTGTAGGTTTCTGGCAGATGATGGAAGAATTGTCTCGCAAAGCGAGATCATTCAAGTGCTCCACGCATTCGATCACGTTCAGATGGATGTGATCCAATCGCAATCTCTTTACACCTTTGATGGAAAGCCGGGATACTCTTCAGCGGAAGGGTAGTTTCTCAATCTAACGAAAGGTCTTCTTCGACCCGTTTTTTGAGTTCATTTAAGAAGCCGCAGCCGTAAAGGCCGTCTAAGACGCGATGGTCAAAGGTCAAGGAGACCATCATGACGGAGCGGATCGCGATCGAATCATCGGGCATCGCCGCCACTTTTTTAGTGATTGCGCCAAGGCCGACAATGGCCACTTCAGGGTAGCGGATGATGGGAACGCCGATCATTGTACCGGTCATGCCAAAATTAGTGATTGTAATCGAGCCATGCTGCATATCGCCTGCAGTCAAATGATGATTCCTCGTTTTTTCCGCCAGCTCAGAGATTTGTTTTGCAATTTGGGCAAGCGTGAGGCGGTGGCAGCCTTTAATTACCGGCACCATGACACCCTGATCTACGCTGACTGCTACGCCTAAGTTGACAAAATGCTTCATCACAATCGTGTCCCCTTCAAGCGATGAATTGAGAAGCGGATAGAGATGTAAAGCGCGAGTCATGGCTCTTGCAACAAATGGAGTGATGGTCAACTTCGCCCCATGAGCTTGGAGAAAGAGCTGTTTTTGTTCTTGGATGACTTTCAGAACTTGAGTCACATCCACCTCAGTGATCAAAGTCGCGTGAGGGGCCTCATAAAAAGAGCGGACCATGTTATCGGCAATTGCTTTCCGAAGAGGGCTCATTTTCACCCGCTCTGTCGATTGGCAGCCAGGAGTGGCTGGCGTCTCTGGAGCTGCGGGAGTTTTTCGTAGAGAACATTCCTTCGGATTGTACTCCTCAACATCTTTTTTCGTGAGGCGCCCTCCCTGGCCAGTCCGTCCGATTTTACCGACATCGCTCAAAGCGATCCCCTTTTCTTGCAAAAGACGCATCACAGAAGGAGATAAAAAATCATTGTTGGAAGCAGTTTCGGCAGAATTCGAAGGTACGGCAAGCGTCGCTGGAGCAAGGACTGGAGCGTGAGTATGAGTAGAAATGAGCGCTAAAGGCTCCCCTACTTGGATTTCTTGGTCTACTGCAGCCAAAATTTCGCTCAAAACCCCTGCCACGGGAGAGGGAATCTCGCTATTGACTTTATCGGTCGACACCTCGAGAAGAGGCTCATCCAAAGCCACGCGGTCGCCCACTTTCTTAAACCATTGGACGACGGTTGCGCTCACAATGCTTTCGCCCAACTTCGGTAAAATAATTTTTATGTCATCGGTCATACTGGCAAGTATTATCGATTCTTTGATCGATTTTTTCAATCAACTTTTGCCAAAGAAGATGCCCCTCGGCAATCCGGAGCTCAATTTCCAAAAATAAAATAGGGAGAGAAAGCGACGTGTTTACAGAGAGTTTGACAAAATCTTTTTCTGTACAGACAAGGGCTTTAGCTCCCAGAGACTTACAGTGTAAGGAAAATTTTTGCAATGCCTTTGTATCTGCCGGCGCATGGTCAGCGAGAATCCAGGTATCCACAACTTTTCCTCCCAGATCACGTATTGTTTTTTTGAATGACTCGGGATTGCCAATCCCGCAAAAAACACCCACTTGCCACTCGAAGATTGTCTCAATCTCCTTTTCTTGGAAATCTAGAATCCGAGTCACTGTAGGCTCGAGGGTTATATGAGGCGTATTTAGCAGAGCAGAACATACCCCTTGGGCAAAAATCGCATCCACTCCGCTTAGTCTTTTCGGACTGTCCCGTAGAAACCCCCAAGGCAAATAATGCCCTTTCCCAAAGGGATCTCCTCCTCTAAGAATCACCAAATCAAAATCGCGGTGCAATCTCCGGTGCTGAAATCCGTCGTCGAGGATCAAAAGCTCCATGCCATCGCCGAGCGCCTTGCGCGCAGCAGCTGCGCGATCTTTCCCAACATATACTTTTAAAAAGGGAAGCCGTCTGGCTAAAAGGAGCGCTTCATCGGCAATTACGCCGTAGCCTCGGATGAGGATCGCAACTTTTCGAGAGAGGAATTGCTTTGCAAGCAGATGAACAAGGGGCGTCTTTCCTGTACCCCCTGCAACAATATTGCCGATGCTAACCACAGTACATGGAACTGAGTGAATAGGCAAAATCCGTTTGTCGTAGAGCCGATTTTTCCAAAAAGAGAAAAATCCCCACCCCCAACTGAGCGGAGCGAAAAAAGGGGCCCCTTTCTCGATCCATGTTTGGGCAGTTCTTAAAAATCTAAACCGATATTTTGCAATGAGAGAAATTCGCATAGCTCTTAGGATGCTCGAAAAGGGCTTTCTCCACCATCTCGATGATGATGTGAATCGCAGTCATATGCGCCTCTTGAATCCGGTCGGAATACCGAAATCCTGAAACGATCCATTCCAGATCGCAAAGCCCTTTTATAATTCCTCCGGTCTTGCCTAAGAACGCAATTGTCCGAAGTCCCCTTTCTTTCGCTACTTGCACCGCGGTAATTAAATTAGGAGAATTGCCGCTTGTAGTCAGTGCCACAAAAATATCTCCGGGCAAGCCAAGCGCTTCAATGCTGCGAGCAAATACCGATTCATAGCCCATGTCGTTTGAAACACAGGTCAGATGGCCGGGATCTGCAAGCGCAATTGCCGGCAAAGCAGGCCGCTTTCCTCGAAATTGCCCCGTCAGCTCTTCTGCAAAATGCATCGCATCGCAAAGACTGCCGCCATTGCCAGCAATGATCAATTTATGCCCGCCCCGAAAACTTTGCGAGATGAGATCCGCTGCAGATTCGATGAATTGAAGACTTTCTGGTTTTTTCAATGCAGCAACTGCGCAGATTGCATCGTCAATTGCAGCGATGATCGAATGTTTCATTTCATTTTCCCAAACAAGAAAACCATCGTACTCGATCGCTCTTTTTTAGGGGCGCAATTTCAATTGCATTGTGGGAAAACAGAACATCACTTTAGAATGCCCGGTCAAAAACGGGGAGAATTTTTATGTCTAGTCAAATGGCAATCATTGCACGTTCATTAACATGTCCAGTTATCTCCAAGCTCTATTCTTTCGAAAACCCACCCTATACATTGCCTTGCTGCTCATTCAATATATGCCTAGATGCAATCGTAACACTAGCAAGATACAAAAATTGTCCAAATCCCTCCTGCAAAGAGAAAAAATTTAACATTCATTTTGAAGGAAACACTCTAAAAATGAACGAGCACCCCTTGCACATTAACAAAATAATCTTAAGTATTGCAAATGCGTTTGGAATCATCCAACAGTCCTCTGCTGCTAGCAACTCTTCTCAAAATTCAAAAAACTCGACTGAAAAAACAAAGGAACCACTCAAAAAAGAAGAAGATCATCCTGTTTACATCCTGAGTGAAATACGTCATAGCCAAGGAAACCGGTCTTTTTGCTCTCTAGAGGAATTTTATCGACCCCATCCTGGACTATTGAAAATCAACGTGTTCAATCACAGTCCGCTTACGTACTTATCTATCGAATTTGAAGAGAATGCCTTTGTATCTAGCTCATTGCTTTGCGATGTGACGCTGCATTTTGAGGGCGATATCGATTTATCGGTGATTGAGAGTTTTTTTAAAAAATTAGATATCTCGATGAAAAATATAAGCAAAAGACTATGTTTTTCTTTTCATACTGATTCGCAAACGATTACCTTCACCCCAACAACTTATGATGCTCACAAAATTCAATTGAACGCTCTCTGGAAAAAAATAAAAGATTTTTTCCCGCCCGATCAGGCTAAAATTCTGGAACCCATATTTCTAAAAGGGGCAAAAAAATAAACCTAAGGAGTCCAGAGGACGCCAGTCCTTTGGCCAGCGGAGCTTCTCCCGCATCCTGTTTATCCTTAGCTGCGCCCTCGCGGCGTTATCCTGTAATCTGATGCATCAAACGAAAGGCGCGGGCGACTTTACATCCAAAATCTCTTGCGTTACCGGATGCTTGAGTGCAAGACTTGCACAGTGCAAATGGATGCCATTCCCGTCGCCTGATTTACTTCCATATCGCACGTCGCCTACAACCGGATGCCCGGTTGCGCTAAATTGCGCGCGGATCTGGTGATATCTACCCGTTTCCAACTCAATTGAGACTAAAGTTGTGTGCGGATTATATCGGATGACCTCGTAGGTGAGCCTTGCATGCTTTGCCTCTTTTTCTAAGGCGGTTGAAACAATTGCCCGATGATTTCCGTGGATTAGATAGTGATCAAGGCGCCCTTCTCTTGCAGAAAGAATCCCCTCGACTTCAGCTACATAGATTCGTTGGATTGCGCCTTCTCGCGACTGTTCGTTGAGACGGCTGAGCGCCTTGCTTGTGCGAGCAAAAAGAACTAAGCCACTCACAGGCCGATCGAGCCTATGGATTGCGTGGAGAAACACATTTCCCGGCTTATGGAATTCCCGTTTGACCCATTCCTTGACCCGATTTTCCAGGGAGTCTCCGCCAGTGTCATCGGGTTGGGTCAATAAGCCAGCATCTTTCAGAGCCACCAAGAGGTGGTTGTCTGAAAAGATGATTTCAGGAAAATTTTCGCTGTCGAATGACTTCATAAAGCATCAAAGTTGTGGCTGACGCAACATTTAGCGAGTCGGCAACGCCAAACATTGGAATGCGCACGGAGAGGTCCGCATTTTTCATCCAGTTTTCAGAAAGTCCATATTGCTCGGTCCCTACAACAATCGCAAGAGGGACTTTGAAATTAGCCTCGGTATATTCAATTTTCGCGTGAGGGGTTGCAGCAGCGGTCAGGATTTTCCTGTCTTTTAAAAATTGGAGCGTCTCTTCTGAATTTGCCTCGAGGACAGGGAGCGTAAAGAGGGTTCCGACACTGGCTCGAACTACATTGGGATTGTGGATATCTGTAGTTGGATCGCACACAATCACCGCATCGACCCCTGCGGCATCGCAGGAGCGGAGAATCGTGCCCAGGTTACCCGGTTTCTCAATGCTCTCGGCTACGACTAGAAAAGGGAGCTTTTTCTTGGAGAGAATTTCATCTAAATCGGTCAATTTCAAATGCTGCTGGGGAGCAATGGCAATCAAGCCATCGGGTCTATCGCGATAGGAGATCTTTTCAAAGACCTCTTTTGTGCATTCGATCTGGTCTGCCTGGCCCATCTGAGAGATCAAGAGTTCTTCATTTGTCCCTAGATAAAAAGAGGGACAATAGAAAATCGTCTGGATTTTTCTTCCATGGTCAAGCGCTCGTTTCAATTCGCGATACCCTTCGATTAAAAAGAGATCGCTCTCTTCGCGAGTACGGCGATCTCGGAGTTTCACCGCTTCTTTGATGCGCGGATTTTGAAGACTAGAAATAAACATTGATACCGTTCCCTATTAAAAATTACATGGCTGGGCGAGCGCGAAATCTCCCCAGGATCGACGATCGCAAACGACCTAATATTAAGTCAATATAA
>JAZKAZ010000056.1:6017-7871 GCA_040388845.1 Chlamydiota bacterium | reverse complement strand
TGTTCGACGATTTCTGGCGCTCCAACGTTCGGGAGTTCTTGTTTTGGAGAAATATCTGTGATTCTTCTTTCTTTCACCCAATAAGAATCTTCCAGATCTTCTTCATTCCCATCATCCACAACCACTTGGATCAGAGATGTATCTTCATTATACCTATAAAAATAACGCTGGGTTATCCCTGACTGATCATCCTCCTCTTCTGAATCGGGAGAGCCTTGGGTGAGAATGAATTTCTTGATGAGAAGGTTCGTCCCCTTTTTATACCAATATTTAACGCCTGCTCCCGTCAAATCTCTTTGGAAAAATCCATGGGTATTTTTCCCAGAAAAATAGGAGAATTTTTTAATGTGGGCATCTTGATTGGCAGATAACTGGGTGGGATCGATTTGCAATGGGACGGAACCATTGCCCGTAAGATCGCCATATTCGCGAATTTCAACAACGTCTCCCTGATCCTTGCTGTCATAAATAAAGGTCTGGTAGTAAAAGATATTTCCTCCACTATCTTCTACAGAGGTGGAAGTCAAATTCCCTCCATTCCAAGATTTCCTATGGACCCGATAGAGCGCTCCCTTGAGATATTGTTCGATAGCACTGAGTCGATGGGCCTCATCAAAGCGGTAGATCGCTTTGCGATTTTCAGGACCCTCGACTTCTGCACAATGATCTCCGTACGTAAATTGAGTGGTTGCCGTCCCACTTAAATTTGCTGGGGCGATCACAGTTTTGACTCTATGCCGGTTAGCCCCATCCGTGTAGTAATTTACCTGTACAAATCGCCCTTCGGGCAAAGTTTTTTTTACTAAAAGAGCCTGCTTATCTAGGACTTGGTATTCATAGTGCAGATTCGGTTTATTTGAGCGTGTGACATCTGTCAAAAGTTGCGCGCCAGATGTGTCCTCTTGAAATTCATAAATTGCCGTTTTACCATCGCTTGTCTCTACACGAATCTCATTTCCATATTGGATTTTAATCCAGGCCAAAACCTTTTTCTCAGAAGCATTGGTCTCTTTGATGAACTCCAGCCGTCCGTTAGGATCAAACTCATAAAAGACCTTATTGCCGCTCGGAAGGATTTCATGAGTGATGCAATAAGCGTCAATAGAGGGATGTTTTATATAAAAACGTCTGCCCTGAGAACTAAGAACCAGTTCAAAACTAGAATTCTGAGGATTAAAATAAAGCACATTGTTTTTTACATTAGTCCAGCCACTGATCTCTCCTTTGGCAGTGTTGGCAAGTCCGGAGGTCTCACCAACCTTGAATAAAACAGGCTCCATTGGAGTAGTCGTATTTCTCCAACCCATGTAAGTCAAAATACTTCCATCTGGATTTCCAATATAGACATAGGTCTGCTCCAAATTGCCATCTCTCGATTCTTTCGGATCTTTTTGCACAGTCAAAAAGCAATGAGGATTGAAGCGCCATCCTCCAAAAGAGCCGATTTGAAGAGGATCCCTGCTGCTATAAAATCGGGAGAGAATCAAAGAGTCTGGAGCTGTAACTGTCAGGTCAATTTCTATTTCTGTGTAGTTGCCGTGAATAACATCTACATTTTCAACGATGCCTGCCGGATCGCCTTCTCTCGATCCCAAATAAATTTCACTAATTGAATTTTGAGCAGCATGGGCACGCCAAAAACAGAATAGGCTTAAACTAAGTCCGAGGAAGAATCGGATCATTTTCAAAACTCCTTGTACTTGCACGAGAACGCACTTTGGAATATGAAGCTCTATATCATACTAAAAATATCACTATTTAAACACTTCGAAATTTTCAGCCCTTGTTTTTTTGTACCAAATTTGGTAGAATCAACATTAGAATTTGAGAATCATCGTAACTGATATAGCACCT
>JAZKAZ010000056.1:5694-6007 GCA_040388845.1 Chlamydiota bacterium | reverse complement strand
CATCACTGTAGATTTTTACAAAAAAGAAAACGGAAAAGAACCCGTCAGGGAATGGTTGAAATCGCTTACGAAAGAGGATCGGCAAATGATCGGAGAGGACATAAAAGCAGCCCAAGAATGAAAAAAAATAAGCATATTGGCTCTAACTTTGATGATTTCTTAGAAGAAGAGGGGATTTTAGAAGAAATCGAAGAGGTCGTAGCTAAAAAGATTTTTGTTTTTCAAATGGAAAAAGAGATGATGAGACAAAAAATTGATAAAGCAGAACTTGCCCAACGAATGGAAACAAGTCGGTCTGCCGTCGATCGTATTT
>JAZKAZ010000056.1:0-5684 GCA_040388845.1 Chlamydiota bacterium | reverse complement strand
TCCGGAATCTCCTTCCACGCTTCGTACATTTGCAAAAGCGGCCCGCGCTCTTGGCAGACATTTAAAAATTAGTTTAGTTTAAAAGAACCTCGCCTCCCTCACCTCAGTTCCCATTTGCACCAATCTCCCCTCTCGGGTAAAGTTGGGATTGGACTGGTAGAGGAGAAAATAAACCATTTGGCGAGCTGCCGTGATGGTTTATTTTCTCCCTTACCAGTCCCTGAGGAGTTCTAATGACCGATCCACTCAATTATCCGCTGCAGCAATTACTGGAAATTAAAAAGAATCGGTTTGATCAGGCTGTTAAAACTCTCGAAGAAAAAAAAGCAATCTTGGAAAAAGCCTATGAAAAGCTATACGATCTGACCCAAGAAAAAGATAAGGTGCTGAAGCATAAAGTGGCCAAACTGACTCAGCTCAGAGAAGCGCTCGATGCCGGAACCACCACCGACAAGATTCAGCAGATGAAAGTGTATCTAAAAATAGTCGATGAAAAACTGGCTGAAAAACAAAAGAAAGTAAACGACCAGCAAAAACAGGTGGATCTGGCTCAGAAGCAGGTCGACGCTGCGACAGATGATCTCTTCCAAAAGAAAAAAGATCTTGAAAAACTAGAAATGCACAAGCAGGAATGGGAAAAAGAGGTGCGTTACTGGACCGAGCAGAAAGAGGCAGTCGAACACGATGAACAAGGATCGGCCACCCATACAGTGCGCAAAAGAGATGCCGCAGCTCGAGACAAGGCCCAAGAAAAAAATGAGAAACCTTAAGAGGTTCTAAATGAGTATGGAACGACCCGGAGGACTTCCCCCTATTGATCGCAGAAGCTCGCCGCTTGACACGAAAGCTGCGCGCGAAGAGCGTCAAAAAGTGGAAAAGGTGCGGGAAATCGATCCCGATGAAGAGACCCAAAGACGCAAACGCAAATTCGAGGCGTTGATGGGAGATGATAAAGACATTGCAGATGATAAAAAAAGCCTTCGCGCGCCCTCCCCCTTTGAAACAGAGTTCTATAGCGCAGATGTCCATTCCTCTTTAGGCGATGATGTAAAAAATGCAATCGTTCCAAGCCCCTCTTATTCCCCTCCGCCCGATGTCTCTCAAACCCCTGTTCAAGACGAAGACGTGCCCGGCGATCTTCCCCGTTCTGGTGATTTCTGGGAGCACTCCAACCTCCCTTCCGATCAACCGATTCCTCCCCAGCAATTCCAAGAAAAATCGCTTTCCCCGCAAACGCCGGGAAAGCCCCAGAAAGGAAGCAAGAAAGAATCGGAAGCCTCTCCCTTTGGACTTCCCGGAAAATCTACCTCCAAAAAAACATCTCAGGAAACGGCTCCTTCTGGGAAAAAAACTCCCCCAGATACAAAAGAAGAAAAAGCCTTTTCCCCTTTTGGAAGTCCTCCCAAAAAAGAAACAAAGCCCCCCTCAATAGAAAAGAAAAAAGAGGGATCTCCTTTCACGCCTCCGATGCCACAAGGGACCTCTTTCAATCAAAAGCAACCCTCTAAAAGTGAGCCTGACGAGGAAAAAGGCCCTTCCGCCCGTTATTTGAACCGCGAGGAAGAAGCCCTTAGCGGAGAGCCCGCCCCTCCCTTCGGCACCCATCCCCGCAAGGAGAAAAAAACGCCCCCTTCCTTTCAAAAAAAAGAAGAAGATAATTTTCCCCTCCCCACGATCGCACGAGAACAAGAAAGAGATAGCGGTTCAAGCGATAAAAAAGGACAAGGCAAGATCGAGGGAATCGCCGCCTCTCTTCCTCCCATGCCCCGTGAGATTCAACCCATCGTTCAAACAGCTACAGTGCAAGCTCTTTCTTATTTAAGCCCAGAGACCGTTCCTCTTTTTTTTCAGATGGTGGGAAGTATGTACATAATGATCATTCCTCCAGGCATCAGCCGCACGGAGCTCCTCTTGAATCAGCCCCTCTACGCAGGCTCAAAATTCTTCAATGCTCGGATTACGATTGAAAAATATGCGACGGCCCCTGATTCTTTTAATATCCGGCTGACAGGACCTGACGCAGCGGTGGCCACTTTCAAGGAAAATATTCCGAGCCTAATGACTGCCTTCCAGAATGGAAATTTTCCATTTCGAGTGAACCGAGTCGATGCGGAATATACGGTTGAGAAACCCCATTTTCGCAGAAGAGAGCGAGATGAGGGCAAGGGCGATTTCGGAGGAGATCTCGGGGATAGGAGAAAATAACTATGGCGCAAACACCTCTTGCGAATTTGAAAAAAATTTCATCTGAACTCGTCTTACAAGATGAGATTCCACTTTTTGGCAACGCTCCTCCCTTGGACCTTCAAAAACTCTCCTCTTTGCTCGCATCCCGCTTTGGCGTCTCAGATATTTCAATTGAGCCCAGCGAGCAGGGCTGGCGCACAAAGAGCGAGCTCAAAAGCGGCCTAGGAAGGAATCTGATCGTCCTGCCTATTGCATTGTCTCCAATCAGCGCTCCCATTTTCTGGGTAATGCCTCGAGTCGATGTGGCTAAATTCACCTCTTGGATGTTGAATGGCAAAGCAAAAACGCGCGCTCTTTCCTCTGAAATTTTACAAGAGGGCTTCTATCGCTACCTCATGCTCGAAGTGCTTGATGCTATCCAAGGGACTCTTCCACTGCAGCATTTAACACTCCAATTGAATGAAGAAGAAGATCTTCCAGAAGAGAGCGCATTTTGTATCGATATTGAGATCCGATTTGATGCGAGATCCTGCTGGGGCCGTCTGATCATTCCCTCTGAGTTTCGAAAATCTTGGGTAGCCCATTTTGCCAAATCTCCTTCCGATTATATTCCAAGCGAACTTGCACGGACAACTGAGGTTGTGGTCGGAATTAAAACTGGCTCAGTCCTTCTTTCCCAAGAGGAATTGAAAAAAATCAAAGAGGGAGATTTTCTCCTGCTCGATCAGGGAAGCTATGACGCAAAGCGCGGGAGCGGCATTGCCGTCCTCATGCTGGGCCAGACGCCCCTTTTTAATGTGAAAATCAAGCAGAACAAAATTGAGCTTGTCGATTATGCTTTTTACTACGAGGACAATATGGATCAAAAAACAGGAGGAGCCGCACCCCAGAAACAAGCGCGGAGCGAGAACTCAGGACCTTCCGAGGGAGAAGTGGTAGCGATCAAAGAACTTCCGATGTACGTGACAGTTGAACTCGCCAGATTAAAGATCAGTCTCGATAAACTCATGCACCTCAATCCGGGCAATATGTTAGAGCTGCCGATTCATCCCGATCAGAGCGTCTCTTTGACTGTAAATGGGCAAAAAATAGGCAAAGCTGAACTGGTTTATTTAGGCGAGACACTGGGATTGCGCATCCTAGAAATCGGATCTTGAATTTTGTCTTCTGAGCTCTGTGGTTAAAATTTTCTATTAGAGTTCTCAATGTTCAATGAAGATTTTCATAAACAAACAACCCTTCCCGATTTTCATGTCGAAGAGGCTCGTCCCATGCCTCTTCCTCAAAAAATCGGCCCTTATAAAATCGATAGCCTTTTAAATAAAGGGGGCATGAGCCTTCTTTACCTCGGCATCCATCCGGGCAATTCCCACCCAATAGTGATCAAAGTTTTACTTCCAAAATTTTTAAAAGATAAGGAAATAGCAAATCGTTTTTTAAAAGAAGCGCAGATCATCGGCATGACCAATCATCCAAATATTGTGAAGCTTTATGGCCAGGGGCAATGGGAAAAAGGCCTCTATATTGCCATGGAATTTATCCAAGGGATCTCCCTTCGACAGTTTATCCAGCAAAAGTCGCTCTCCCACAAAAGGGCGCTCGAGATCATCCTTCAAGTAGGCTATGCCCTTTGCCATCTCCATACCCATGGAGTGATCCATCGCGATTTGAAACCAGAAAATATTCTAATCACAGAGACAGGAGAAATCAAAGTCATCGATTTCGGAATCGCCCAATTGCATGGAGAGCTGTTGGAAGAGAGAATCACTCAAACAAAACGGCTCATGGGAACTCCCATTTATATGAGTCCAGAGCAGAAAGAAAATCCGCTGCAGGTCTCCTATTCCTCTGATATTTACTCTCTCGGAATCATCGCTTATGAATTAGTTTTAGGAAGGCTTAGCCACGGTGTGATTCATCTAGCCCTGCTCCCTAAAAATTTGCGTAAAATCATTGAATCTGCGCTCAAAATCGATCCAAAAGAGCGCTATCCGGATATCGTTGATTTCATCACCGATATTTCACACTACATCAAGACACTCTCAGGAGAGAGGGAGGAGCGGGAAGAAGAAATTTCAGATGAAGTGCTCAATATGATCCAGCAGACCCGGTCGATTTTGATCCCAAGGACGCCTCCTCGCTGGCCCCATGTTGAAATCGGGATTGCCCTCCATGAAGGAATGTCTCTGAGCGGTCTTTATCTCGATTTTTTCAAGTTAGATCAAAATCGATACTGCGTTGTCTTGGCAGAAACTCTTGAGGCGGGAGCTGCCTCTCTTTCTCATTGTTCGGTTTTACGAGGGATGGTTCGAATGGCAGTCGAATTATTTTTTCAAAATGAAAAAAAAGATCAGCATCCCATCAAGATGCTCAATGCCTTAAGCCGCATTCTAAATGAAGATCCGATGGATCAAGACTTTGGCCTGTGTCTGCTCCTCCTCAACCCAGATAAAGATCAGCTTTCATTTGTCTCCTGCCACTACAGCGCCCTTTGGCATATTCCAGACGGAAGTAAAAAAGTGCGCACTCTCATCACACCTAATTCTCCCCTAGGCGCAAATCCGAATGCCACTTTGCTTGAAACTGCAAATAACTGGAATTCCGGAGATACGGTGATCCTTCATTCATTGGGAGCTGCCCCGCCTAAAAGAGAAGATTCCTTAAATCCATGGATCTCAGAATACCTTCTTTTACCTGCCAAACATCAAGCAGATAAAGTTCTTCACCATCTGATCTCTTATCAGAGCGCCCATCCAAAACGGGCTTCTGTCGTCCTCAGCATCCAGAGAATTTTTTAACCTGGAATATGCAACGCCGTACAGAGCGCAGCAAGCCGAAGAACAACTGCCTCTTCCTCTGGATTTAAAGATCCCTGCTTTCCAAGAATTGCGTCAATCTGTTGAAAATCGAGATCGATTTGCGAGGCTGCCTGCAAAATTGGGAGCAATTGTCCAAGTAAGGCCATCTGATCATTCAACTCTTCTCCCATATCTATCATCTGTTCTCTATCTTCCGCATTGGCAGAAGAAATGCGATTTGAGAGCGATTGAACTTCTTGGTTCAATCGAGACGCCTCAGCAAGAAGCGGCATCAGCTCGTCATTTAAAAAACTAAGCCTGTTCTCTGCATTTCCTAAAGAGTGGCTTCGGATGATTTCTAAGGATTGCTGAATCGGGCTGATGTTTTGCACAAGACCATTCGATCCAGACAAAAGAAGACAAAAACTTAAAAACAAATGAGCAAATAACATATATCCTCCAAATTGGGGATCCAATTTTCTCATTTCCCCAGATTTTTGTGTAGTCCATGATTGGATCATATCTTCGCTGTATAACGTGGTGTGCGAGTTTTATTTGTAAGAGGCCCATTTTTTTTCAGCGCAGAGGGAAGAACTGAGATAGCCGCTGAGAACGCTGAGGCAAGGGAATCCCTCGCTCTCCCATAAAGAATGTAGTAAAAAATTTTGACAAGATTTTGGGGAGTGCGAGGGCTTCCCT
>JAZKAZ010000055.1:0-6535 GCA_040388845.1 Chlamydiota bacterium | reverse complement strand
GCCGGTAACAACAATTTTTACTTTTGGTTTTCTTATTGCAGAAATTGTTCTTATCTTATAAAATATCCTCCAAATTTGGAAATATTTGATGACAGCAGCTTTAACCCGCAGGCCTCTCGATCAATCTTTCGACAAGAAGTCCCCGACTCAATTAGAAAATAAATTAACAAGACTTCCAACTACGATCGGGTCAATCGTGATTGCATTTTTAGATTTAAAATCGGCAACTTCTTTGTATCAATTGAACAAAACTTCAGCTTTGAATCGAGTTTACGTCGAATCGAGATATCCAAAAAATCTACTTAACCTTTTCAAAAAAAGTCACCTTCCTCTCAATCAATTACCAGCTGTACCCTATGCAGACGACATCAACCACACCTGCCACAATACAAGCCCGTGCGCAGTCACCAGTCTGCTAAACGAGGATCTCTCTGTTCCTGTCATGAGATTTTTTTACAAGGGACGCCCGGCAATTGCTCTATCGCTCCAAGACAAGTCTGATTGCCGTATCAAGGGAATTTTAACTTTGGTCCAAGCGCTGAATCTATCGGTTGAATCCACAAAAAGGTGGGTTGCTGATTGGGGAAATGGGGGATCGAATGCTTTGGAGACCCTCTACCAAAGGCAAGCAAAAAATCCAATTGTGCATGAGATGATCGATCTAAAAGTTTTGGGCGAGGTATTAGCTGGGGAAAATCGATATTGGGAGATTTGTACCCCTCCAAAGGCAAAAGGATGTCTAAATCTTTCCTTAGAGATCACTGGCTTGGCTGTTTTATCCCTTGCCAATTTCGCAGCTACTTATTTTGCAAATTCTTTAACGTCTTAAATTCTTACGAAAGAACTTCGTGGAGGGCTGCTAAAATGCGCTCTTTGTTGGGAACAGTTGCCTTTTCAAGCGCTTTCGCGTAGGGCATCGGGGTTTCTCTTTGGCAAACACGAATCAAGGGAGCATCGAGATCGTCGAAGCAGTGTTCAATCACCTGAAAGCCCACTTCTGCGGAAATGCCCGCAAAAACATGCCCTTCTTCCACGAGCACGCACCGGTGCGTCTTGCGCACAGAGGAGGCTACAGTTGCGATATCGAGCGGCTTGATGGTGCGCAAGTCGATGATCTCCACAGAAATCCCCTGCTTTGCCAGCTCATCTGCCGCCTCTTTGCAAAATTTGAGCATCCGGCTGTAGGACACAAGGGTGACATCTTTGCCTTCTCGAACGACTTTGGCCTTTCCAATCGGCACTAGATATTCTTCCGTCGGAATTTCCATTTTATCGCCATAATCGAGCTCATTTTCGAGAAATAGAACTGGATTATTTGACCGAATCGCCGATTTCAAAAGCCCTTTGGCGTCATAGGCATTGCTAGGACAGATGATGATGAAGCCCGGGAGATTGCCATAGATCGCCTCAACGCAGTGGGAGTGTTGGCAGGATACTTGAGCCGCTGCCCCGTTCGGGCCTCGGAAAACTACAGGCACATTGAATCTTCCGCCGGACATGTAGTGAGATTTGCACGCATTTGAAATCAACTGGTCGGCTGCCACAAAGGAAAAATTCCAACTCATGAATTCAACAATCGGGCGAAGGCCTGTCTGAGCAGCTCCGATTGCGATTCCCACAAATCCATTTTCTGCAATGGGCGTGTCAATGACCCGTCCAGGGCCCCATTTTGCGAGCATCCCCTTGGTCACTTTGTAGGCGCCATTGTACTCAGCCACCTCCTCTCCGATGATAAACACCGTTGGGTCGCGTGTCATTTCCTCGTCCATTGCCTGGCGAAGCGCTTCTCGAATCTCGACAATCTGAGTTCCCATTACCTTTCCTCCGGCGCAAAAACACCCTGTTCCAATGTCGTTAAGTCAGGAGCGGGACTCTCCTCTGCAAATTTCATGGCCGCAAGGACAATTTCTTTTTGAGCTTTATCTAATTCCTGAAACTCTTCTTCTGTTAAGAGCTTATGTTCGATGAGCGCGTTCTTAAACTTAATGATCGGATCTTTTTCCATCGTTTTCGACAGGTCGTCTTTTGAGCGATAAAGGGCGGGATCGGAAATGGAATGGCCCCGAAAACGCTCCGCAACGACTTCAATCAAGACGGGGCGAGACGATTTTACAACTTCGTGCAAAGCCGCTTTAAATCCTGCATAGCAATTAAAAAAATCCATCCCATCGAACGTATAAGAGCTGATCCCGTAGCTATTTGCAAAGTGCTCTGCAATTGGCTGGACGCAGACTGCGCGATGCACAGCGGTCCCCATTCCCCACTTATTATTTTCAATGACATAAAGGCACGGAAGATTCCAAAGGGCTGCCATATTGAGCGACTCGTGAACCGCTCCTTGAACAACTGCGCCCTCGCCCATAAAACAAAAGGAAGCAAGTCCTTTTTTCTTGAGATATTTGAGGCTAAAAGCAGCACCTGTCGCAATGGGGACATGACCACCTACGATTGCAAGCCCCCCAAGCATGTGATCAGCGTAGAGGTGCATAGAACCGCCCCGTCCCATCGCATTGCCGGTGGCCTTCCCGTAAAGTTCAGCCATCGCCTCGTTGGGAGTGCACCCCAAGAGAAGCGCAAGCGCATGGCAGCGATAGGTTGTAGTAAACCAATGTTCAGTCCCTGCTGCCGCAATACAGGCCGTCTGGATAGCCTCTTGACCCATGTAAGAATGATAAAATCCGCCGACTTTGCCCTGCTGATAAGCCGCCTCTCCCCGAATCTCAAAATTACGGATGAGGAGCATGTTTTTCAACGATTCTAAAAGCCCAGCTTTGCCCACCTCGGCAATGACTTTTTTGGGATCGCTGGGGAAAAAATGGTACTGAATCATCATTTCGTCTCTTTAGGGCGACTTTTGGGGCTATAGGTTAAGAGTAGAGGTCTTTGAATAAGCTGTCAAGAGGGTCCCTGCTGACTTCCCCCGATTCCAGGAAACCCGCTCCCATAGTTTGGGACGACGTGAGGATTATTCGTAATAGGGACTGTCCTGAGATCATCGTCCTCATTATACGCCTGAAAACAGCCCGCAAGGGCAAAAAGCATAATAATCATTAACCGATTCACAGCGAACTCCACTTGAAGAATTGCAGCAATTGTATTCTACAGAGGAAAAAAATTGAAGCAAAAGCTATTCATTGCTTGAGGAAAATGTCAAAATTCGATTTCATAAGGGGGCATTTCATGGAATTTTATGTCAAAAAGACTCATCTACTACGATACCGAAACCACCGGAATTAAAGCGGGCAAAGACCGAATCATCGAAATCGCAGCTTTCGACCCCGCTCAAGACAGAAAGTTTTGTACCTTTACTGATCCCGAATGTCCGATTCCAGCCGAGTCGACAGCCATTACTCATATCACGGATGCCATGGTTAAGGGGGCTCCGCTGATCAAAGAAGCTCTGGCTCAGTTCGTTGAATTTTGCTCAGGCGATGTGGTGCTGATCGCGCATAACAATGACGCCTTCGACAAACCATTTCTTGAAGCGGAGTTTCGGCGGGCAGCTCTAGAAATGCCTCAGTGGGTCTTTCTCGATTCCATCAAATGGTCTAGAAAATATCGAAGCGATCTTCCCCGCCACAGCCTCCAATTCTTGCGCGAGGCATATGGGATTGCATCCAACCAAGCACATAGAGCCCTCGACGATGTGATGGTCCTTTATCAAGTTTTCAGCCGAATGATCGATGATTTGGGATTGCAGACGATTCTCGACCGAATGAGCCAAACATCGCAAGTGGTTCGGATGCCTTTTGGCAAGCATGCAGGCAAACCTTTAAGCGAGATTCCCAAAGATTACGTGGAATGGCTTTCTAAAAATGGCGCTTTAGACAAAAAGGAAAATTCTGTTTTAAAAGAAACTTTTGAAAAACTTGGGATACTTACAGGTACCTCGTGAATCCTCTGAGCGAAAACATTGCCATCATTGGCTGCGGCTACATCGGGATGGAAGTAGCATCGATCTGGAGTAAAAAAGGCCACCATGTAACTGCCACAACTCGCAATCCAGAAAGGCTCGAATCTCTCTCGAAGATCGCACAGAAAAGCCTCATTCTCAAAGGAAATGATGGGGAGGAGCTCACTCCCTTAATTACAAATAACTCGATCCTTCTCGTGACCATTGCTGCAGACCACCCAGATGATTACGAAAGCGCCTATCTCAATACTGCTCAAATTTTCCGCCATCTTGCGCTTGAAATGGATCTACCGCGCAGATTGATTTATACGAGCAGCACTTCCGTCTATGGAGATCATCACGGGCTTTGGGTCGATGAGACAAGCCATCTGCACCCGAAAGGAGAGATGGCCAAAATCCTAGTCGAGACGGAAAAAGTCTATCTTTCCTTAAGCGAACTTGGATGGGAGATAGCAATTCTTCGACTTGCTGAAATTTATGGGCCTGGCAGGGAACTTTCCAAACGGGTGCGGCAGCTGAAGGGGCATACTCTTCCTGGCGATGGGAATAATTATACAAATATGATTCATAAGACAGACTGCGCAGCCTCAATTGACTATGCTCTTCGCCATGACTTAGATGGGATTTTTAACGTGGCAGACGATGAACATACCCCCCGCAAAGAGGTCTACGATCAAATTTCAGAGAAATTCCATCTCCCGAAAGTGAAATGGGACCCAACGCTTACTCCTATGCATAACGGGAATAAACGAGTCTCCAATCATAAGCTCAAAGCGGAAGGTTTTGTCTTTCGACATCCAGTGCACGTGCTGGATTGAGCTATTTTAACTGATTATATTCCCTCAAGGTCGTGAGATCTTCTTCAAGTGTCGTGAGATTTTCGACCGTATCGTGATTCATGTACGTATCGTAGTCTTTTTCTACCTTGGCCTCTTGCTTATAGATCCCCGCCTGCTTCATTGCGCCCACAGCTTCTCGAATGAGCGCTAATTGTTGATCCATAATCCCCTTGAGATGCTGGCGCTCCTCTGAACTGGCTGCAATTTTATAGCTGTCGAGAGCATTTAGAAATTTCATCGAGCTCTGGTCGATCTCTTTGTGGTATGTTTCTATGGTAGGTCCTTTGGGCAGATCCTTCCCCTCTCCGACTTTCGTCATAATTCCCTCGTCTCAAGCTCTAATCGCAACGCATGGTTCTGAAGAATTTTTATAAAATTTGGGTCGGATGGCCTTTCCAAGAACTTAATCACATCGCGCTGCAGCTGTTCGGCATCTTTTTGAATCGGGCCTCCGATGAAACTGGCAGTTGCCAGGATTTTATCCATTTGATGTTGAACGGTTCGTATACGCGCTGGATGAAAAGGTTTTAGATTTTTAAATAAATCCCTTAAGTCTTCCCGTAGGCGCGCGTAAAAGTCTTGGCTCATTTGAATTACCCTTTGGAATTGTGGGTAGCATACAGGACGGTTTTAGACAAGAGAGTTCAAAAGCCAAGGCCAAAAGTGAGGCCAGGCCATACCCTCAAAGATTTTCCTCCTGGCTTTTCGAAAGGAGCAATCGCATTTGCTTCTAAGAAAAGAGGATTTTTGTGGGCCCGTCGCCATTGGTAGCCGAGAGCTCCTTCGAAAGAGCCGCCCGGATGGACCAAAGTTTCCGGTTCATTCAGAAATCCCAGACCTCCTCCGAGATAAATTCCTTCTTGTTGAGGATAGATGAGATAAAGCCCTCTCACATGGAAAAGGGCTGGTGAAAATTTCCCATGCAGCAAGCCAGGCAAAGGACTAATATTTCCAGAAAGATCCAGACAATGAATTCCTGTTTTTGCTCGGACTCCAATTCCAAGCATCGGATATCCGCCCATCGCGTGAATGTCCCCGTAGCCAAAATAGGATTTTTCCTCTGCATGCAAAGAAGCCGTGATTATTAATATCACGAAACAAATAATTCTCTTCACATTCACCTCAAGGTAACCCTACATTTTATAATTATAGTTAATTTACCTCCATTAAATAATATCATCGCATTTAAATAGAAAGTTTAATAAAGGAATCGATCAAAGAAATCTGCTCGTCGGTTCGGGTATTCACCACCTTTCGCATTGTGCCTGAGCTGCCGGGCGTGGCCTTCGAGCCACTGATGCCAACCGTTTTATCCGTGAGATTGGTCACATTAGGGATCCTGCGTTGATCGTGTTTTAAAGTAAAAAGCGTCATGTGTATTTTTTCGCTTGCCTGTGCACTTTTGACGGCAATTGCGGAAGTGTGCGCAAGCGTTTCGATTAAAGTAGGGGCTTTTTTATGATCTGCATCCGGATCATTTGCGGTAACCGTAACAAGCAGCCGAAACGGAGAGTTTGTCGGCAAAACAAAGGAGAGTTTTTCATTCGGAAGAGAGCATGTGTCTTCAAAATTATGCAAAAAGGATCTGCGCTGTCCGTTTTGAACCAATCCTACCCGATCATTCATCAATCCCAAGAGAGTGTATTCACAAGGGGCGCAACATGTTTTTGTCGAATGCATATGGAGTCCCATATTGTAAATTTTGAGAGAGGTCGCTTGTGGATAAGTCCCTCGAATTTCAGTTCTTAAATAATTGCAAAGCATGGCTGATGCACTGGGGAGC
>JAZKAZ010000054.1:0-4055 GCA_040388845.1 Chlamydiota bacterium | reverse complement strand
AGATCGTTCGCCATAGAAACCAGGCGATGATTCCCGAAAATTGAAATCCCATGATTTGAGCGACTCCCGTGTGATGTCCAATCGAAGCGAGGAGCCCCATGGTTTTATAACGAAAAGGTTGGAGGGGTTTGTGATCGCGGGAATTCAAAAGATTTTGAGCGAGAATAGTTCCCTGACGTGAAGCGTGTTGCGCGGTGGGGGGATAAGGATTTCCATCCTGATCCGGAATCCAGGCACAATCCCCGAGAGCCCAAAGATTGGGATGGGAGGACTTCATATCTGCACCGACTTTAATTCGGCCTTTTTCTTTTTCGACCGGGAGCGTTGCTAAAAGGGGATGAGCGGAAGTTCCTGCGGTCCAAATTAACGTATTACAAGGAATGACGGTTCCATCGCTCAATGTCACATCTTGAGGTGTTGCTCCCTGGACGCGGGTTTTTAAAATAATTTCGACTCCTCGCTCGCTTAAAATTTTGGCAGCATAATGACCGAGGTCAGGCCCGAGTTCGGGAAGGATCACATCACCCGGATGAACGAGAACAAATCGCACGAGTTTGGGATTGATGCGGGGATAATACGGGAGAATCGACCGAACCAGATCGTTGATGCTTCCGATGGTTTCGACCCCTGCAAAGCCTCCCCCTGCGATGACAAAGGTGAGAAGCGGAGATTGATGGCGGTCGGAAAATTCACTGTCGGCTTCTTCCAAGTGAGAGATGATTTGATTTCTCAGTTTAACGGCATCTTCCAGCGTTTTCATCGAGAGAGAGTTTTCTTGAAGGCCGGGAAGATTAAAAAAATTCGTCACGGCGCCGAGGGCTAGAATCAAATGATCGTAAGTCATTCGATGTTGATGATAATCATATCCGTGAGAGACAAAGACCTCGTGCTTTTCGAGATCAATTTTCTCTACTTCACAGGAATAAAATTTTACGCGTTTAAAAAACTTTCGAAATGGGGAAACGATGTTGGTTAATTCCTGTTCAGCTGAAGCGACCTCATGGAGCATCGGAGTAAAGAGAAAAAAATTGTCCTGATTGATAAGGGTCACTTCAAAGTCATCTCGTTTTTCGAGTTCCTTTTCCAATTGAAGCGCTGTGTAGAGTCCGCCAAATCCACCGCCGAGAATGAGATAATGAGGTTTCGGATTCATGTGGAATTAGACTAACACGGATCTCCTTGATTCAAAAAAATATTTAGAAAGAGAGGATAAAATGCATTCTTTCACCACGGAGGCACGGAGGTTTTTAGTCCAGATTCTGCATGAGGAATTTAAAAAATGGAGCGCCGCTGGCTCAGCGGCATGGAAAAATTTAATGGAAGAGGAAGAAATTGATCGCTGGCTTTGAACTTGTTTTCAGGTCTTCCTCCGTGCCTCCGTGGTGGAAAATGATCTTGAAACTATCTTTTATTTTTCTCTCGCCCTCGCCCACAGGGATTTCATTGACGCTGGATGAAAGAGGAGCCGGATTTGAGGAAAGTAGATGAAAACCGAGAACTCAGATCCACATGAAGCAAAGATTGTCGGAAAAATGAAATTTCTCTTATTATTTTGCGTGAGCTTACCAATAGTCGGCTGTTTTTATGCGGGAACATGGGATGATGATAGCAAAACTGGGAGAGAGCTTAATTAAAAATTGCCCAATCAAATCACAGCGACTGATGATTTCTGAAGGCATGGTTTCTCTCTGATCCCTGTCCTCATCTTTAGATGCTAGGCGCAAAAAGACGTATAAAAGAACTTTCAACGGGCTCGAAAATGTATAATTTCGGCTTCTTAATTTTCAAACTAAAATGGGCGAAGTATTATTTTCAGACGAGATTCAAAAGTTTATCCAAGGTTCTATTCCTTCCTTGGAAGCGCTCGAGATATTGTTTTTCCTTTATCAATATCCTGAAAAGTCTTTTTCAGTGGAAACCGTCTTAAAAGAGATTCAAAGCAGCCCAAAATCCGTCTCCCTTCGACTTATCCAATTACAAGACAAAGGATTAATTATAGAAACAGAAAGAAATCATTATCAATTTTCTCCTCGCTCTTTAGATTTAAGGGAAAAAGTAGAGCAACTTAAAGCGTGTTATGTTGCCTATCGGTTAAAGGTCATTGAAGTTATTTATTTGCCAGCTTCGGATGGAATTCAAAGTTTTTCGGATGCATTCCAATTTAAAAAAGGAAATTAAAATGGGGACTCTAATTTATCTTCTCTGTGCATTGACCAGTATTGGGTGCGCATGCTTGCTTTTTAAAAGTTATAATCGATCGAAGAATCAACTTCTTTTTTGGAGCGCCTTTTGTTTTATTTGTCTCGCCTTAGCGAACATTTTATTAGTGCTCGATTTTATTGTTTTTCCTGAAATCAATCTGGCCATTGCTCGATCCATCATCACTCTTTTGGGGATGCTGACCCTTTTGTATGGGCTTATTCAGGAGACGACATCATGATCAATTCATTTCTCTCAGGCAGTATTTTAATTTCGAGTTGGTGTATTGCTTGTTTTTTCTATCGTTTTTCGAAGAAAAGAAAAGACGTCTTGTTTTTTCAATTCGCGCTCGCTTTTTTTCTTTTAGGAATGGAGCGAATCGTTTTGGTGTTTGTCAGTTTGGGAAGTGAATTTCATGCCTACACCTATATGATTCGATTAATTGCCTTTATTCTTATCATTAGTGGAATCATTTCGAAAAACATCTCTTTACGCGCTGAAAATAAAAATAAAAATTAACGATTTTGCTTCCAGCGAGGGAATGGACTATTTTCACTTTCCAAAAAGAACATGTTTTTTTCCGTCTTGCCACCGTCAGGGAATAGGCTACTTAAAAAAGCCCACTCGATTAAGGGGTCATAGCTCAGTTGGTAGAGCGCTTCAATGGCATTGAAGAGGTCTGGGGTTCGATTCCCCATGGCTCCAGAGTGGAGTTCTTATGCGTTTTGTCCCTCTTTTCGGACCTAAATAGTTTATTACTTCTTTGGATTTTCCTTGGTCACGACTTCTTGAATTTGCTGAATCAAAACTTCAGGATTGGTCGATTCTTCCAGTCCCTTTTTTTCGCGCTGATCCTCCATCGGGATTTGAAGCTTATCGCAAATTTTACGAAGGAGCTGAAGGGAACGAGTATCTTCTTGTTCTGCAAGAAGAGCGATTTGAAGAGCGAGATGATTGCGCTCATCCGCGAGTCGCGCCTGACGGTTTTGACTCATCATAATAATCGGACTCGCATAGGCCGCTTGAAAGGAGAGAGCCAGATTGAGCAAAATAAAAGGATAGGGATCCCATGCCTTCATAAAATGAGTGACATTCGCAATCACCCATCCTGTCAGAAGAATCGATTGGAAGATAATGAACTTCCAACTTCCGACGGTATTGGCAAACCCATCCGCCACCCGTTCACTCAGGGTCCGTTTTCCATCTGCCTGTCGTTGTATTTTGGCGATCGTCTCAATATTTTGACGGCAAATCGAATCCATCGTGGCCGATCTCTCGGATTGTTCGGATGTTTTGTTTTTCATTTAAATTCTTCGGTAGACCGTCATGGGAAAGAAAGGGAGGAATTAAGCTCCCTGAGATGCTTTGTGACGTGTGGGATGTTTTTGGACGCGGCTAGACCCCCTTTTTCGGGAAGCAGCAGCTCTTTGTCCTGATTCTTTGCGGGCTGACTTTTTGGCAGAGGCGCTTGTCTTTTTGCCTCCTCCACTTTTTTCTCCGCCCCCGGTCTGTTTGTTTACGGTTTGCCAGGCTCTCTTTTCAGAAGTCGATTTGGAGAGGCCCCGTTTTTCGTAGCTTTTTTCGATATGCTCCGCCTGACGCTTTTGTTTGGCGGAATATTTGGTTTTAGATCCTTTTGGCATAGACGCAGGTTTGCATGAAATATGCCGAACTCTCTCCGGGAAGGGACACTCCCTTTTCTCGGAGAAAGAAAAAGAGAGGATCGTTTAAAGCCCAATCTTGCATTGGGAATTTAAAAAGGGGGAGGGCCAAGCGATGCGCGGCCTCGATTTTGAGAGGAAACAGAAGCATGGCCTCGCATCGCTTGGCCCTCCCTTTCTATTCACCAAAAAGTT
>JAZKAZ010000053.1:12971-30935 GCA_040388845.1 Chlamydiota bacterium | reverse complement strand
GTTATTTTTTCTTTAATTCCCTCGTAAAATCTTTGGAATTCCTGCTGATCTCTACAGCTCCTACTTCCGCTAAAAAATTCTTTAACAGCAAAAACGACCCGATCCATCCATCCATTTAAAGGAACCACCTCGCCCATTCTAAAAGCATCAGATGGACGAAGATGAGTAAGCGCTGAGAGGGAGGCCGTCATATTAAAAAACTCCGCAGATTAAAAGATTTAAATTACAAGTCACTATTCGTCACGTGTAATTATAAATAATCAGGAAGTTTTTCGCATCATCTATATTATTAATAAACAAAAATATAATACAGAGCAATAAACTTTTTTAAATAGCTTACCATCAGGGATTCAGCGAAAAAGAAGTTTGCACTAATCGCTCAAAGCCGCGCCTGGCCATATTGACCGTGATGAGCTTTTTCCAGTAGCGATCGCGAAAACGAAAACCGCTGATATTTGGAATCAAAGAATTGGGAGTGAGGACGACCCCTTTTTGAAAACCAGGGGCCCACATATTTGCCCAAGTCTTCCGCCTGCAAAGGGTCAGGGTCGGAATCCCCAGCCCAGAGGCCAAATGACCAAGCCCTGAGTCATTGCCGATGAGAAATCCCGATTCAAAGAGGAACCTTGCCAATAGATCTAGATTTGCAAAACTTGCCACCTCGATATCCATACCTGCCCATTCTTTTAGCTCGGCTGCACCTGGGATGAAGACAGGCGCATACCCTTCATTTTTCAAATGTAAAGCTAGCTTTACAAACTTTTCTTTGGGCCAATTCCGGGTCAAGCGTGCGCTCGTTGGATGAATCGCGACTCTCTTGGGAAACTTTCGAAATTCTAGGCCGGGAAGAGGAATAAAGCCATTGCTCCGAGTCATTTGAGGTAAATGGAGGATTTTTTCGCAGAAAATGCGCATATTTTCAGCAATGGATTTGCTTGGATCTGTCAGGCAATCGGAATAATAAGGTTCATTGACAATATTTTTAGAAGGGTAGAGATAAATCACCTTAAATTGGCTGGGAAAGCGCCTTTTCCCCTCTTCAATCAACTTTAAAACAAACTCATCCGTATCGTTTTGCACGACAAAAAACCAATCAAAGGAATGGAGGATTTTAGGCAGTTCTTCCAAAGAAGGGTAGGGTTGCACATGCAGGTGGGGAAACCAATTCTGCATGGATCCGATCATATTTTGATAGGTCTCTACTTTCCAGCCGTTTAAATGTAAGTTATTCGATAAAACGAGGCAATTGACCCCATCGCCCAGCCCATTATGGCAAAATACACCCGCGCGAGGACCCATAATTTCATCTCCTAATACAATTTTCGAAATATTATCTCCCAAACCGCTTTGGGTTAAAGAGAATTAATCATCTCTATCGCGATTATTTCCTCCATGCTATGGGGAAGAGATAGAGAAACTTTGAGATCCTATGCCGCCTCTCAACCTTAAATTGGGACAAGACCGACGTCTGATCATGACTTTTGCCCTCAGGCAGGCCCTGGAAATCCTCCAGATGCCCCAACTTGAATTAGGCATGTGGCTGCGCACAGAAATCGAACAAAATCCGCTTCTCGAATTGGATCCGGAAGAAATGTCCGAGGCGCCCCATTTTAAATCACACCTCCAATTGGAATCACAAATTGCCTCTCCGATCACTCTTTATGAAAATCTCTTGTCTCAGATTCGGGAAAATTTTTCTTTTCCACTGGATTGTCACATTGCAAAAAGCCTCCTCGACCATCTGGATGAACGGGGATTCATTACCACCCCGCTTGAACCCATTGCCCAATTTTTTAATCAACCCCTTTCCCGCATCGAATCTGTCCTTGCCCTTTTGCAAACCTTTGATCCTCCCGGAATCTGCGCTCAAAACTTGCAGCAAACATTTCTGATTCAACTAAAAAGACTTGGGAAAATGGATTCTTTAGCATTCCAATTGGTGCGCGAGTGCTTTGACGATCTGCTTCACGGAAGATATTCTTTGATTAAAAAAAAGATGGAGAAGGATGACCTTTCTGTAGCGATCCAGATGCTGGCTCGCCTCCATTTTCGTCCCTCGGACAGCTTCAAACAAGAATGTGCCCATCTCGTCGTTCCCGATTTACAAATCGATAAAATCGAAGAGACTTGGACCATTGAATTGAATGAAACTGAAATCCCCAAATTCCACATTCAAGAAAAATACATGACTCTAAAAGCTGATTCCTTTGAGGAAAAAGAGTCTCTTAAAACCCTGAAAACATCTGCCAAATGGATTATTCGCTCTTTAAGCCGGAGACAAAAACTTCTTCGCAAGGTCGCTCATTTATTGGTCTGTAAACAATCTGCCTACCTGGAGCAAAGTGGGCCTCTCGTGAACCTTGCTTTGAGAGAACTTTCAGAATCGCTTCAAATCCATGAATCTACATTATCTCGGGCAATCCAGGGAAAATATGCAGCAACACCTCGGGGCGTAATCCCTCTCCGCTCTCTCATTTCTGTATCCCCTAAGACAGAATCGGCAAAAGAGATCCTTGAAAAATTGATTGGAGGCGAGGATAAAGAGCACCCTTTAACCGATGACCAACTCGCGCAAGAACTCAAGGGAAGAGGTCTGCCTGTTGCGCGAAGAACGATTGCCAAATATCGAACCTCTTTAAAAATCGGATCCGCCTCCCAAAGAAAAAATTTATATTAGAATGCGCGGTGTGCGAGTTTTTGTTTGTAACAAGCCCATTTTTTTTAGCGCAGAGGGAAGAACTAAGATCATCGCAGAGGGCGCTGAAAAAAAATAGGTTTGCTATAACATAGGCCTAAGCCAAAAAACTCGCACACTCCATATTAAATTCTTGAAAATTCCGGATCTACCATATTGCCGCCCGATAGCCGCTCTAAAACTCTTAAGGGAGAGCGATCAGGGCAAAGAAGGGATTTTTGCGAAACAATGAACGTCTGCTCCAAGGCATATTGCCCGGCAAGCGCTGCATGAGAAACTTGATCCGTAAAGACAGCCCAGCAAGAATTCGGAGGAAATTCCCAGTGATCTTTTGGACACTCCTCCTGAAACTGAGAATTCTCCTTTAAAAAATTATGCATCCGCAACATAAAATCATCATAAGGAGATCGAAGGGGCACTTTCATTCCTAGAGATCGGCAGACAAACTTCATCTTTCTTTCCAACCGCTCTTTCAATGAATATCCCGCAGAAGAGGGGAAGGAAACGCCGTTGCCGCCAAATTCTCTGGCCAATTCTTCAAATGGTTTTGAAGTCATCCAAGATCTATTTTCTGTCGGATTGATATTGGTAAAAAAGCGTAAAATTCTTCCTCCATGCAAGGGGCGCGTCGGAAACGCATCTACATGAAGCAAATCATTCCTTGCCCGGAGACGCAAATCTCTCCCTTTTTCCTGGAAAGGCCTAAAACTTGCAAAATCTAATTTCCATCCTTTGGCATAAGGCGGCAGGACAGACACTAAAAAATCTGTGGCTCTCTGAGAATAGCTCCTTAGAATCTCTTTGAGCCTCTGCACGGATGCGGGGTCTTTCGCATCGTGATTAGTAATTCGGTCAATCTGGGGCTTGTAGGCGATGTTTTTGCGCGATTTAGAGGCTCCCTGCCGCTGTGACAACAAAAAATCAATTTCTTTCTGAGGAAAAGAAAAGGGGGTCGAAGGGAAAAAAAGAATATTGCCCTCTTCGAGCGCCTCGCAATACTTAAATTGATTTTTTCGATTTTCCCACTCTCTATTTTCTAGTACGATCAGCTTTGCCACAGAAACCTCCAGTAAAAATTTACTCAATTATCCTTTAAATAGGCCAAACGAATCAATCTCCATCGCAAACAACTCTGTTTTTCCGCATAACTCTCAAAGAGCTCCCCTCTCGCAAATCTCCAAATCTCTTCATCCGTTAATCGAAATAATACAGCCCGCGCGATCCCGGAGTTTTTCACTCGCCTCAAAATACAACTTCCCGCCCGTCTCAGCCGGAGATGCTGCCGAACCAATCGCCAAAATCCAACCCCTCCCCAGCAGCTTGCCAACCAAAAAAAACAGGAAGAAACCTCATCTGCCCCTTCGACATACAAAGAACTAAACCTGCTCAACACGGCACATATGTTCAAAAGAAAAAAAGGCCAAATTTCCCAAGGTTTTTGAATGAGGGGACCAAGCACCCGCCTCCATTTTTTATCGGAGGTCATATAGGCAAAAAATTCTTCATTGGAAGATTCCTCAAAAGCGCATCTTGCCGCGTGGACGGCTTCATGAGCCAAAATTTCTTCTCTGCCATAAAATCCAAGATAAGACCCTTTTTTGAGCCCGCATCTCAACTGGATTGCACTGACCGATTTTCCTTCAATCCAACAGGCAGCACCCTGCCAAGGAGCGAGTGATTTATTTGAATAAAAGGCAGGGAGATATGCGGGTTGAAAATCGAAAATTTCTTTGAGCTGAAGCTCTACCCAATGCCAGTGGACTTTGGGAATCCATTTTTCAACAGACGCACCAAAAAATTCTTTTGCCCGCCTATTTCTCGCTAAAAACGCCTCTTCCGTTTCTCCGGGACCCGGAATGAATCCTTCTGCATTCAAGGCAAGCAATTCTTGATCATTCATGCAAAAAATTAGAGCAGATACCTCAATCTTTCTCAACCTTAAAAATCTTTAATTTTATAGGTAAATTTTCATCTCATAATTTGAAAAATTTGCACTTTGTTACAGAATCGGCTACCATCTGGGAGACTGTCCACAACAGAAGAAGATTTTTATTTTTTATGGCCAAAGCCCTCGTCATCGTCGAATCCCCCGCCAAAATGAAGACGCTCAAGAAGATTCTTGGGTCAAACTATATTTTTGAATCCTCCATTGGCCACATCCGAGATCTTCCTCAAAAAGAGTTCGGCATCGATATTGAACATGACTTTGAGCCTAAATACGTCACTATGGCCGATAAAAAAGAGGTCATCAAAAAACTCCAAGACGCCGCAAAAAAAGTAGATATTGTCTATCTCTCTCCCGACCCTGACCGGGAAGGCGAGGCGATCGCCTGGCACATTGCCTCCATCCTGCCTAAGGGGACAAAAATGAAGCGCGCCCCCTTTCAATCGATCACGAAGGATGTGGTCCAAGAGTCGCTTGCCCATCCGCGCGATATCGATATGGACCTCGTTAACGCCCAGCAAGCAAGGCGCCTTCTGGATCGGATCGTAGGTTATAAAATTTCTCCTATCCTAACTCGCAGAGTCAAGCGGGGACGCCATGGCACATCAGCTGGCAGAGTTCAATCTGTTGCTCTCAAACTCGTGGTCGATCGAGAAAAAGAAATCGACGCCTTTATTCCTATTGAATATTGGAATCTCAGCACTGTTTTAGAGCCGAAATCGGGTGAGAAATCGTTCCCCGCACTCCTTTTCACCGTAAATGGCCTCCGCGTGGAAAAAGAGAAAACAACAAAAGAATGTTTTCTGATCTCCGATAAACAAACAGCGGATCAAATCGCTCACCGCCTCAAAAAAGCCTCTTACCTCGTTTCAGGAGTCGAAAAAAAAGAAAAGAAAAGGAATCCAGTCCCTCCTTTCATCACATCGACTCTTCAACAAGAGGCAAGCCGCCATTATGGGTTCTCCGTATCTCGCACCATGAGCATCGCGCAAGGCCTTTATGAGGGTCTAGACATGGGCTCTGAGGGAAGCGAGGGGCTAATCACCTATATGCGTACAGACTCGGTCAATATCAGTCCTGAAGCCATCGCCAGCACTCGTAAATACATCCTCAATCATTTCGGATCGGAATATCTTCCTGAGACCCCTCGCCACTATGCCTCAAAAAAAAGCGCGCAAGAGGCCCATGAAGCAATCCGCCCCACCTCACTTACCCGCGATCCCGAGCGAGTTAGACAATATCTAACGATCGATCAATACAAGATTTACCTCCTTATCTGGCGCAGGCTCGTTGCCTCCCAAATGAATCCTGCCATCTACGATACGGTTTCGGCCGATATTGAAACGGATCAAAACATCACCTTGAGAGCCACTGGCTCCGTCATCAAATTCAACGGCTACCTGGCTGCCTACGAAGAGAAAAAAGATAAAGGCGGACTTGAAGATGATGACGAAAACGGGAAAACACTTCCCCCGCTTGAGCCCAACATGCCCCTGACCCTGCTCGATGTAATCTCCACCCAATCTTTCACCAAGCCGCCGCCCCGCTTTACCGAGGCCTCGCTTGTGAAAGAGCTCGAAAGACTGGGGATCGGACGCCCTTCGACTTATGCTGCCATCATGAATAAAATCCAGAGCAGAGATTATACCGAGAAAGAAAGCCAAGCGCTCAAACCAACTGAGCTCGGCAAGGTGATCTGCCAGATGCTCGAGATCAGCTTTCCCACCATTATGGACGTCACCTTTACCGCCCAAATGGAAGACCAGCTGGAGCAAGTCGCAGAACACAATAAAAACTGGAAAGAGCTGATCCGCGATTTTTGGAAGGATTTTATCCCTTTCGTAGAAAAAGCGGAAAAAGAAGCCATCGTCCCCAAAGTCCTTACAGAAATCGACTGCCCAAAATGCAAACATAAACTGCAGAAAATTTGGTCGCGCAGCAAATATTTCTACGGCTGCTCGAACTATCCCGATTGCGACTACACAGCTCCCATTGAGGCCCTCGAGTTCAACAAGGAAGATTACGATCCCGCATTCAACTGGGACCAACTTTGCCCCAATTGCACCTCTCCTATGACGCTCCGGCACGGGAAATTCGGCCCCTTCCTTGGCTGCTCCCGCTACCCCGAGTGCAAAGGAATCGTCAACATCCCTAAAAAAGGGGAAAAAACCTACCGCGCCGAAGAGCTTCCTCCCTGTCCTGCTGTCGGTTGCGACGGCCGCATTACCCCCCGTAAATCGCGCTTTGGCAAGACATTTTTTTCCTGCACGAACTATCCTGCTTGCGATGTGATCGTAAACGAACTAGATCAACTCTCTGTCAAATACGTAGACCATCCAAAGACGCCCTATGTGAAGAAAAACCGGAGAGGCTCCAAATTTGCCAAAGGAACTAAAGAGGCCCCCGCTCCCAAAACCAAAACTGCTGCCACAAAAAAAACCACTTCTAAAAAACCCTCAAAAAATAAACTCACTCAATCGACCTACAGACTTTCTCCTGAACTTTCGGCATTACTTGGCCAAACGGATCTTTCTCGACCTGAGACAGTCAAACAAATTTGGGTCTACATCAAGTCGCACAATCTTCAGGACCCCCAAAATAAACGCCGTATCATTCCTGATGCAAAATTAGCAAAAGTGTTCGGGTCAAAAGAGCCAATCGACATGATGAAGCTTGCTTCCATTCTGAATAAACACTTTAAAAAATGACTTCCCGGGTCGTCCTAGACAATATTTAATATCTTCGCTATCGTGTGGCGTGAAGTTTAATATTCATCACGGGGAAAATCAAATGGAAGTAAAAAAAAGAAGTACATGTCGTATTTCAGGCGGCGAACTGGTAGATGTGCTCGATTTAGGAAGCCTTCCGTTTTCTTGCTTCCCCAGCATAGGCGCTTTGCCTCCAAAATCTTTGCCTTTAGTCCTATCCTTTAACAGCGATTCGGGACTCTTGCAACTGAGGCATACGGTAAATCCCGATGAAATGTACAACGAATATTGGTATATGTCAGGGGTCAATCAATCTATGAAAGATGCATTAAAATCCATTGTAGTACAGGCGATCGCGCGGCAAAAGATCCCTTTAAAGCCAGGAGATATTGTAGTAGATATAGCCTCTAATGATGGAACTCTCTTAAGTGCTTATCCCGAATCCCTCTTTCGGGTAGGAATTGACCCGGCAAAGAATATTAAGCCAAAAAATTGCAATTTACACATCAACACCTACTTTACTGCCGACGCCTATAGCAAACAACTGGGGGATCGGAAAGCTGAAATCGTCACAAGCATTGCTATGTTTTATGATTTAGAAAATCCAATTCAATTTGCAAAAGATGTGCACCAGATTCTCACACCGAATGGACTATGGATCATCGAGCTAAGCTACCTGCCCACAATGCTTGAAAGGAATTCATTCGATACAATTTGCTCGGAACATCTTGAATACTACAGCCTTCGGTCAATGGAATACATCCTAACCCGAAGCGGGTTTCTAGTTGAAGACGTGGAATTAAATGATGTGAATGGAGGAAGTTTTAGGCTCTATATACGTAAAGAAAGTTTTGCTCGTCCAACTCAGGCGGTAGCTGAAATGAGAGAATCTGAAAAGGCCCTCAAATTGACCGATCCTCAAACCTATAAAACCTTTGCAAGTCGAATCAAAAGAAATAAAAAAGAAATGATCGATTTTCTCAAAACTCAAAAAGAAATGGGAAAAAAGGTCATTGGATATGGAGCTTCGACAAAAGGAAATACAATTATGTCTTATTATGGACTAGGTCCAGACCTCATTTCTTTTGTCGCCGATCGAAATCCGATGAAATATGGACGAACAACGGTCACTGGAATCCCAATCATTTCTGAAGAAGACGCTCGAAAAATGAAGCCCGATTACTTTCTTGCATTTCCCTATCATTTTATGAATGAATTTATCCGCAGGGAAGCGGATTTTATTCAAAGGGGAGGCCAATTTGTCTCTCCAATCCCAAGCTTAACTATTTTTCCGTTCAAAAGGGCCTTAGATAGCTCAAGCTTAAATATTTGCGACACAATTAAATCTTAAGGCTGCGAAGACCCATGAAGAAACTTCTTTTTGTAAATCATTCTACTCAAAGAAGCGGCGATCCTAAACTGGCAAATCCTCATTTTTAGTGGGGTTTAGGGCTTCCTCAACATGCATATCCTTAGCTGGTCGCGGCGTTATCCTCAGCCCCCGCCTAGAGGATAGATGAGTTACGCAAGATGTCTATTCAAGCGAAACTCAGCGAGACAAAACCTTCTTGGCCTGTGATTCTAGGAATCAGCGCATGCTTCCTAAGAGATTCCAATTTTGATCATGCAGCATTCCAATTCATTTGAAATCGATGAAAAAGCGAAAGAATTTCATCTCTCACCCGAGGCCGCTATAACCTTTGCCTTATTTCTGAGTTTTTTCAATATGGATTTAACAAATCTTGGCAGAAATTTGAGTATTATTTTGGCTGGTACAGAGCGAGCTGGAAGATTGCTTATAAAATGAGCAAGCGCATAGTTGATATTATGAGAAGGAACGATGGCTAAACTTGGTTTGTGATTTTGTATTATATGATCAATTATTTTTTCATAGTCACTTAAAACATTTTCTTCCGCATAGGAATTATATAATGTTTCTAACGGTGTTGTCCCAAAAGAGATAATATCTCTTAGAGAGTTATTTTCTATGCAAATTGATGGAGTTAATCCAATAAAATTTCTTAATTGATGCGAATTTGTTATGGCTATCGGTCTTCTGGCCGCTAGAGCGTAGTCTGGAGATGATGCTAGTCCCGCGCCAGGAAGATAATCATAAAAGTAACAATTAATTGTATTCTGGCCTAAGAATTCTACAAACTGCTGCGTCGATAAAAGATCGTGAGAAGCTTCAATTTTAATGCCTGGCTTTTTAATGATATTCATCACTTCTGCCACTCGGCTTTTGGCTTCACTCCCTATGGGATCCCCGTAAAAAGAGAAGGGAATGTGAAGTCTAATAATAGCTTCATCAAATTCCTCCTGTACTTTTTCCGCTATTTTATGAATGCCCTTATGTCGTGGTCCAAACCCCTGAAATCCTATTACCGGAATGCCTCGATCTCTATAGGGCTTTGGTTTATAGGGAGGGGTAAGTCTATTCACTAAGAAAACATGATCATTTCCTTTTAGAGAACGATCTGCAGTCACAAGATATTTGAATCCAAAATATTTGGTTGGGGTATAGGAATCTATAATTTGCTGATGTATATCATGATGTAACATGATGTGAATGATGCTAGAAAATCTATTCCTTAAAGATTGATTATGAACCCATGGCGTCGTCTGAGGATGATAATTATAAATTATTACTTTTGGGTTTGTTTCGATAATTTTATTTTCTAATTCATTTTTAAAATCTGTGTAGAAAATTTCAAAATCATATTTTTTGGATTTAACCAATGATTCTCCAAGGAGTTTTCCAATTAGTCCGATCCCACATGCTTCTTTATGCCGTAAAGTCTGAGTCACAAATAAAATTTTGTCCACAATTACGCTCTTTTTTCAAGTTGGGATTTGATCCAAAAATAAGTTTTTTCAGTGGCTTCTCTTAGATCTATTTTTGGTCTCCACCCGAGGAGTTTGGTAATTTTTTCTATGGAACATTCTCTTCCTTTGACGCCGGTTGGTCCATCAATAAAATTGATAGCAAAATCCTTTCCAGAAATAGATTTCAATAATAGGACGTATTCCTTAATTGAGATAAGATAATCTGAGCCAATATTCACAGGTTCAGTTACGTTTGAATTTACTAATAATCTGACTGCATCAAGACAGTCTTCGATATAAAGAAATGTTCTAGTCTGAGTTCCATCTCCTATAACATCGATAGTCCCTTTATCATTTATCATGGCGACCTTTCTAGCCAAAGCAGAATGGGCCTTTTCTTTGCCACCATTCCATTGTGATTCAGGACCAACGATACTGTGAAATCTTGCGATCTTTACATTGAGTCCAAAATTTTTACGATAGGAATAATACATTCTCTCGCTAAATAATTTTTCCCATCCGTATTCATTATCGGGAAATGCCGGATAAACCTCGGACTCAATACATGTTGCATTATCTTTGTAGCCACTGTAAACGCATGCGCTTGAAGGGAAAAATAGCGTTTTAACGCCTGTAGCAATGCACAATTTTGCAATATTCACATTTATAAGTACAGAGTTGGATATAACATTTGCATCGTTTTCGCCGCCGTTAATATAGGTAGCTCCGCCCATATCAGCTGCTAGTTGATAAACTTCATCGAAATTTCCGGCAATATTAAAAATGATTTTGGTTGATTCAAAATTTCGTAGATCGCAAATCAAAAATTCATCGGCTTTTGTCTTAGAAAATTCTGGATACTTTAAATCTGCTCCTCTAACCCAATATCCTTCATTTTTTAATCGATTTACAAGGGAGCTTCCTATGAATCCTCCCGCGCCTAATACTAATGCTTTTTTCATGATTGTTCCTTTTGCGCTCTTGTATTCTGTGCGAGTATCATCATCCAAGATGCGAGAATTTTTTCAATCCGCCTAGGATCGATTCGCGCTGATCTTCAATTTGTGTTAGAATTTGCTTAAAACGCGCTATAAATGTATTTTCCGAAAAAAGTTCGTAAAGGGGTTTGAGTGGCTCGATTCCGTTATGTTGAATTTCTTTAAGCGATTTCCCATTCGTATTTTTATCAAACCAAGAAGTAAAAAAATTCCATTTGTTTATGGATTGATCAATCACAATGGATGGGTTTAACTGAAGTAAATGACGAAATAATGAACATCGGCTGATGGCGACAGGCCGCCTTGCAGCAATTGCCTGATCGACGGCGCTAGAAATTCCGCCAAAATCAACTTTTCTTTTCCAGGTAGGATAAGGGAAAACATTGATTGAATTTTTTGCTAAGAAATTTAATAGTTCGTTTTCCGAAAAAAACTCAGTACTTACCTGCAATTCAATGTTAGATCCCTTTAATTTCTGAGATTGACTTGTTACAAAATAATTCAGCCACTTATTGTTTGGGTCTATAAAGGAATTAGGGGGGATATTGATTTTTATTATAGCTTGGTCGAAATCTCTTTTAACAAGATCTACTAGGCGCTCAAAGCCTTTAGAGGAACCGGCAAATCCAAAACTCCCAATCGTTGGAATTTGTGGAATGGGGTAATTATTTTCATAAAAAGGAATGATTCTTCCAATTTTAAATACTCGGGGATTTCTTTCTACTAAAGTAGGATCGCCCATGATGTAAAAGTCAAAAAGGCTATTTTCACCCAGGGAATCTGCTTGGTCTTGATTTAATCTATGAACCAAGCCTACATGAAGACATGAACGAAATGGAGCTAAAAGAGAGGAGGTAATGAAGGGGAGGGTCACCGGATGGTAATTATAGACAACTGTATCAGGATTAAATAAAAAAATCTCCTTCGAAAGAGATTCTTTATTATTTACTTCCACCATTTTCATTTCTAGAGAATCGATTTTTTGAATTGCATCGAATGCAGCAAGCCCATATTGATAGACTCCACACCTTCGGATAGAATGGTTTACAAAAAGAATCTTCATGATCGATCTCAACTTAAGATTTGATTACACCGCAAACACTCGGGCACGAACTATCTAAGGGTTTTTCGAAGGGGAAAATAGTTAATTGAGGAATTGGAGAGATAAACTTGCCTCCTCTTTGAATAAAGTCAGCTTCCCTATGGATAAATTCATTCATAAAGTGATAGGGAAAGGCAAGAAAATAATCAGGATTCATCCTTCGGGCTTCATCTTCAGAAATAATGGGAATCCCCGTAACCGTTGTTCGTCCATATTTGATCGGATTTCGATCCGCGACAAAAGAAATCAGATCTGGACCCAGCCCATAATAAGACATGATCGTATTTCCTTTTGTCGAAGCTCCATATCCAATTACCTTTTTCCCCATTTCTTTTTGAGTTTTGAGAAAATCGATCATTTCTTTTTTATTTCTTTTGATTCGACTTGCAAAGGTTTTATAGGTTTGAGGATCAGTCAATTTAAGGGTCTTTTCAGATTCTCTCATTTCGGCCACTGCCTGAGTCGGACGAGCAAAATCCTCTTTACGTATATAGAGCCTAAAACTTCCTCCATTTACATCATTTAGTTCCACGTCTTCAACTAGAAACCCGCTTCGGATTAGAATATACTCCATTGACTGAAGACTGTAGTATTCAAGGTGCTCCGAGCAAATCGTATCGAACGAATTTCTTTCAAGCATTGTGGGGAGATAGCTCAGCTCTACAATCCACAGTCCATCGGGCTTGAGAATCTGGTATACATCCTTCGCAAATTGGATCGGATTTTCTAAATCATAAAACATGGCAATACTTGTGACAATTTCAGCTTTTCGATCGCCCATTTGCCTTCTATAGGCCTCAGCAGAAAAATAGGTGTTGATGTATAAATTGCAATTTTTAGGCTTAATATTTTTTGCCGGATCAATCCCAATGCGATAGAGAGATTCGGGATAAGCGCTTAAAAGAGTCCCGTCATTGGAGGCAATATCTACTACAATATCTCCCGACTGCAAAAGGTTTTTGCGTCTGGCCATTGCCTGCACCACGATGGATTTTAATGCGTCTTTCATAGATTGATTGACACCTGACATATACCAATACTGGTTGTACATTTCATCGGGATTTACCGTGTGTCTTAGCTGCAACAGCCCTGAATCGCTGTTAAACGATAAAACCAAGGGTAAGGATTTTGGAGGGAGCTCGTCTATGCTTGGGAAACAAGAAAATGGAAGTTTTCCTAAATCGAGGACATCTACTAGTTTGCCGCCTGAAATACGGCATGTACTTCTCTCTTTCGCTTCCATTTGATTTTCTCGTGGATATTAAACTTCAGGCCACACGATAGCGAAGATATTAAATATTGTCTAGAACGACAGGAGATTTGTCAAACCAATGTTAAAAATCCGATTTTTCAAGAAACTTGGAATTTTGGCGGTCTCGGAGTGGTCCAGATTTGAACGGTCGTGAGGAGAGAAATATTGCCTCAATATTTTAAGGCAAGTGATCGTTCAAAGATGGGATGCGTCCAATACCACCCAAGCTTCTTTGGTTTTTTCATCGATTTCAAATGAATTGGGATGCTAGCATGATCGAAATTGGAGTCTCTTATGAAACATGCATTGATCACGGGAATCACAGGTCAAGACGGGTCTTATCTTGCAGAATTTCTCCTGAGCAAAAATTACATAGTCCATGGACTTGTCAGAAGGTCCTCCTCGATCAATACTTCTCGGATCCATCATTTAATCGAAGACGAATCTCTAAAAGACCGATTATTTTTGCATGAAGGAGACCTAAGTGATTCTTCCAGCCTAAAAAGAGTGATCGATTTGATTTCGCCTCATGAAATTTATAATTTAGGGGCCATGAGCCACGTCAAAGTTTCCTTCGATGTCCCTGAATATACCGCGAACGTGGATGCATTGGGCCCCATGCGCCTTCTTGAAATCATTCGGTTGAATCATCCCAAAACAAAGCTCTATCAAGCCTCTACTTCTGAACTATTTGGGAAAGTCCTTGAAACACCTCAAACGGAATCAACGCCATTTTACCCCCGTTCCCCCTATGGCGTAGCAAAGCTATATGCCTACTGGGCAATCGTCAATTACAGAGAAGCCTATAACCTTTACGCCTGTAATGGAATCCTCTTCAATCATGAAAGTCCACGCCGTGGAGAAACATTTGTTTCTCGGAAAATCACACTTGCCGTTTCTCGCATCAAACGAGGCCTCCAAGAAAGACTCGTCTTGGGAAATTTAGATGCGAAAAGAGATTGGGGTTACGCGCGTGATTTCGTAGAGGGGATGTGGCTTATGCTGCAACAATCCACCCCTGAGGATTTTATTTTAGCGACAGGAACCACAACTTCCGTAAGACTATTTGTCGAGCTTTCTTTCCAATACATTGGAATTGAGATCGAATGGGTGGGTGTTGGGATTGAGGAAAAGGGAATCGATCGAAAATCAGGCGCGATCCTTGTTGAAGTTTCTCCCAAATTTTTTCGCCCCTCTGAAGTAGATCTGTTATTGGGAGATCCTTCTAAGGCTCGGGAAAAACTCGGATGGATTCCCAACACTCCCTTGGAGAAACTCGTTCAAATTATGATGCAGAGCGATCTTGAACTGGCAGAGCACGCTTCTTCCGAAGTCTCTTGCCTCACATGAACAAAACTGCCTTAATTCACGATTGGATCGTCTCAATCGGGGGAGGAGAAAGAGTACTAGAGGCTCAAATTAAGTTCATTCAGGGGCCTATTTTTACATTGATTCAGGATCATTCTTTTGTATCCAAGAGTCCCTTTAAAGATTTAGATATCCGTCCATCTTTTCTCCAGCGCATTCCTTTTTCCAAAAAGCTTTTTCGCAACTTCTTGCCCTTTTTTCCCCTGGCCATTGAGCAGTTTGATCTTTCGGAATACGATCTAATCATTTCCAATTCCCACGCTGTTGCAAAGGGAGTGATCACTCGCTCTCATCAGCTCCATATTTGCTACTGCTTTACTCCTATGCGGTATGCCTGGGATCTTTATCACGACTATCTCAAATCGGCGCCAATAGGACTTGCAAGTATGACAAAGCTCATTCTTCATTATTTGAGAAACTGGGATATCGGATCTCTCCATCGAGTGGACCACTTCGTTGCGATTTCCAAATTCGTCGCTAAACGAATTCATCGCTTTTATAGGAGAACCGCTTCTGTGATTTATCCTCCCGTAGCGGTTCATAATTTTTTTTTAAAGGAACAAAAAGAGGATTATTATATTACTGTATCCCGCCTTGTCCCCTATAAACGAGTAGACTTGATTGTGGAGGCCTTTCGCTTTATGCCGCATAAAAAATTGGTGGTTGTAGGCGATGGACCCGAAATGAATAAAATAAAAAAACGAGCTCATAAAAATGTCGAAATTCTTGGCGCTCGGAGCGATTCTGAAATTTCTGCTTTAATGGCCAACGCAAAGGCATTTCTTTTTGCCCCCGTTGAAGATTTCGGAATTGCTCCGATTGAGGCAATGGCGTGCGGGACGCCTGTAATCGCCTATGGGAGGGGAGCTGCTCTAGAGACGATTTTGGATCGGCAAACAGGATTGTTTTTTGCAGATCAAACTATAAAAAGTTTGATTGAATCAATTGAGAAATTTGAGGGTTTAGAGTTTAATGCTTGCGCGATTCGAAAGCATGCCGAGCAGTTTAGCGAAGAGCGCTTTGCGGCAGAATTTAAAAAAATGATCGATCAAAAATGGGGAGAATACCGTGAAGGTGATTATTTTAGCCGGGGGCAGCGGGACGAGGCTCTGGCCTATATCTAGAGGATCTTTTCCTAAGCAATTCCTCAAATTCGGAGGAGAACTATCTCTTCTTCAGAAGACGATTCGCCGCTTTAAGAAGAAATTTGCAACGCAAGATATTTATATTTTAACAAATCCCGAACAGAAGTTTTTGGTAGAAAATCAGTCTATTTTGATCGATCCTGGATTCACCCACCAAATCATCATTGAACCCCAAAGAAAAAATACGGGACCCGCTGTTGCCTACGCCATTTCTCTCTTAGTATTAAAAGGCTTAGATCCGACGGAGCCCCTATTGATTTCTTCTTCTGATTATTTTATGGAGCCCGAAGATGAGTTTATCAATATTCTCTCCTTAAGCGAAGATCTTGCACGAGACCAAAAGATCATTACTTTCGGAATCAAACCAAATAAACCAGAAACTGGATATGGCTATATCAAAGTGAAAGATTCTCCATCTCCAAAGTATCGATTAGCTGAAAAATTTATCGAAAAACCACCTGAAGTGGTAGCTAAGCAGTTTCTGGAAGAAGGAAATTATTATTGGAATTCGGGAATTTTTGTTTTTACAGCTCAAAGTTTTTTTGAGGACCTACAAAAGCACGCGCCCTTGATTTCCGCTCTGTGCAAAGGGAGTCTAGAACAACTTCGCTTAAATTTTTTAAAGATGCCCGAGGTTTCGATTGATTATGCAATCATGGAAAAAACAAATCGGATAGTTGTGATTCCTCTTTCGCTTTTTTGGTCTGATGTGGGTTCTTGGGACAGCGTTTTTGAAATTTTAGAAAAAGATCAGAATCAGAATGTGAAAATAGGCCAGGTTGTAGATATCGATACGAAAAATAGCCTTATCATCAGCGAGAAAAGGCTAATTTCTACAATTGGGTTAGAGGGAATCATGATCATCGAGACGGAAGATGCGATTTTCATGGCAAAAAAGGGAGAGTCTCAAAAGGTCAAAGCATTGGTTGAGGAACTCAAGAAACGGGGCAATAAAGAGGCAAGCGATCATTTGACCATGCAACGTCCTTGGGGCAAGTATTCTCTTTTAGAAGAGGGGAAGGGGTTTAGAGTCAAATACGTAACAGTCCAACCCGGACAATCTCTTGTGCGTCAAATGCATCTGCATCGCAGCGAACATTGGGTTGTCCTTAGGGGATGCGCCAAAGTAACGATTGGAGAGAACATTCAATTAGTCCATGAAAATCAAAGTGTGTATGTCGCAAAATTGACCTCTCACCAACTTGAAAATCCCGGCAAGCTCCCACTTGAATTGATTGAAATCCAAGTGGGTGAATATGTAGGCGAGGATGATATTGTCACTTTTGACGAACTTCCTGTTGGCTAGAGCAATCGCATGAAATTAAAAAATGAGATAACGGGAAAACTCGTTAATTTAGGGTACACCATACAAAAAATATCAACGTGAGACTATCTTGCAACTCCAAAATAAAAATCGCCCATGATCGATCTCTGCATTGATGCCCGGATGGCTTTTTCATCCGGGATTGGCACCTGTATCCGGCAGCTTGTCCCTCTTTTAAATCGCTTTCCCTTTCGCATTTGTCTTCTAGTGGCTCAAAAAGATCAGCTTTGGTGTAAAAATATTGAACAAATTGTTTTTTCTGCACCTGTTTATTCTCTTTCCGAGCAAATACAATTTCCTTTCAAAATTCCTAAGTGCGATTTATTCTGGTCGCCTCATTATAATATTCCCATTCAACCGATTCGCGCACGAAAAAGAATCGTTACCATTCATGACGCCTGCCATTTAGCCTTGCCCCAGTATTTATCATCTCTCGAGAGAATCTATGCAAAATTAGTGATGAAAGCCGCTTTTTCTTTTTCAGATGGGATCATCACAGATTCCTTCTTCTCTAAAAACGAATTAATTCGATTTATGGGGAAACCAAAAAGTCCATTTAACGTTATCTCTCCCGCAGTCAATCAAACCCAATTTCGAAAAA
>JAZKAZ010000053.1:12319-12961 GCA_040388845.1 Chlamydiota bacterium | reverse complement strand
TGATCTGTTTCATCACCGTCGGTGAGCACAAAAACTTCTCCATGCTCTGTAGGATTCATGGTACCGGCATCAATATTGATATATGGATCGATCTTTACTGCAGTAACTGAAAGACCTCGATTCTTTAGGACAAATCCGAGAGAAATATGCCCTGCCAAGACACTTTATTTTATATGTTGGGAATCTGAAGCCTCATAAAAATTTAGAAGGCTTGCTGAAAGCCTTTGAAAGAATGAAAAATTCTCATTGGGGATTGGTCATCGTTGGGAAGGCTAAAGGATTGAGAAATTCGATTCGTGAAATCGATCAGAAAAAAGTACTTTTATTGGGAGAAGTACCGGATAAGGACCTCTCTTTGTTGTATAATTTAGCTGAGCTTTTTATATTCCCCTCATTTTATGAGGGATTTGGATTGCCCCCCTTAGAGGCGATGCATTGCGGATGCCCAACAATTGTCTCAAATCGAAGCAGTCTGCCAGAAATTTGCGGTCCTGCAAGCTGCTATATAAATCCCGATTCACCTGAAGAGATCGCGAGCATGATCGAAAAAATTTTGACTGACGAGACAGCTAGAAATTCATACATTGAAAAGGGTTTCAAACAAATTAAACTTTATGACTGGGAAGATTCTGCCAGAAAATA
>JAZKAZ010000053.1:0-12309 GCA_040388845.1 Chlamydiota bacterium | reverse complement strand
TTGCGTATTGCCCACTTCGACACCCGTACGCAGATCTTTAATGCGCGAGGCATCCAATACATAAGAGCGGATTTGATTGCCCCAGCCTATCTCTGTTTTAGACTCTTCCAAGGCTTGCTTTTCAAGTCCTCAATCTTCTGTATGCAGCAGGAAAGATAAGAAAAAATAACAGTCACAGGAATAAACCAAAACTGATAGTAAAGAAGATTATTAAAGTGACATGTAAAAACAAAACATATAATAACATAAAAATATATCAACCGAAAAAAAGAAGAAATTTGAGAATGATCTCTCTCAATAATTTTGATCCTTCTAAAAATACAAATTGACCAGACTGCCACCCAAAATAAAAACAAAAAAGAAACAATCAACCCAAATGTTATAAATGTGGCTAAAATTGATGAATCAACAGAAGAAAATCCCGAGAAATCTTGCAAATAAAGAGCGAGGTAATTGTATCCCACCCCCAGTATCGGGTGCTCTAGAAAAAGATCCCATCCCCACATAAATGAAGTAAGCCGACCTAGAGCCGAAGCATCGGATTTCATGTAGATAAGACGATTTAGAAAGAATAAAATAGAATCTGAAAATAAAAAAAAGACTCCCAGCAAGAACCAAAAGCATAGTAAAGGCAAAATAATCGTCCGCACTCGAAAATGGTGATGTGAAATTTTTAATACTCTAACAATCAGAATGCCGAATAAAAAAACAAAAAAGGTTCCAATTCCACTTCTTGACCACGTAAGCAAAATCCCTAACGCAAATAGCATCCCTTTCCAATTCCATTTTTTATCAGACCGATTGCGAGAAATCTCATAACTTATAATAAATGGGATGCAACAAATAGCTCCAAAATAATTCGGATCTAAATAAGTGGAAATAAACCTTCCTCTATGAGGATCTCCTTGAAACACCAAACCAAGTTTTGATAAAAAAATCCAAAACTCGGTTGACTTAGGGAAAATAATAAAAATCAAAAATCCAGCCACTAGATTTTTGAAGTAGGCACGCTCAAAATATTTCAGAACTTCAGAGATTGAAAGCCCAAATCTTATGAACAACACCCTCCCTATGATATATCCAGAAAAAATCATTCCAATCATTCGAATGGCAAATAGTACTGAAGAACCATGAATCCCATGCAGAATCGAGCCATAAAGAGAAGACAAAAAAACAACAGAAATAAATAAATAAACAACAGAAGTATAAAGACGCAAGAAGAACGAAGAAGAAAAAACAAAAGAATACAAAATAAATTCTGTAATCAACAGGTTATGCTCAAAGCCAAAACTAATTGCTCTAAATAAATTTCCAGAAATAATATAGAAGGAAAAAACTTTTAGAAGCGCATCAAAAACCCAATGCGACGAGTCCTTTGCATAATTACGCGCTGCGCAAGAAGCTATTTCTCTGTTATTGGCAATATCGGGAATCACTTAGAACCTAGCACGACATCCGCTCTTTTGACTGAAGATTCCACAGGTAAGCATATCTCCCTTTTTGTTTTAAAAGAGATTCATGATTCCCCATTTCAACAATGGTCCCGTTTTCCATCACGATAATAGAATTCGCATTAACGATTGTCGAAAGGCGATGCGCTACAATGATGATTGTTTTGCCTAGGTGGAAGCGATCAAGAAATTCCTGAATCAACATTTCTGAATGACTGTCTAAGCTGCTTGTCGCCTCATCGAGAATCAAAATTTCAGGATTCCGCAATAAAGCCCGCGCTAAAGCAATTCGCTGCCGTTCGCCTCCCGATAGCCGATAACCCCTTTCCCCAACAATCGTGTTATATCCTTGGGGTAATTTTGAAATGAATTCATGGGCGCCCGAAGCTCTCGCTGCGTCTAATATATCCGCGTCTGCGGCGGCTAGTGATCCAAAACGAATATTTTGACTGATCGCGTCATTAAAAATATATGAATCCTGACTAACAACTCCCAGAATCTCTCTCCAAGTCTCTAAAGAAAAACTGCTGAGCTTGATCGAATCTACTAATATTTCACCCTGAGTAGGTTCGTACAATCGGAGCAACAAATCGAGCAAGGAAGACTTTCCTGCACCAGATAACCCTACGAATGCCACAACTTCCCCCTTCGGGATTGTAAAAGATACGTCTTTTACAGCAGCATTTAGACTGTCGGGATAGACCAAATGAACATTCCTAAATTCAATTTTATTAAAAAATTGATCGAATGGCTCCCCCTCATTCAAAATAAATTCTTTATCTTTAGTCTCTAAAATTCCATTCACTCTTTTTAAAGGACCAAAATGAAACGCCGCAGTTCCTAAATAAGCCATTGCCATTTGCAAACGGGAGGCTACCCGATAACTCAATGCTAAATAAGTTAACAACATAGGCAAAATGATTGTTTGGGACTTGGTCAGATAAAAAGATCCGAGAATTAAAATGGCCCCCACAACTAAAATACCGATCATTTCATTTATCATCGAAATAGAACTATTCAATAAATTCACCTTCTTCGAAAAGTTGGCAATAGTTAACAAAAGATCATTAATTTTATTAACTATATATTTACTTCGATTAAAAATATGGATCGGACGAATTCCCTGAAGGGATTGAACCGTCTGATGATTGAGCTCCGTTAAATTTTCCGTCAACACCTGCGAAGCTTGAGCCACTCTGCTGATTAATTTTTTTTGCATAAATGCAAAAAAACCGAATAAAATCGTTGTAATGAAAGTAAGTGGAGAAGAAATCCAAAACATCAATGCAATTGAACACAAAATCATCAAAATACAAACTAAAAAGCGATTCATCGCCTCAAAAACAATTGGAATTACTTGGGAAGGGATTCTCACATACTCTGATAAATCTCCCACCTTGTATTGAGAAACGCGAGAAAAACTTAAGCGAAAAATCTGTTGATAGATACGCAACTGCGCATCAGTCTGGATTCTTAGAGACAAAAGCGAAGTCATATGGAGACCAACATATCCGATGCCGCAACGAATGGCTTGCAAACAAACTGCTGAAAGAACAAAGAAAAAAAAGAGTTCGTTATTTGTCAGCCTGGATAACCATTCCGCAAGAGCAGATGAACAAAAAAATGGATAAGGACAAAGATCCTTGATTTTTTGTCCTTCCAATGAAGAAAATCCAACCAGAAGAAAGGCAAAAGACCCCCCTTCCATAAGGGCGGATAACAGATTTGTAGTTAAAATGAAAAAAAGGGAAACCCAATTTTTATATTTGGGACCAATAAAAATATCCCAAAGAGGCGATTTAAAAAAATTTCTCAATCGAAGCCTAATGATCTAGTTGGGACTAATAACACAAGAAAACCCAAGGGTATCGACCTGGGATCTTCTCCCGTCGAAGAAAAAAAATCAATCACAAAAATTAAAGAGCGAAAAATGAGATCAGTCGAGATAATGAAGATTTCTTATGTCCACTTGCATTAGAAAGATACGCAATCAGCGAGCAAGACTTATGACTTTACTAAAATCAATTCGCATTAAGTTTTTTTTGCTCGGATTTTTATTTTTTGGCCAAATCAGTTCCTCTTATGCAAATTCCGAATTGAGATCGATCGAGAAAAAATTCGATCGAGTACTTTTGCTTTTTGAGGGAATCCTCTTCTTCCTTGGGATGGGCATCGCATTCGGCGTTCTTTTTTGGAATCGCCTCGTTATTTTTAGAATCATACGCCGCGGAAAAAATTTTTTAACAAATCGATTGCTTTATTTTTTCCCAGGTGCTCTTTCTAACCATTCTCGCCCCTATTTGACAGTATTTGGTTTTGTTTTTATGGCGGATGGTTGGGGAAAAATCGGAGTCGAATTCATTCAAACTTTAAAAAATGAAGTGTCGATTAATTTTGTTCGCACCCGGGGGAAATATGTATTTGCCAATGTCCCTCAAGACGTCAAGAAAATCATCAAAACAAAGAATCCGCTTATAGGGAAAGTGGCGCTTTTTACAGACTGCGTTTGGGATTCTTCAGATCAACCTTTTTTAGAAAAAATAAAAACAGCTGCTGATGCAAATCAGATCCGCATTGCCTATTCTATGTTTGAGACAACTAAAATCCCCCCGATGTGGACATCGGTTTTAAATCGCTATTTTGATGCAGTGGCCGTCCCTGATCCTTTTTTAGTGGGCACTTATCGGAATTCTGGAGTCAATCTTCCCATTTTTACACTTCCCCTGAATGTCAACTTGTCGAATTTCTGGAGTCTGCCCTTAAAAAATAAAAAGCAATCTCCAATGGTTTTTGCCGATTTTAGTGTATTTGCTCAAAGAAAAAACCATCTCACCCTGATTCGCGCTTTTGCTCAAGTTTTTGGGAACAACCCGAATGTGATGCTCAGGCTCAATGGCAGATCAAGTGAAAATCATTGGGACCAGGTCATCCGCAAGGAAATTCAAATTCTGGGATTGAAAAATGTGAGGCTGACTCTTCAAAGACTCCTTTTTAAGGACTATTTAGAGCTTTTTCAGACAATTGATTGCTATATCACCCTGTCCAAAGGCGAGGGTTTTTCTATTCCGCCTCGAGAGGCGATGGCTTTGGGGATTCCTGTCATCTGCGCAGATAATACGGCCTTGAATACGATCTGCCAAACGGGTTTGGTCAGAAGCGTTCCCGCCTTAAGTTTAGAGCCGGCCTATTATCATTGGCCAGGGAAATACTATTATGGCAATCAATTTAATTGCACTGTGGAAGACGCTGCGAATGCAATGAAGGACGTCTTTGACAACTATGATGATTATCTAAATCGAGCCCAAGCCGCGCGTCAATGGACAATCAATTGCAATCATCAAACATTAATGCCCCTTTACCGCTCCCTCATCAAACCGTCAAAGGTGATCCTTGGAGCTGAAAATCATTTGACTGCTGATTATTTGATGACCAATTCAAGGAAGCTCTATCAAAAATATCTCTAAATCTCATTGCACTGTTTTGATCTACCTGATATCACAGCGCTTTCAACAAAAATAGGCAAATAAATGGATACAATTCAACCTCCTTTGGCTGTGAATGAGTATTCAATTCCCAGTTTCAATGACCAAGCTCTTAAAGATCTCCAAGATCATTTAGAAAATAGTTTTTTTTTAAATTCAATAATCGAATCCTTGAAAGATCATGATTATTTAAAAAAAAAACGAATTTAATTGAGCAAGCCCAAAGAGCTGTCCAATTTTCCCATTCCACACTCCCGAGTGATTTAGTTAAGATTTGTCATTTTGCTCGCGAAGGAAGGATTCTTTCTGAGTCTCTCGGAATCTATAAAAAACTTCGTGAAATCCAAAAAGAAGCTCTCGTTTGGGAGCTTTCTGTTTTATTAAATTGCGATTCATTTATCGCTCCCTCAATCCCGATTTTTATTCACGGAAGCCTAGCAACATTTCAACCTTTTATTGAGGGAAACGCCCTACGTAGGTTTCTTCCCAGAGAAATCGCTACAACCATCCCAATTTCTCAATCAGATTTTTGGATACTGTCAATTTTTATTTTTTTAGTCGGCCATTCAGATTTAAACGGAACGAATATAAATTACAACGAAACTGGAATTGTATTACTTGATAATGATTGGGCTTTTCCAAAGAGTAATGTTCCGATTTGCTCAAACGGGGGATCTCTTTATGTTCCCCTTCAAAATGCTCTCGTTGATTTAGATCGGGCCTACATTCCCCTCAGCGCTGAAGACTGTCTTTGCGTAAAGCAATTTCTCCTGAATTTAAAATCCCTTAAGTCCGATATCTCCACCTATTTCTCACTTTCTCCTCTTGCAGTCATCCTTTCTGACAAGTGCAAACAGGCCTTTTGGGAACGGTTCGAAAGAATTGTAAATGCAGAATTTGCGGCTGGAATGACCCATTATGATTTTGCCTTTACAGTTTTTCCTGAACACTATAAACCTACACAAAGTCTATGTCCCATTTTAAAGGAAATGATGGGCACTGAATTAGGCCCAAGCTCGGCTTTACATTTAATTGGGCCCTATTTTCCTTATTGGCCGCATTTCACAGCTGATCAAAGAGAGGTCATACAGCAATGGATTATATTAAATTTTGGGCACTGATGTCTAATCAGAAAAATTTTTATTACTGGATGCTCACAGCCCTTCTTTTCAGCTCCCCTCTTCTCGGGGATCTAAAAAACGAACTTGCTTTTGATAAAGATTGGCCTTATCAAGATTTACTCATCAATGGGGAAATGCTCAAGAAAGGAGTTGGCCCTGACTGCCCATCCCGCTTCGAGGCTATACGTCCCCTTCTGAATCGATTCAAACGCCCTTTTACTGTATTGGATATAGGAGCTAATAACGGTTATTTTTCTTTGAGGATTTTAGAAAATTATGATGCGACCTGCATTTTAATCGATGGTACCGAAAGATTGCAAAAAATTTGCGAACTCAATTCGGAGATGGGGAACCTTGCTTATTTAAAAAAATTTATAACAGCAGATGATATTGAACGATTGGCGCAAGAAGAGCACTTTGATGTGGTTCTCTGTTTTCATGTGCTTCATCATGTCGATTGGAGGAGATTTACTTCTGCACTCTTCAAACTAGGAGACTACGTAATTATCGAGACTCCTCCGGTAAACGATGGGTTCGTACCGCTCAAACCAACAATTCCAGAAATTGCAAATTATCTACTAAGCCTTCCGTTTGGAATGCAAATCGGATCATTTGCCCGGCAATCTCCTACAATTCGGGATCATATGATTCTTTTTTCTCAACCCAGCTTGTCCCCTTTTATAAAAAGGGATTTCGAAATAGCTATGAGATATCAGCCTATTACTCAGAAATGGGAGCCCCTTTCTCCAGGAATCTCCGTCGCCACATTTAAAAATCTGAACGGATCTTATTCTAATTTTCCTCTAAAGCCGGGAAACGAAAATGAATGACTACTTACAAATAAATCCTTTTGCAGAAAACATCTCTATGTTTTCTGTAACAAACCATGGAAACGAGTCGTCTAGCTCGACACATCTACACTCCGTATTGATAATATGATCTATATAAGCTTGTGATTTATAATATTCTGTTGACCCAGCGTGCGCATAGGACTCTAGCTTTGTTTTAAAACGTTCAAGACCGCCTACAGAAGAAAAATGCCATCCTGCATTGGGAAGGTCAAAAAATAATAAAGATGCCGGGGGCTGCTTGTGTATGTACAACTTTCGAAGCTGATCTATATCTGCCTGCTTCAAATATTTGAAAAGCACGGCAAACGTACCGCACCAAGGACGCGTCTCCATATTTAAATAAAACCTGAATGTTCTCTGTTTGCATCGCACAAATGAGTACTGCTTAAGAGCCTCTTTTATTTTTGCTACGGCATCACAACGGACAATTTCATCCGCATCTGAAATCAAAATAATATCTTCATCATTGCATTCAGATAAGCCTCTCATGATTTGATTTCTCTGAAAAGCCTCTCTCACCCACGGACTGGGCGTAACCAATCGATCTGATAATTTGATATAAATAATTTTATCTGAAAATTTCTCGAACAAATGTTGATTTTCTTTAAATATGAAACGTTTTTTATTTCCTTGAAACGTCTCAGCCATTTCAACTAAAACGAATTTATCTACAACATCTGCTAATTCATTTAAACGGACTTCTAATAGCTCTAATTCGTCAAAAAATATAAAACAGTCGTATACTTTCCCGTACGCAACCGAAGAAATCGAGAGAATACAAAGACAAATAAATCGCAGGAAAACCATGCAAAAATTCATAAATACGCCACCCTTCAGTGCCTTGTATTTCAAGGAGCTTCTAAAAACAACCCAGATATTACCTAGCTACCAGAATAAAATTCTACAAAAATTTTGAATTTATCAGGCTTCTCGCAAAGCAAGAATTCTCTTTAACTTTTGACGATGACTAGATATCCTCCCAAAAAATGAGAGCCATTTTAACCTTTTTATTTTTTCTGTTTTTTTCTAGCCCTGCATTTCCTACTGGCGAATATGTGACCTGTAATTTTAAAGGACAGCTTGGGAATCAAATGTTCCAGGTAGCGGCGGCTATTGCCTATGCTTTAGAAAATCACTGTGAAGCCATATTTCCAGAAATGCTCAGCGCTCAACACGGAAAAGGGAATTATGAAAATGTTTTTTTTCGTTTAAATATTCAAAAGCGAGAAGATGTAAATTTCTCGTTATATAATAAAGAGGGCCCATGGCCAGGGCTCTGGACATACATTCCCATTCCTTACCACGCCGGATACAATCTTCGGCTTTACGGTTATTTTCAAACTGAGAAATACTTCAATAAATATAGTGAGCACATTAGAGAACTTTTTTCTCCGAAAAAAAAATTAGTTTCAGAAATTTATAATAAATATAGATTTCTATTGGAAAGCTCCGTTCCTACAGTTGCCGTGCATATCAGAACTTTTATTCCAGATGGCCACAATCCGCAAGCTATTGAGTTTTTTTCTTGGGACTATTTTTTAAAGGCCATGCATTACTTCCCTGAAAATTTCAGATTTCTCATCTTTTCCGACGCAATTGAATATGTAAAAAAAAATCTACCTCGAACAAAAAAAGACCTCCATTTTATTGAAGGAAACTCTAAATACTTCGACTTTTATATGATGTCTTTTTGCACTCATCAAATTGTTTCTCCTCACTCCTCTTTTTCGTGGTGGGCAGCTTGGCTCAATAAGAATCCAAGCAAAATTGTGATGGTTCAATCAGATCACGACACTCAAAATACAGATGCTTTTCCAGAAAGTTGGATTAAACTACAGAAACTTTGAATAATTAAAGAGAGATTACACATGAGATTGTTTTTTGTTTTACTATCCATTTCAAACTTTCTAATTGCCACACCTCCAACTACTATTCCTCAAGAATATTATCAAGAATTCACTATGGACGGAACGATCTCCGTTTCCTCTTATTATTTTGATAATTCGATTTCTGCTGGCCAATCTACCAAATACAGTTATGACGAGGTCGAAGCCTTGAAGAGAAAAGCCCTATTGAGAAGAGAAGGTTATTACGGCCCTACTGATCGTTATCTTTATGCAGCGCTGGATTGCTATGCTTCTCAGATTCAAGGGAAACGTGTGGGAATCATTGGCAGCGCCCTCCCGTGGTATGAGGCAATTGTTTTAGTTTTTGGAGGATTTCCGATAAGTATTGATTATAACAAGATATTATCGGATCACCCGGAAATAAAAACTCTAACGATTCCAGAATATGATGAAAATCCGGAATTATTTGACGCCATTTTGTCTATTTCCAGCTTTGAGCATGATGGATTGGGTAGATATGGAGATCCTATTAATCCCCAAGGGGATTTGGATGCGATGAAGAAGACCGTACAGATGCTAAAACCAAATGGCCTATTGTTTTTAGCAGTACCTGTGGGAATGGATCACATTTTCTGGAATGCTCATAGAATTTATGGGAAAAAGCGCCTTCCTCTTTTGCTTAAAGAGTGGAATACGGTAGCAACTTTTGGCTATGAAAAAAAAGATCTTGATCAATTTTCTAAAGGATGGCACCAACCCGTTTTCGTGCTCTCTCCAAAGTAGGGAAATGTCCTATCTCAATCCCTATCTGCTTTCAGCATTTCGAGATTTTGATAGTAGCGCATCTGATCGCGAAAACGAGAGGCATCCTCAAAGCGCAACTCTTTGGCAGCTCTTCGCATCTCGATTTCGCATTCCTTGATCTTCGCCTCCAAATCCTGAATGTCAGTAGACTCTTTTAGAGCAATTTTTAGCGTCGCGGGAGGGATTTCTGCAAACCCAAACGTTTCTTCAAGGCTAACGTTTTGATCCCGCTTTGTGGATCTAGGGGTAATATGATGCGCTTCATTATAGGCCTGCTGGTGCTCTCTACGCCCTTGGGTAATCGCAATCGTGTTCTGGATCGCCTTTGTTTGTTTATCTGCATAGAGAATGACTCTTCCTCGGAGATTGCGAGCAGCTCTTCCACAGGTTTGGATCAGCGCCGTCTCGGAGCGGAGAAATCCTTCTTTATCTGCATCGAGGATGACGACGAGGGTCACTTCCGGCAAATCGAGACCTTCTCGAAGGAGGTTGATTCCGACCAGGACGTCAAATTCGCCTAATCTAAGCGCTTTGAGAATTTGAATCCGCTCCAACGTATCGATATCGGAATGGAGATATTTGGCCTTTACGCCAATCTCATTTAAGTACTTTGAGAGATCCTCCGAGAGTTTTTTGGTAAGCGTTGTGACCAGAATCCTTCCGCCCTGCTCCGTTTCCTTGCGGATTTCATCGAGACAGTCATCTACTTGGCCTGTTGCGGGTCTCACTTCAATGAGCGGATCCAAAAGACCAGTGGGGCGAATGATTTGCTGAACGAGATCTCCTTCTGCCTGCTCAATTTCCCAAACTCCAGGGGTCGCCGAAACATAGATGACTTGGCGCATTTTGTTATAGGTTTCTTCGAATTTCAGTGGACGGTTGTCAAGCGCGGAAGGAAGACGGAAGCCAAATTCAATGAGCGACTGCTTTCTGGATCGATCCCCATTGTACATAGCGTGGAGCTGAGGAAGCGTTTGGTGCGATTCATCGATAAAAAAAAGAAAATCATCGGGGAAGTAATCGATGAGGCAAGGGGGCGGCGCACCCGGCGCTCTTCCGCTAAAGTGGCGGGAATAGTTTTCAATCCCTTTGCAAAACCCGATCTCCCGGATCATTTCAAGATCATAGTTCGTCCGCTCTCGGATCCTTTGGGCCTCAATCAGCCGGTTTTCTTTTTCGAAGAGAGCGATTCGCTCTTTTAACTCCTGGCGAATCGTATTCATCGCCCCAAATCGGACATACTCAGGCGTCACATAGTGGGATCCTGGATAAATCGAGAGTTTTTCCAATCGTTTGCGCACCTTTCCGCTGATGGGGTCGATTTCGCTCATCCGTTCCACTTCATCGCCAAAAAATTCAATCCGGTAGGCTAGGTCATCTTCATAAGCAGGGACAATTTCCAACACATCTCCTCGCGCGCGAAAAGTTGCACGGGTCAGGTCGTAATCGGAGCGGCTATAATGCATTTCCACCAAATGGAGAAGGACATCATCGCGGCGGACCTGCTGTTTCAATGCGAGGCTCAAGACCATCTGGCTGTAATATTCGGGTGTTCCCAAGCCATAAATACAAGAAACGGAGGCAACAATGATTACATCGGGTCTTTCAATCAATGAGCGGGTGGCGCTCAGCCGCATTTTTTCAATCCGGTCGTTGATCGCCATATCCTTTTCTATGTAAGTGTCCGTTCTGGCAATGTAGGCCTCCGGCTGATAATAATCGTAATAAGAGACAAAATACTCCACCGCACTTTCGGGGAAAAAGTTCTTAAACTCTTGATAAAGCTGCGCTGCTAGCGTCTTATTATGAGCTAAAATGAGGGCAGGCTTTGACGATTGCTGGATGACGTTGGCCATCGTAAAGGTTTTGCCCGAACCGGTAATGCCTAAAAGAACCTGAGCTTTTTTTCCTTTTTGGATGCCTGAGACGAGCCGCTCGATTGCCTGAGGCTGATCGCCAGTCGGGAGGTAGTCCGCTTTTAATTTGAACATTTAGCTCCTGGATTTGGTCCTATTGTCTCAAAATCTGAGCCCAAGATCAACCGGATACGAAAATTTGGCCATAATCAATAAAATATTTACATTCAAAGTTTTTATTGGTTAAGCTTTTTGCCAAACTGTAATGGAGAGAATTTTTATGAAGATATCTGAATACTGCTGTCCTGCCTGGTGGTGGGATACTGAAACGCTTACGGTCGCATCGCCAAAAGCCTCCCAAAGAGATTCTGCTTCAAGTGTTGACTCCAGAGCCTCAGTCTCCTTGCCTAAATATTCCACTGAAAGCCAGAAGATTGCTGAAGATTCCTGCTGCAAAAAAATCTTTAAAAAAATCTGCTGTTGCTGTTGTTGTTGTTGCTGCTGCTGTAAACCTTCTGATAAAATCTCTCTATCCGAAGATTCAAGATCCGATCGAAGAACATTGAGCGATGTTACAAAAGACAAAGATAATCCCTATTCAAGCTTGCCTTCACAAGAGAATAATTTCGTTGGCAATAATTTAGAAGGAAATCGACTTAATGCCGAGCCCACTCAAAAAACAGAATCTAACAACACGGCAACAGAAGCCTCTTTGCTTACCCCAAAAAGTTCAAAAAAATGTTGCTGCACAAAAATATTTAAGAAAATTTTATCCCGTTTCTGCAAACCAAAAGATTCTACCGAAAAGCTTTATAGAGGACACGGAGCCTCTGCATCTGAGATGCGAGACAATTCGGTGAGTGATCTAGGGGGACCCGAAGACGATTCTGGGTCGGG